>WFWG01000266.1 GCA_015491235.1 Ardenticatenaceae bacterium
GGCCGCGAGCAGGGGTGGCGCGTGGCAGCCAGCAGCCGGTTAACCCCGGTGGCCGCGGCCCTGGTCAACGACGATCCCGTCGCCGTCATGGCAGATCCCGACCTGCCCGACGCCGTGCATGCCTACCTGAAAGCGCAGTTCGCCGGGTGCAAGAACGTGACCTTCCTGGCGTGGGACCATCCGGTCCCAGACGTTGCCGGCCTGATCCTCGTCACCCATCGCCGGGTGGCGCTGCCGACCGTGCCGACGGTCCTTTACCCACCCGTGCTCTACGTGGGCATCGGTTGTCGTCGGGGGACCCCGGCGGCCGACCTGCGGGCAGCGGTGGAGCAGACCTTCGCGGAAGCCGCGTTGGCCCTGGAAAGCATTGCAGCCCTGGTCACTGCGGAGGTGAAACAGGACGAAGCGGGCCTGCACGAACTGGCGCGTGCGCTGGGAGTGCCCTTGCGTGTCGTGCCCCTGGATGCCCTTCGCCAGGTGCCCAGGGACGGGCTGACGCCCTCGGCGGCCGAACCGCGCTTCGGGATCCCCGGCGTGGCCGAGCCGGCCGCGCTCGCGGCGTCGCAGGGCCGACTGATCGTGCCCAAACGCACCTTCACCCGCTGCACCGTAGCCGTAGCCGTTGGAGGCGTGACGCGTGACGCGTAACGCGTGACACGCAACACGCAACACGCAACACTCGTCACGCGTCACGTGTCACGTGTCACGCATCGGCGTCACGCATCGGCGTCACGCATGGAGGACGAGCATATGGGACAAATAGCGTTGGTGAGCATCGGACCGGGGGATGTGGCGCACATGACGCCGGCCGCGCGGGAGGCGCTGGTCGCGGCGGATGTGGTGATAGGCTATCGACGTTACGTAGACCTGGTCGCGCCCATCTTGCGGCCGGAGCAATCCGTTCTGGCCTACCCCCTGGGCAGCGAGCAGGAACGGGCTCGCGAGGCCGTGAGACTGGCGCGGGCCGGGCGCCAGGTGGCGCTCATCAGCAGTGGCGACGTGGGCATCTACGGCATGGCGGCCCCGCTCTTCGAAGTGCTGGAAGCGGAAGGCTGGGACGGCGTCCACCCGGAGGTCAGTGTGTATCCGGGCGTGAGCGCGCTGCAGGCCGCGGCCGCGCGGGTGGGCGCGCCCCTCGGCCACGACTTCTGCGCCATCAGCCTGAGCGACCTGCTCACCCCGTGGGAGGTGATCGTGCGGCGCCTGGTGGCCGCGGCCTGGGCGGACTTCGTCATCGTGCTCTTTAACCCCCGCAGCCGCGGGCGGCCGCACCACCTGGCCCAGGCGCTGGCCATCGTCCGCCGCTATCGGGAAGCGGACACGCCCGTCGCCTTTGTCCGCAACGTCGCTCGGACCGGGGAGGACGTCCGGCTGACCACCCTGGCAGCGGCCGACCCGGAGTGGGCGGACATGCTGACGCTGGTCATCATCGGCAACCGCACGACGCGCCTGGTCGGCGGTCGGATGGTCACCCCGCGCGGGTACACCCAGACTCTGTCGGCCGTTCCGGATCTGCCCGAAGGCGCCAGGCCGCCCTCGCCAAAGCGGGTGTACCCCATCGCGCTCACCCATCCGGAGACGTGGGAGGCCGTGGTGGTCGGCGGAGGCCGTGTGGCCGAGCGCAAAGTGCGCGGGCTGTTGGCCGTGGGCGCCCGAGTGCGCGTGGTGAGCCCTCGCGTTACCCCCCAACTGCGCCGCTGGGCCGAGGAAGGCCGGCTGCAGTGGGTGGCCCGGCCGTATCAAAGCGGCGACTTGGCCGGCGCGCGGCTCGCCTTCGCGGCGACGGACCAGCGGTCGGTCAACGCCCAGGTGGCCCGTGATGCCCGCGGGCTGGGCGTGTGGTGCAACGTGGCCGACGCGCCCGCGGAAGGGGACTTCCACGTCCCGGCCGTCTACCGGGACGACGAGGTCGTCCTCGCGGTCAGCACCGGCGGCCGTTCCCCGCGCCTTGCCCGCGCCCTGCGCGACCACCTCGCCCCTACCGTCCAATCTCTAATCTCCAATCCTCCAATCTCTGATCTCCCCATCCCCACTCCCGACAGGAGGCGCTCATGACCCACGCCTACCCACCCGATACCCAATCCCAAATCCCCAATACCCCACTTGGCAAAGTCTACATCGTCGGCGCGGGGCCGGGGCCAGCCGACCTCATCACCGTGCGCGGGCTGCGCGTCCTGCGCCAGGCGGATGTGGTGCTGTACGACCGGCTGGTGCCGCGGGAATTGCTGGACGAACCCCGGCCGGACGCGGTGCGCATCTTCGTGGGCAAGGCAGCCGGCCGCCATGTCATGAGCCAGGAGGCGATCAACCGCCTGCTGATCGATCACGCGCGTGCCGGCCGCACCGTCGTCCGCCTGAAGGGCGGCGATCCCTTCGTCTTCGGCCGTGGGGGCGAAGAAGCCCTCGCGCTGGCCCAAGCCGGTATTCCCTTCGAGATCGTCCCCGGCGTGACGTCGGCCATTGCGGTGCCTGCGCTCGCGGGCGTGCCGGTGACGCACCGGGGGCTTTCCACGGCCTTCGCGGTAGTCACCGGCCACGAAGCGCCGGGCAAGCCCCGCAGCCCCACGGATTGGGAAGCCCTGGCCCGCATCCCTACCTTGGTCGTGCTGATGGCCCTCAAACGCACGCCGGAGATCTGCCGGGCCCTGATAGCCGCGGGCCGGTCACCCGACACGCCGGCCATGCTCATCAGCCGGGGGGGCACTCCGGAACAACGCGCACTGCAGGGCACTCTTCAATCCCTGCCGCAAATGTTGGAAAACGAACCCCTCCCTACTCCTGCCTTGTTAGTTGCCGGTCCGACGGTGAACTTGGCTTCGATCCTGAGGTGGAACATTAGCGAAGAGGGAGAATCGACTTCATTCCATTCTATTCCAAGTGCAGCATCACATTTTACATCTAGAGGAGGTGAGTTATGACCATGTCACCGAGTCCTGCTCATGAGCACCATCATGCTACCGCGCACCGTACCCTTGTGCACCACGTAGTAGTGCAGGCCTTTGTTGTAATCGTGTTCGTTGCCCTTGTTCTGTGGGCTGTGCTCTTTGCCAACTACCCAGCCGTCCACGATCCGTTCCACGAACTCCGTCACGCCCTGTACATTGTACCGTGTCACTAACGCGACCCACCCCTCAAGCGGTCGTCCCATAGGCTCATTACATCGGAAAAGGAGGTAACATCAATGTACCGTCGTACATGGCTTATCGGCCTAGCAATAATAACGGGCATTGTCCTCGGCAGCCTGACAGTCCCGTTGCCGGCACATAGTTCCTCGGCGCTCAAGTTGGAAATCACCACGTCGCCGGAAGTGAAGCAGATTATCCCCGACCAAACACTGGCCCGTACCACCGTGCGCCTGTTGGATGAAAAGGGAGAACCTATTCGTGATGCCCGAGTACGGATTCACGTGGACAACCCGGCTCGTGCCCGGTTGTGGAACACCGATTTTCCATGGGTGGAAGGCACCCCTCTGCTCGAACTGGACACGTGGACTACGGACGGAACCGTCACTTGGGAGATGATGTACCCTATTCGAGGACGGTACACCTTTGAGGTGACGGCTATTCTCCCGGACGGCCGTGAAATGTCCGGAAAGGGGACGTTAAAATTAAGGGAAAATCCCGCCGAAGTGCGCAATTTTCTCATCTTGGTCGTCCTCCTGATAAGTGTGGGCTTAGGGTCAGGATACTGGATCGGCCGCGGTCAGTACACGCACACCACAAGTGTCGCGCTTGGGCTGACCCTCACTTTCCTGGCCTTCACCCCGGTCGCCTGGGCCCACGGTAGTCCCCCCCAAGACAGTGCGGTACGTACGGAAGACGTTCAACTGAGTGCCCAGGAAGGGGAAAAGACCGCCAATGTTATCCTGTCTCCAGGAACCGGGCGAGTAGGTACCATGAACACCGTACGCGTGCAGGTGCAGGACAGCGCGGGTAACCCTTTGCCAGCTCAAGTAACTGTGGAGGCCTGGCACTTAGAGGACGAGTACACCGTGTACCGCTTTAACCTAAACATCCCTGACGGAGAGACCACCTTGAGGATGCAATTCTTTGACGGGGCGCCTCATGACCTGCGTTTCTTTATCACCACCGCGGATGGAACCTCCTTCAAACTGAACACCCCTATCGACGTAGTGGGCTTGGCACCACCGCTGTACATCAAACTACGCGTGCTGGGTTTCCTCCTATTGCCGGTCCTCTTGGGTCTGGTGGGGGGTATCTGGTGGGGCAGGCGTCCTCGGAAGAACCCCCTTGCCCCTATACCGGCATAACGTGGGGAAAGGCATACCATGATGCGTTTCTGGCTGCTCAAACTCCTAGGCCTAGCTGACAACCCAACACTGACGTTATCCCTGCTCCCTCTGATAGAACGCTGGTTTTCAGCCGATGACGCGCTACTACTGGCCAGCCATCGGGAGTGGCATGCCCGATGGCTGGCCACCCGTCACCTTGGGACACTGGCAGCAAGATCGCCCGCTGCGCAGGAAGCCCTCTGGCAGCTGGCCGACGACCCGCACCGCCTTGTGCGCGAGGGTGTTGCCCGCGCGCTGGCTACCTGGCTGAACGACCACCCTTCTGCCGTGGAAGTTTTCCTTGCCCGCCTGCGCAATGACCAAGTATCACCTTACATACAGCAAGTCGCGCTCCTCACAGTTATCGCGCTCCTTCACCTTCCCACACCTCCACCTGCGGTAATAGAACGGCTGTGTCAAGAACTTCCAAAGCTCCTCAACACCTCCCGACACAAGCGCCTGTGGGCCAAACTCTCCACCCTGCTGGAACACCGTTTCCCCCAATGGGTCCCTATCTTGCAAGCGACATCACCATCACAAGAACCGTCACAAGAGACACCACATATGTGGCGTACAACGGCCGAGATCCCCATCCCTGCCCAGCGCATTGACCAGGTTATCGGTCAACCCCATGCGGTGGCCGTGGCCAAGATCGCGGCGCGACAACGTCGGTTCTTGCTCCTCATCGGGGAACCCGGCACCGGCAAGAGCCTTATAGCAGAAGCCATGGCCGAACTTCTCGTCCCCGACCGTCTCGAAGACATTCTAGTTTACCCCAACCCGGAACAGCCTATTTCCCCGCGCATTCGCACCTTTCCTGCCGGCCACGGACCTGCGATCGTTGCCAGAGCACGACGCCAAGCTATGGCTCGCGAGCGCGCCCATCGGATCCTACTCCTACTGGGAATCGCGGCCGTGCTGCTCACAGCTGCTGCCGGCTGGTTTACCGGAGTGTGGTGGCCCACCATCCTTGCAGGCGTCCTCACCTTAGTCCTTTACCGACACACCCGCACTTGGACCCGTGTAGATGCCCACGTGCCACGACTCCTGGTCCGACACGTCCCTGGTCGCGCCCCCTTTGTGGACGCCACCGGATTCCAAGCTGGTGCGCTGTTGGGAGATGTTCGACACGATCCCTTCCAGTCCGGTGGACGGGAAACCCCACCACATCACCTCGTCGAGGCCGGTGCTATCCACCAAGCGCACGGCGGTGTGCTCTTTATCGATGAAGTGAGCACGTTGTCTCCGGAAAGCCAACAAAACCTGTTAACGGCTATTCAGACCAAACGAATGCCCATCAGTGGCCGCTCACCAGGCTCCAGCGGCTCCATGGTGCGCACCGAACCGGTACCCTGCGACGTTGTGCTGGTACTGGCCGGCAACGAAGAAGACGTTGCCCACATGCACCCAGGTTTACGCTCCCGCGTGCGCGGTTACGGGTACGAGGTCCTCATGGCCACCGAGATGCCCGACACGCCGGAAAACCGGGCAGCGCTGGCCCGCTTTGTGGCCCAGGAAGTCGCCAAAGACGGCCGCATTCCCCACTTCACCCGCGCGGCCGTGGAAGCCATCATCGAAGAAGCCCGCCGGCGGGCCTCGCCGGGCCACCTGACCCTTCGCCTGCGGGAACTCGGCGGCCTCGTGCGCGCGGCGGGGGACGTGGCCGTCAGTGAAGGGGCATCCCTGGTGGAACCGAAGCACGTGCACATCGCCCGGCAGTTGGCCATGTCGCTGGAAGACCAAAAACGCCGTAGGGAGGCGAAACCGAAGGACGTCTAACCGACACCTGGCCGGAGATGGCGGCAGCGCTTCGGCAGTTGCCCCGCCACGGCCTGCCTTCCCAAACATGGGCGGAGGAGGGGTCAAATGAGTGAGCGCATCCCACGTAGGAACCGCATCCGCAAGGGACTGGTCATCGTCCACACCGGTCACGGCAAGGGGAAGACCACCGCAGCCCTGGGCATGATCCTGCGCGCCTGGGGCCGCGGGATGCGCGTCTGCGTCATCCAGTTCATCAAGCACGAAGCGGGCAACTGGGGCGAAGTCAAGGCCGCGCGCAAACTCGGCATCGAGTGGTACAAAATGGGCGACGGCTTCACCTGGCTCTCCAAGGACGAGGACGAGACCATCGCCAAAGCCCGACACGGCTGGCGCCTGGCCCAGGAGAAGATCGCCAGCGGCGAGTACGACCTGATTCTGCTGGACGAATTCACCTACCCCCTCAAGTACGGCTGGCTGGACGTCCACGACGTCATCGCCTGGCTCCAGGCCCACAAACCGCCCATGACCCACGTCATCATCACCGGCCGCGACGCGCCCCAACCCCTCATCGACTTTGCCGACCTGGTCACGGAGATGCGTAAAATTAAGCACCCCCTGGACGCGGGCATCCGCGCCCAGCCGGGCATCGAGTACTGAATCTCCAAATCTCCAATCTCTAATCTCGAGAGTGGAGACTGGAGATTAGAGGTTGGAGATTGGAGAATTAGGGATTACCGGAGGGGCTACCATGTTTACCGACGAGCGGCTGGTTGGGACGTGGCGGGTGAAGGTGGGCCTTGCCCAGATGCTGAAGGGCGGGGTGATCATGGACGTGACCAACGCGGAGGAAGCCCGTATTGCCGAAGAGGCGGGCGCCTGCGCCGTCATGGCATTGGAGCGGGTCCCGGCAGACATCCGGGCCCAAGGCGGCGTGGCCCGCATGGCGGACCCCGACAAGATCTTGGAGATTATGGAAGCGGTCTCCATCCCGGTGATGGCCAAGTGCCGCATCGGCCACTTCGTGGAAGCCCAGATCCTGGAAGCGCTGGGCGTGGACTTCATCGACGAGAGCGAGGTCTTGACCCCGGCCGATGAGGAGCATCACATCGACAAGCACGCGTTCAAAGTGCCCGTCGTGTGCGGTTGCCGCAACCTGGGCGAGGCCCTGCGCCGCATCGCGGAAGGCGCGGCC
>WFWG01000267.1 GCA_015491235.1 Ardenticatenaceae bacterium
GGCCTGACCCAGTTCGCGCAGGCGCTTGAGGGCCGCCGGGGCTGGCAGCTTCACGTCGAATGGGCTGACAGCAGCCAAAAATCCCTCCAGGTCGCCAAAGTATTGCTGTTCTCCTCCTTCGAGGAAAAGCGCCACGCTGGGCTCAGCCGCCAGCACGTCCTCGATGCGGTGCTCGATGAGCACCACGGTCTTGCCCGCGTCAACCAGGCGGCGCACGAGTTGGAGAGCCTCGGCCGCGCTCTCGGCGTCCAAGTTGGCCAGCGGCTCGTCGAGCAGCAGAATCTCCGGCTCCATGACCAGCACGCCAGCAATGGCTACCTTCTGCTTTTCCCCGCCGCTGAGGGCGAAGGTGGGCCGGTCGCGCAGGTGGGTAATCTCCAGAAAGTCGAGGATGTGGTTCACGCGGCGCAGGATCTCATCGCGGGGGAGTCCCAAGTTTTCCAGCCCAAAGGCCACTTCGTTCAGCACGTAGGCCCCCACGATTTGCTTCTCCGGGTCCTGAAGCACCGTGCCGACCATGCGGCTGATGTCGGCCAGCTTCAGTGGGGCGGGATTCTTGCCCAGGAGCCGAATGGTGCCGCTCAATTCGCCACCCTTGTACGAGCGGGGGATCAGGCCGTTGAGGCATCGCATGAGAGTCGTCTTGCCACAGCCGGAGGCACCGGCCACCAGCGCCAGTTCCCCTTGCTGAACCAGGAACGAACACCGCCGCAGCGCGAACGTCTCGCGCGTCCGGTAGCGGTATGAAAGATTTTGAACCAGGATGGCCGGTGCGGTCATGGTGATTCCGGGTTTCCGGACGGCGCCCCCCTTCAAGGCACCCCTGAACAGAACGCTGTCCTGAAAGCGGAGCCTGTGGTACACCGAGCGTTACCGTCTTGCTCATTATAATACGTCTACTAGGGGTTTGACAACTGGGCTTTGGACAAATCAACTGTGTAGCCGAGTATTACTTGCTTCATTCGTCCCCTTGTGCTATACTTTGCGTCGCTTGTGTCAATGCTTCCCCTATTTCGCCAGAAATAGGGGGATTTTGTTGTGTGTTGCCGGATCAAGCACGCACCTCGACTCCGGCGGGGGTGCCTCGGCAACGCTGGGGTTCCGGCGGAGGATGACGGGTGCGGACGCCTAAAACCCACGCAAAGGAGGAAGAAGACAAATGATGGAAATCACAATGAAAGACCTGTTGGAAGCTGGCGTTCACTTCGGGCACCGGACTCGCCGGTGGAACCCCAAAATGCGTCCCTACATCTTCACAGAACGCAACGGCATTCACATCATAGATTTGGCCCAGACCCTGGAAGCGCTCCAACGCGCCTACGAGGGCGTGCGTGACACGGTGGCCGAAGGGGGCTACGTCCTGTTCGTGGGCACCAAGCGCCAGGCGCAGGAAATCATTGCCAACGAAGCGCAGCGGTGTGGAATGCCTTACGTCAACCAGCGCTGGTTGGGCGGCACGCTGACCAACTTCCGCACCATTCGGAGCCGGGTGGAGTACCTGCTCGACTTGGAAGCGCGCCGCGCGCGGGGCGAGTTCGAGTTTTTGCCCAAGAAAGAACGCCTGAAGTTGGAGCGTCTGATTGACAAGCTCAATCGCCGCTTGGGCGGTTTGAAAACCATGGAAACCCTACCCGACATGCTCTACATCGTGGACGTGAACCGCGAGGCCATCGCCGTCAAGGAAGCCCGCATTCTCGGGTTGCCGGTGGTGGCCATGGTGGACACCAACTCAGACCCTGAGGGCATCGAGTACATCATCCCGGCCAACGACGACGCCATCCGGGCCATCAAGCTCATTACCGGCTTCATCGCCGACGCCGTCGTTGAGGGGCGGAACCTCTACGAGTCCATGCGTGCTGAGCGCATGGCCGAAGAGGCCGAGGAGATCGAAATTCCAGAGCAACGCGTCTTTGCTCCCACCGACGAAGTCACGTACTACGAAGAGCCCGTGGTGGCGGCGGCGGAAGAATACGAGGAGTATGAAGAGTTTGAGGAGACGGCCGTCTCCGCTCGCCAGCGTGCGCCCAAGGCAGAGGACGAGGAAGAAGAGGAGTTCGAGGAGTTGGAAGAGCAGTAAGCGCTGGCGCACAGGAGCGCTTTTCGCCGCTGTCTTTTACTCGTGCACGGCAAGGCTATTATTGACATAAATCACAACATGAGGTGAGTCCAGTGAGCACAGTAAACATTACGACCGACATGATTAAGGACCTGCGTGCCCGAACGGGCGCCGGTATTTTGGAGTGCAAGAAGGCCCTCCAAGAGGCGAACGGTGACGTCGAGCAGGCCATCCAGATTCTGCGTGAGCGCGGGTTGGCCAAGGCGGCCAAGAAGGCCAACCGTCAGGCGTTGCAGGGCGTGGTGACGTGTTACATTCACGCTGGCAACCAGATTGGCGCGATGGTGGAACTGAACTGCGAGACGGACTTCGTCGCTCGCACGGAGGAGTTCCAAAAGCTGGCCTACGATATCGCCATGCAGGTGGCGGCCACCAGCCCCCAGTACGTCTCGCGCCAGGATGTCCCGGCCGAAATCGTTGAGCAAGAAAAGCGCATCTTAGCCGAGCAGGCACGCCAGGAGGGCAAGCCCGAGCACGTCATCGAGCGCATCGTTGAGGGGCGGCTGGAAAAGTTCTTCAGCGAGGTTGTCTTGCTGGAGCAGCCCTTCATCAAGGACCAGGAAACGACGGTGGAGGACTTGATCAAGCAGCACATCGCCAAGCTGGGCGAAAACATCGTGGTGCGTCGCTTCTGCCGCTTTGCTGTCGGCGAAGCCGAGGGGTAAACGGAAGGGCCGGTGTTCTCCACCGGCCCTTTTTGTGTCTGGCACAATGCGTCGCACAGAGCGGTCGAGTACGAGTGGCTGGAACCGGAACGTTTGTGGTGTGGGAGGAGAGTATGTCGGATGTGAAGTACCACCGTATTCTGCTGAAAATCGGCGGGGAAGCCCTGGCAACGCCGGGTGGCTACGGTATTGATCCCGAGCGCGCTCACGAGCTGGCCGAGAAGGTCAAGCGGGTGCGCAACTTGGACGTGGAGGTGGCGATCGTTATCGGGGCGGGAAACATTTGGCGAGGACAGATTGGAATGCAATATGGCATGGACCGCGCCACCGCCGATTACATGGGCATGTTGGCGACAGTCATCAATGCGCTGGCGCTCCAGGATGCGCTGGAACGGGTGGGGTGCGACACCCGCGTGCAGACGGCCATCGAAATGAAGGCCGTGGCCGAACCTTACATCAGGCGGCGGGCTATCCGCCACTTGGAAAAGGGGCGCATTGTGATTCTGGCCGGCGGAACCGGCAACCCCTATTTCACCACCGACACGGCGGCTGCCTTGCGCGCCATGGAGATTGACGCCGAAGTGCTCATCAAGGCGACGAAAGTTGATGCCGTCTACGATCAGGACCCGCTGATCAACCCCCAGGCCCGCCGTTTCCGCCGTCTGACTTACCTTGATGCTCTCAACATGGGCTTAGGCGTCATGGACTCCACTGCCCTCACGCTCTGCATGGACAACGATCTGCCCATTGTGGTCGTCAACCTGTGGAGCGAGGGAAGTATCGAGCAGGTTGTGCGAGGCGAGGAAGTCGGTACAATTATAGAAAAGTAGACGAAAGACGGCCCGAACGGGCGCGGCCAGCCTGTCAATGCCACGAGCAAGGAGGGGAACCGTATGCTCAAAGAACTCTTGAAGGATGCCGAATCCCGAATGGACAAGGCTATTGCGGCGTTGGAACAGGACTTGCGCGCCTTGCGGACCGGTCGGGCCTCACCGGCTCTGTTGGACCGTATCCGGGTGGACTACTACGGCGTGCCCACGCCGTTGACCCAGTTGGCTTCTGTCAGTGCCCCGGAAGCGCGCATGCTCCTCATAAAACCGTGGGACCCCAACACCCTTTCAGCCATTGAACGGGCTATCCTGGAGTCGGACCTCGGCCTGACGCCGAGCAACGACGGGAAAGTAATTCGCCTGGTGTTGCCTCCCCTGACCGAAGAGCGGCGCCATGAGCTGGTTCGCACGGTCCACAAGCGGGTGGAAGAAGCCCGCGTGGCCATCCGTAACGTGCGCCGCGATGTGCTTCACGACCTTCAAGAGATGGAAAGGGAGGGCCTGTTGAGCGAAGACGAGTTCTATCGGGCCAAAGACGACGTGCAGAAGCTAACCGACCGAAAGATAGAAGAGGCGAACAAAGTGGGTGAGGCCAAGGAGCAGGAAATTCTGGAAGGGTAGCGAGTGCCTCGCGCAGAAGGCTTTTGCCCCCTGGCAGCACGGCAATGCCGGGGGCTTTTCGTGTCGGGCCTGTTTGACCCGAGAATGCCTCCCCTTCAGCAACTTCCTTGACAGCCTGAGAGGGGGCAGTTATAATGTTGTCAGACAACTCGATATGTTTGATTGTCATAACGGTCACGAAGCCAAAGCTGTCAACACCCCGATAAAGCCTGCATAACCAGTCTTCCAAACTGGAGAAGGAAGGTGTTCCATGTCCGTCATTCGCTCCATACCCAAGCCGCCGTCGTTGTCCGAAGCCGTGCTGGAGGAATTACAGCGCCTGATCAGCGAGGGGGTCTTCAAGCCTGGAGATCGCCTGCCGTCGGAGAAAGAGTTGGCCGAGCAGCTTGGGGTGGGGCGTTCCTCCGTGCGAGAAGCGATGCGGGTGCTCCAGTTGTTGGGCGTCATTGAGGTGATTCAAGGAAAGGGCTCCTTCGTGCGGCAGACCAACATCTTGCCCTTGGTCATCAATTGGGCGCGCTTGGCGCAAATGGGGCCCCTGGCAGAGGTGATGGAGGCCCGCTTGTTCATCGAAGTGCTCATCGCCGAACTGGCCGCCGAGCGCGCTACCGACGAGGACCTTGCCCGACTCGAGGAAATTCTGCAACGCTCCCGCGAAAGTTTGGCGAACTTGGAGGAGTCGGCCCACGCCGGTGTGGACTTCCACATTGCCTTGGCCGAGGCTACCCACAATCAAGTCATTGCCCTCATGTACCGCACGATCTACGACCTTTTCCTCGAAACGGCTCGCCGCACCCGCATCAGCCAGGAAGCCGCCCACAGCCGAATGCACGATCACGAGCGCATTTTCCAGGCGCTGGTCAACCGTGACCCCGAGGAAGCCGCCCAAGTCATGCGGGAGCATTTGGAGGGGGCCTACAAGTTCCTGATGGGCTCTAACTCAGAGGCTGCGGCGGAGGAAGAACAACAGAGCTGAGGTATACAGGGAAAGTCTGAGCACCACCTTTGAAAGCAAGTGCGCGCAGGACTACGGAGTTATCCTGCGCGCACTTTTTTGCCGCGCGGCATCCCCCTGTTTTTATGTGCTCAAGTCTTCGTGCTCGACCGCGTGGATTTGCGCAAAATCGGCGTGGCCGTTTGCGAGCGGAACCTCAAAGTCCTCCGTGGTCGAGCACTGGTACTTCTGGAGAATTGTCTAGGCGGCCATTTTGTGCGAAAATAGGGATGGAAAGGAGTTCAAACCGCATGAAAGTGGACCTCCATCTCCACACCTTTCGCTCGCCCGACTGCCTGACCTCATACGACCAGCTTATCGAAGCGGTCAGGCGGCGGGGGCTCGATGCCGTGGCCGTTACTGACCACAATACCATTCGTGGGGCTGTGGAGTTACAGGAGATTGCTCCCTTTCCGGTCATTGTGGCCGAAGAGATTCGCACTCAAGCTGGCGAGATTATCGGCTACTTCCTGAAAGAGGAAGTTCCCTCGGGCCTGCCCCTCGATGAGGCCATTGCCCGTGTGCGCGCCCAAGGGGGCCTGGTGGCCGTGCCTCACCCCCTCGACCGGGTGCGCCGCTCCTCAGCCCTTGGCCTGGCGGAAACCCTGCGAGTGCTCGACCAGGTGGACTTCATCGAGGGTTTCAACGCCCGCTGCCTGTTGGGACGCGACAACCGGCTGGCACAGAAGTTGGCCCGCCAGCACGGCAAGCCCATGACGGCCGGCAGTGACGCCCACGGGTGGCGCGAAGTTGGCCTGGCCTATGTGGAGCTCCCCCCATTCGACGGAGCTGAAGCCTTTCGCCGGGCGATGGAGCAGGCGGTTATTCACGGCCAACTCACTCCTTTCCACTTGCGTTTTGCCAGCGTGTGGGCCAGAATTGTGCGGGCCGTCCGTTGAATTTACGCAGGATAAATACAACCAGAAACGCTGGAAGGAGGGGGGTATGAATCGTCGGCATATCTGGCTGATGGGAACAGTGGGCGTGTGGGTTGGGTTGTGGCTTTTGGTTGGAGTGGCGTGGCCTGTGGCAGTTGCGCGGGCAGCCGGGCCGGCCGGCGCCGGGCTCGAAATTGATATCAGCGGCCTGGCACAGACGACCACCGGGACGACCGTGGTGTACACCGTCAAAATAACGGGCACCCTCCCTGGTACCACCTTCGTGGAATATCAGGCGCCGCCGGGCTTCGCCGTGCAGGCCACCGACCCGCCGGGAACTCAGGTCTCGAGCACAGTTTGGCGCTGGCAATCGGCTCAGTTGGGCGGGAACACCACGATTACCATTACGGGAACCCACTCGGTCGCGTCGGGGTGTGCGGCTATCCACCAAGTGTTGGTTGACGACGTGTATTCCGTCGGCCAACCGGCCGCACATGATCAGACAGCAACCACCCTCACCGATGTGCTGTGCGTCTATCTGCCTGTGGTCGTGAAGTGAACTGCCCGGGGGGCACTCCATGATTTTCGTGGCCCTGATTTTCAGCCTGCTGGCAGCGGTTGTGCCCTCGCTGTTTTACGTCAGCGTGGCCTGGTGGCTGGACCGCTACGAGAAGGAGCCCTGGTGGGTGCTGGCCCTCACCTTCTTCTGGGGCGCCATTCCGGCCATCGTGCTGGCCCTGATTGTCGAGGTGGTTTTCGACCTGCCGTTGCAGGCCTTCTTTCCCTCCCCTCAAGCCGATTTCATCTCCACAGCGGTTGTCGCCCCGGTGGTGGAAGAGCTCTTCAAAGCCGTTCCCCTATTGCTCATCTTTTGGCTCTACCGCCGGGAGTTCGACGGCCTGATGGACGGCCTGCTCTACGGGGCTATGGTGGGCTTCGGGTTCGCCATGACGGAGAACCTGTTCTACTTCCTCGGCGCTCTGGCGGAAGGAGGCGTGGGCACCCTGTTGACGGTGGTCTTCTTGCGGGCAGTGGTCTTTGGCCTCAACCACGCCCTCTTCAGTTCTGCCTTCGGGCTCGGGCTGGGTGTGGCCCGTTACGCCCGCTCTTCCCTGGTGCGGTGGGGAGCGCCCGTGCTGGGCCTGCTGGCCGGCATCGGCCTGCACATGATTCACAACGCCTTCGTGTCCACCGGTTCGGTGCTCTGCCTGGTGAGCTTCCTCAGCGACTGGACCGGTGTGGCCTTTTGGCTCCTCCTCGTCTGGGTGGCCGGGCGCCAAGAGGCCCGCTGGATTCGCGAGGAACTGGTCGAGGAGGTGGCCGACGGCCTGCTCACGCCGCAGCAGGCGCGGGCGGCCGGACGGTATCGCGACCGGGTGGCCGTTCGCTGGGCGGCGCTCCGGGAACAGGGCTTCGGCTATGCCAGTAAGCTGGGCAGGCTCTACGCGCTGGCCGCCGAGCTGGCCTTCAAGAAGCGCCAACTAAAGATCAATCAGGGAGACGAGAACACACCGCGGGAAATTGCCCGCCTGCGCCAGCGCATCCGCCAATTGCAACAGGAGTTGGCCGGATGAAGCGGCGCCTGTTCGCCCGAAAAGGTGCGACGCACTTTCCGAAGTGCGTCGCACCTTGAAGTTCAAACGTGGTGAGAAACACAAAAGGGAGGTCGAAGTCGACAATGAGGACCAATCGGTGGATTCGGCTGCTCGTTGTGGTCTCGTGGGGCCTGGCTGGCCTTTTCTTCTTGCCATTTTGGGGCTGGTCGGCAAAAGCGCTTTCGCTTGAGGGCGGAACGGCGGACTTCGGCGGGAATGGCGCGCCTGCCGTGGCCGTGAGGGAGCACGCCCTTTCCACGCCCGAATTGATCGAAGCGGCGGTGGCGCGGGGGGAAATCAGCCGCGACCTGGGCGACCTCTACCTGGCCTACGCCCTCTTCGCGCCCGAACGCCTGCCGGCTCGCTTTCGCAGTGACGTGCCCTGGGACGGCACGCTGCCCCTCTGGGAGCTCCAGCGGCGCCAGCGCCTCCGGCCCCCTTCCCTCTTCCGCTCCACCATTGAAACCCTGGCGGCCACCTCGTGTGGCAGTTCGTCCGGCAACTTGCCCAAAACGCGCTCCACGTCTTACTTTTCCATCGAATACAAACAGATCAAGGGTGGACTGACAATAGACGATTACGCGAATGCGTTGGATGCGGCCTGGAACAAAGAAATCACGCAATTTGGCTGGGCGGCCCCGCCCATAACGACGCCGGGCGGCAAATATCACGTGCGCGTGGATTCCTTGGGCAGTGGCCTCTTCGGGTACGTTACCACCCAGGGCACCTATGCGGGGCGTGTGGGGGACAACCCCAATACTTCCTTCTGGAACGAGCAGACCGCGTATGCCTCCTGTATGGTCCTGAGCGACGATTTCAGCGGATTCGCTTCACCAGCACTCAAGGCGCTCCAGGCCACGGTGGCCCACGAGTTCCACCACGCCATTCAGTTCGGCTACGGCGTGGCGCCTGGCTTGCGGGACATAGATGGCCTCTTCATGGAAGCCGGGGCGACCTGGGTGGAGGACGAAGTCTTCGACGACGCCAACGACAACTACAACTACCTGTGGCCCGATTTCCAGACGTGCATGGGCGAGTACCACCCAAGTGACAGCAACCAGTGGTATCCCTACTGGGTCGTGCTGCGCGGGCTGACGGAGCGCTTTGGTACAGGTGGGGCTGGCGGCGGCGAGCAGGTCATGCAGGATTTCTGGGAGTCCTTGAGCAAAAGGGAAAAGGGAATGCTCAGCGCCCTCGACGGGGCGCTTAAGAACAAGGACGCCTCCCTCTCGCTGGGGCAGGCTTATCACGATGCCGCTATTGCCCTGAAGTTCGCCAAGCCGTGTGGCGGCGGGTACACCTCGCCCTACTGCTTCGAGGAGGCCAGCGGGTACACGAACACGGCCGGCATTCCCAGCACTTCGTTCAGCGTGGCTTCTGTGGGCAGCAGCTACAGCGGCTCCGTCCAAGACAACTACGCCCTCAACTGGATCACGTTGCCTGCCACAGGTGGTCCTTACACCGTCACGCTGCAAAACACGTCGAGCGGGGGCACGTTGCGGGCCAGCGTGGTGGGCGACACCGGCTCCGGCCTTGATGTGCGCCCCTTGGGCGTGGTCACAGCAGGGCAGACAGTTCAAGTTGGCAACATTGATCCGATCTCCTATACGAGTGCGCCCGTGCTCGTCGTCACCAACGAGACCCAGACGGCGGACAACCCCGACTCCTGCACGGCTCGCTCCTACACGGTCAACGTGACCACCTCGGCAAGTACGCCACCTACGTCCCCTTCATCTTCCCAACTCTTCTTGCCCGTCGTCATGCGAAAGGATGGTGGCATTTCGGGTAAGGTCACCCTCAACGGCACGCCCGTGGGCGGCGTGGAGTTGGAGTTGCGCTTCTACGACGGCAGCAATTGGTCCACGCTGCGGACCACCACCACGGCGGCCGACGGCACGTTCGTCTTCAAGAACGTGCCCTCCCTGGGGAGCGGCCAATCGTATTACGTGCGGTACATGAACCCCAGCCAGGGGGACTCGCAGGGGCGGTTGGCAACTTGGGGAAGCCGGGTGTTGACCGCCTACACGAACGGCACGCCGGTGGACTTGGGCACTTTCGACATCGCCGACGTGACGCTGCGTTCCCCGCCGCCAGGAGCAAGCGTCACCCTTCCGGCGACGTTCCAGTGGGACGTGCGGCCGGCAACGTCCCAGGATTCCTACGGAGTGGTCTTTTACACGTATGATTTCACCCAACCTACCCCGCTCTACTGGCAGCCTACGGTGGGGTACAGCGGCTCCTACACGTTGAACAGCCTGGCAGGCGGGCTTTACTTCTGGGGCGTGTACATCGAGTGGCCGGACGGCAGCCTGGGCCTCTCCTACTGGATTCACGGTATCACCATCAGTTCGCCGCGCCTGGCGCCCTCGTCCGTCGCTCCACGGACAAAGCCGGCGGGGGCGTTGATGGACCTGTTGAGGACGCCTCAAAAGTAGCTCTCAGCCTCTCAGCCTCCCGGAGGTTCTGAACCTCCGGGAGGCTGGGTGAGGGGATACTACTGAACGATCTCTGCAATCGCCTGTAGCACCTTCTGCACGGGGGCGGGCAGGTCTGGCGGTTCGCCCACCACGGTGATCTCCACCGGCTCGTGTGGGCCGTAGATGATGATGCGGTACGTGTCGCAGTCGGGGCACGTGTCCGCCGGGCGGAAGGTGCCTTCCAGCTTCTGGAAGTCCGAGGAGGTCGCCACGTCGAAGATGGGTTTCACC
>WFWG01000268.1 GCA_015491235.1 Ardenticatenaceae bacterium
ACGCCGCACACATTCATGTGCTTGCCTCTGAGGTCTCCGAAGGAGTACGCGACCTCATGCCATTTCCACGCCCAATTGGTATTACTTCAGCCAGTCGCGGGCGGGCAGGAGGGGGACCAGGTCCCGCCGGGCCGCTTCCAGCAGGCGGTCGAACTCGAGCAGATCGCCCGCGTCGGGTGCCGTGGGCGCGGCTTCCCACCGCTCGGCCCACGCCTGCCAGGCGCGCGCCGTTTCGCGCGCCGACTCGTCCCCCTGGCGTTGGGCCGCCCTCTCGAGCCAGCGGGCCAACCGCGCCACGCCGGCCCACAGGCCCTCGTCCGTGGCATACCCCGCGCCGGGCGCCCGCAGGCGGTCGAAGACTCGCTCCGGCCGGCCGCTCAGCACGTCCGAGATGAAGGTCAGTGCCCAGGGGTCGGCGCTCTCCAGCAGGGGCATGATGTCGGCCCGGAAGGCCTCACCCGCCAGGACGTTTACGTCCATTTGCGGGGAGAGGGCGTGGGCCGCCCCCACGTAGCGCAACGCGGCCAGCACCGGCGCCGTGCCCAGCGGCACCAGCGCGCGCACGAAGGAGACCACCGGGTAGAGAGCCCCCAGCGCGGCCCGCACCACCGCCTCCGAGGCCGGCAGCCCTTGCTCGGCCAGGGCCGCCAGCGCCCGGCGGACCAGGGTGGCCTGCTCTTCTTCCTCCTGGTCGTGGGTGGGGGGCGTGAGTTCCAAGAAAGCGAACCGCCGCTTGAGGGCGTCGCTGAGGGTGAACAGGAAGTGGCGGTCGCGCGTGTTGAAGGTGGCGATGATGCGGAAGTCGCGCGGAATGGGCACCAGGCGACTGTGGCCCTCCAGGTCTGGCACCCGCAGCGCGCCCGTTTCCAGGGCGGTAAAGAGGGGCCCAAAGGCCTTGTCAACGTCCGCGCGGTTGAGTTCGTCTATGACCAGCCAGACGCCGTTCCAGCGGCGGCCCTCGGTCTCCACGGTGCGGCGCAGGGGGCGCCCCTCGGCGTCAAGGCGGACGTGCCCCCCGGCGAGGACCCAATTCTGGGCAATGGCTTCGTGGACGCAGCCGGGGCGCACCTCGTAGCGCAGGTGGCCCTCCCGGTCGGTGGTGGGCACCAGGCCGCCCACCACGTCGAAGGCGCTCCACTCAGCCGTGGCCGTGACCAGCATGGGGTAGTAGCCGAAGACCTCGGCGGCGAGCAGGGTTGCCAGGTGGCTCTTGCCGGTGCCGGGGGCGCCGGTCAGAATCAGGTGGCGCCCGGCCAGCAGGTGGGCCACGGCCCGGCGCACGGTGTCGGGCGGCAGGGCAAGCACCTGCCGGATGGCCGCCTCGGCCCGGCGAAGTTCGGCCTCGGAGGGCCGGGCCAAGGGGCGGTCGGGGAAGGTGGTCACCGGCTGGGCCGCACGGTAGGGCGGGCCGAGTTCGCGCACGGCGCGAACGGTGGTGGGCGTCAGGGGGTAGGTCTCGGCCAGCCAGTCGAAGAAGGCCGCCAGTTCGACGTGGAGGGGCACGTCGGCCAACAGGCGCCCCTGTTGGCTGTACGCCTCTCGCACCGGCTCCACGCGGCGGGCCACTTCCGCCAGGTCAGAGGAGGGAGCAGACCGGTCGCCGGCCGTCACGTAGAGCCGCGTGCCGCGCGTGGGGATGGGCCACTGGTCGGCGTGAACCCAACCGAAGAGTTCGCTGAGAACGACCGGACCAGCGTAGCGCACGCGCGGCACCGTCAGGGCAAAGCGCTCGGAAAGGGGGGCATCGCTGAAGAGGAAAGTCCGCAAAGTGGCAACCAACACGTCCAGGTCGTTGGCCTCGATGAGTTGTCGTCGAATGCGCTTGGCGCTCTCCACGCGGGCCAGCACCGCGTCCAGGTCCTCGGCGTCGAAGGAAGGGGGATACTCCCGCAACCTGGCGATGCGGGCTTGGATCTCCTGGTACCGCTCCGCGTAGTCGGCCAGCAGGGCCTCCCGAACGTCCTGGGTGGCCTCTGACCGCCAGAGGGAAAGGGCCTGTTCAAGGTCAACGGCAGTTGGCATCTGGGCCGCTCGCGCTCAGTTTGGGTGTTCTGTGCTGTGTTCCCCCCCAGCCTCCTGAAGGCCGGTGAAGTTTACTATAATCAAGGGAGCCGCTATCGTCAAGAGCGTGGTGGGGTGTTCCGGGGCTTTCCGGGTTTCTCACCACGGATTTCACAGATTTCACGCACGGATTGAAGAAATTTTAGCACACGGTGCCGAGACACCGTTCTGGAATTTGGAAGGAGGCGTTAAGGTGCGACGCACTTTTGCCAAGTGCGTCGCACCTTAAGCCCCTCATCCTGCACGAACTCGGCTCTTGCCCCATTCCTGACAGCCGACGTGTCATGGCCGCTCGTCCTGACCGTGGCCTTGTTCCTCAGAAGTTGTTATACCAATTGCGTTTGGCAATGTCGTCTTCTCACAGAAGTCGTACGGCGCCGCCATCCCGCCCACCCAACAAGGGAAAAATTGTGCAGACCTGGGGCGGCGAAGCCGCCTCAGGTCTGCACAATTTTTCCCTCGGAAAGTCCTGGGAGTGTTACACCCAAGCAAAAAAGAGGCGCGTGGGGCCGAGTCGCCCCACGCGCTTCAGGTCTCTCGAATTCACCGTGGCCGAAACGCTACCCCTCGAAAAACTGCTCGGCCTCCGTGGAGCCCTCGAAAGCCGAGGTGGAGGCTTCACCGCCGGTGATGGTAAGCAGTACCTCGTCGAAGTAGCCCACGCCCACCTCGCGCTGGTGGCGGGTGGCGGTGTAGCCGTCCTTCTCGGCCGCGAACTCCCGCTCCTGCAACTCCACGTAGGCGGCCATGCCCTGGTCGTGGTATTTCTTCGCCAGGTCGAAAGTGTAGTAGTTGATCAGGTGCCAGCCAGCCAGGGTGACGAACTGGAACTTGTAGCCCATGGCGGCCAGTTCGCGCTGGAATTTGGCAATGGTGTCGGGGTCCAGGTGACGCCGCCAGTTGAAGGAGGGCGAGCAGTTGTAGGCCAGCATTTTGTCGGGATATTCGGCGTGAATGGCCTCGGCGAAGCGGCGGGCCTCCTCGAGGTCGGGCTTGGAGGTCTCGAACCAGAGCAGGTCGGCGTAGGGGGCGTAGGCCAGGGAGCGGGCGATGGCTGCCTCCAGCCCGTTGCGCACCACGAAGAAGCCCTCCGGCGTGCGCTCGCCCGTCAGGAAGGGGCGGTCGCGCTCGTCAACGTCGCTGGTGAGCAGGGTGGCGTTGAGCGCGTCGGTGCGGGCGATGAGAATGGTGGACACGTCGAGCACGTCGGCGGCCAGGCGAGCGGCCGTCAGGGTGCGGATGAACTGGGAGGTGGGCACCAGCACCTTGCCGCCCAGGTGGCCGCACTTCTTCTCCGCGGCCAACTGGTCCTCGAAGTGGACGCCAGCCGCGCCAGCCTCGATCATGGCCTTCATCAACTCGAAGGCGTGCAGGTGGCCGCCAAAGCCGGCCTCGGCGTCGGCCACAATGGGCACGTACCAGTCAATGGAGGTGTCGCCCTCGATGCGGTGAATCTGGTCGGCGCGCATGAGGGCGTTGTTGAGCCGACGCACCACCGTGGGCACGCTGTTGGAGGGGTAGAGGCTCTGGTCCGGGTAGGTCTGATAGGCCAGGTTGGCGTCGGCGGCGGTCTGCCAGCCGCTCAGGTAGATGGCCTTGAGGCCCGCCTTGACCATTTGGACCGCCTGGGCGCCGGTCAGCGCGCCAAAAGTAGCCACGTAGGGCTCCTCCTGGAGCATCCGCCACAGCCGCTCGGCGCCCCGCCGGGCCAGGGTGTACTCGATCTTAATGGAAGGCCGCAGCCGGACCACGTCCTCGGCCGAGTAAAGGCGCTCGACACCCTTCCAGCGCGGGTCGTTCTGCCAGCGCGCTTCCAGTTCCTGGATAGCCTGTTGGTCTTGTGCGTTCATCACGTCCTCCCTTTTTGAAGAATTGATAGCTGACTGTGGTCTGCCCTCAGACCAGGGAAAAAGCCCCGCCCGTCCCACTCGGTTGTGAGCCAAAAGTGGGGTCTCGTTGTCAGCAGGCGGGGGAAACTCTTCTCAATCAATGTAGTTGTACGAGATGTACGTCAGGAACTCGGTGAAGTCGTCGGGTAGCACCAGCTTGTCGAGGATTTCGACCGCCTCGCGGTAGCGGCCAACGTCCGGACCGCCCAGCTTGGCCAACTCTTCGTCGCGAATCTGGCGGTAGAAGTCCGCCGTGATGGGGCGACCGTCGTCCATTTGGGCGTTGTGGTGCCGCCACTGCCACAACTGGGCGCGGGCAATCTCGGCGGTGGCCGTGTCTTCCATGAGGTTGAAGATGGCCGCCGCCCCGTTGCCGAGGAGCCAGGAGTTGAGGTACTGCAACGCCACGCTGACGTTGTTGCGGAAGCCGCCTTCCGTAATGGTGCCGCCGGGCACGCGGATGTCGAGCAAGTCGCTGGCGCCCACGTTAACGTCCTCGCGCAGGCGGTCCTTCTGGTGGGGCTTGTCGCCCAGCACGCGCTCGAAGACCTCGCGGGCCACGGGCACCAGGTCAGGGTGGGCCACCCACGTGCCGTCGAAGCCGTCGCCCGACTCGCGCTCCTTGTCCTCGCGCACCTTGGCAAAGGCCCGCTCGTTGATTTCGGGGTCCCGCCGGCTGGGAATGAAGGCGGCCATGCCGCCGATGGCGTGGGCGCCACGGCGGTGGCACGTCTTGACCAGGAGTTCGGTGTAGGCCCGCATGAAGGGCACCGTCATGGTGACCTGGGCGCGGTCGGGCAGCACGAAGTCGCGCCGCTTGCGGAACTTCTTGATGACGCTGAAGATGTAGTCCCAACGCCCAGCGTTGAGGCCGGCCGCGTGGTCGCGCAACTCGTAGAGAATTTCGTCCATCTCGAAGGCGGCCAGGATGGTCTCGATGAGCACCGTGGCGCGCACCGTGCCGCGGGGGATGCCCAGCGCGTCCTGGGCGAAGTTGAAGACGTCGTTCCAGAGGCGCGCTTCCAGGTGGCTCTCCAGCTTGGGCAGGTAGAAGTAGGGGCCGGTGCCCCGCTCGATCAACTCATGAGCGTTGTGGAAGAAGTAAAGCCCGAAGTCAAAGAGGCTGGCCGAGATGGGCTGGCCGTCCACCCAAACGTGCTTTTCCACCAGGTGCCACCCGCGCGGGCGCACCAGCAGCGTGGCGATTTTCTCCTTGAGGCGGTACACCCGTCCGTCCGGGTTGACGAACTCGATGCGGCGCCGCACGGCGTCAATCAGGTTGATCTGGCCCTGCACCACGTTGTCCCACGTGGGCGAGAGGGCGTCCTCGAAGTCGGCCATGAAAACGTCGGCGCCGGAGTTGAGGGCGTTGATCATCATCTTGCGGTCCACGGGGCCGGTGATTTCCACCCAACGGCGCTCCAGGTCGGGCGGCGTGGGCGCCACGTTCCACTCACTCTCCCGAATGTGCGCCGTTTCGGGCAGGAAGTCGGGGAGGGCGCCGGCGTCGAATTCGGCCTGGCGCTCGACGCGGCGCTGCAAGAGTTCCTCGCGTCGCGGGTTGAACTCGCGGTGCAACTGAGCCACGAAGGCCAGGGCTTCCGACGTGAGCACTTGCTTGTACTCGGGTTTCACACGGCCTTTGATTTCCACATTCTCGGTTCCAGCCATAGCACCTTCCTCCCTTGTCATACTGTTACTCAGCCACGCAGATTTTGCACCAATCCGTGTGGCCGTTTGCGAACAAAAAGAGAAAATTTTCTCGGAACACGTTCATGCGCTTGCCTCCGAGGTCTCCGAAGGAGTACGTGACCTCATGCCATTTCCACGCCCAATTGGTATTAGTACGCCGTTGACCTCCCTGTATTCACCGTGGCCGAGTAGTGCGCAATCGAGTCTGGCGAACGGAGCTCGCGTGTACAATTGAGGGGTGACCAGGATTCTCGACTGGTTCGCTTTTCAGGGCAAAACAGCAAAGCGCAAGAAGGATTTCCCGATCGAAACTCAAACACTGGTCAGGCGATGTTTGAGCGGACGGTTGGTGTTCTATCTTATCACTGGAAGGGAAAAGACAAAATGGGGGCTTTCCCTCTGGTACACCTGCGTCGAACAATCAGAGTGAAGCCCCTGCTTTGCGAGATCAGGCCCTTCGGCGGAAAAACATGCGCGGGGCGCCCTTATATGCCCCGCGCACGACTGCCGTTCATACGGTTGCCCTGATGCCTCCCCTTCCCCTTCGCCGGATTTTCCGTGATTTCTTTCCCCTAACCGAGAAACATCTGTTTGTGAAAAATTATACAATCTTATCCTTCCTCTTGACAACATCCTTTCCGGTAGGAGTTGTTCCCCTTACTCCGAGTGGGCTCGGAGCTACCTACACGGGTAGGGAAAAGTTGACGGCTTGGCCCACTTGGGGTATTCTCTAAACCCGACAGGTTGGAAAACCTGTCGGGGCTAAAGTCAATCCCAGGACTTCGCGGCGGTGGTGCAAGGCGGCATTTGGGGGAGAGAAGAAGGCTGGGGGGACACCCCCCATGCCCCCCGGCAGGGGGTGGAACCCCCTGCACCCCCGGAATACGGACGCGGCGGCGGTGCAAGGCTACATTTGGGGGGAGAAGGAGCACATCATGGCCGAAAAGATCCGCGTTGTTCTGGCCGACGACCACGCTGTCGTGTTGGAGGGCTTGAGGGAACTCTTCGACCGCGAGCCGGACGTGGAAGTCGTCGCCACGGCCCGAAGCGGCGACGAGTTGCTCAACGTGCTCGAGCGCGTGCAGGCGGACGTGGTCGTGCTCGACCTCCAGATGCCCTACCACGGCCTGACGGCGCTGGCCGAAATTCGCCGCCGGCGCCTCCCGGTGCGGGTGCTGGTGCTCACGGCCTTCGGCGACGAGGAAAACCTGTGTGCGGCCCTCGAGTTGTGCGTGGAGGGGTTCATGTTGAAGACCGAGTCGCCCCGCCAAGCCGTCGCCGCCATCCGTCAAATCGCCAACGGCCACCTGGTCTATCCCCGCATGGCCGCGCGCTGGCTGAAGGTGCGGCCCATTTCGCGCTCCAAGGCGGCCCACAAGCTCTCGCCGCGCGAGTGGGAGGTGCTCTCCTGTGTGGCCAAGGGCCTCACCAACGCGGAGATTGCCGCCCAGCTCATGGTCAGCGAGAACACGGTGCGCTTTCACCTGAAGAACATCTACGAGAAACTCCACGTGGCCAACCGCACCGAGGCCACGGCCTGGTATTTGCAGAATAGCCTCCCCGATTGATATCAATTGGGTTTGCAAATGCCATTTATTCACCAAAATGGCTCGGCACCGCCGTCCCACTCGCCCACCCAAATAGGGAAAAATTGTAGAGAACTGGGGCGGCGAAGCTGCCCCAGTTCTCTACAATTTTTTCTTCTCTATACGGCGGCACTCAAGGACGGTAAGGCATCCACTCCCCGCCAAAGAGGGCGCTGTCCGCCCTTTTCGGCCCCCGCACGTCCAGCACCACGCTGTCGGCAAAGTAGGGGAAGTCGAAGGTCACCGGGTCGCCTGCCCGCTTGCCCGGAATGGGCATCAGCCGTGCGGCCAGGGGCTTGTCCAGGCGCAGGGCCAGCGCGGCCACGTCGAGGAGGAGGCTCGCCAGCGTAAGGCGGTCCACGTCGCCCGGCAGGGGAACCGTGTCCAGCCCGGTGCCGCAGACGGCGCTGTAGAGGAGCAACTCGTGTACCGTGTAGGTGCGCTCCTTCGCCCTGGCCGCCAGCACCGCGTCCTCCAGCACCGGCAGCATGAGCCCGTTGAACCCGCAGCGCGGGTAGCGGGCCTGCCGGAGGGCCTCGGTGAGCGCGGCGGCCACGGCCAGCGTGCCGCTGACGCCGAAGGGGGCAGGGCCCACGGCCTCGACGGCCGCGGCCGTGCTCTGTTCCGGCCGGGGGAAAGGCGCCAGGGAGAAGTCGAACCCCAGGAAACTCAGGTGGTGAGCCTCACACACCGCCCTCATCACCTTCAAGAGGCCCAGGGCTTCCTGTTCGACGCGCTGGCTCAACCGGCGGGTGGCGTCGGCCAGGGTAGTAGCCTCCTGGAAGGCTTCCACAGCCAGCGGGCCGGCCTCCAAGGCCAGCGCCACCACGGGCCGCTGCGTGAAAGAGCGTAGGCGGCCGGGAAGAAGGGGACGCCAGAGGGGACGTTCACCAGGGCGGCGAAGCGCAGGTTGGCAAAGCCGCCCGGCTCCACCTGAGCGTTCGCCCGCACGACGTCGGCGATTGCCAGGGCGGCATCGGGCCAAGCGCCCAACTCCTTTGACGAATAGTCCGCCGAGAGGAAGATGGTCCGCGTGGCGGCCAACCACGCTGGCAGGTGGCCCAGCATCTCCAGGTGTCGCCTTTCACGGCAAACAATCGGCCCCAGGGAGGTGTATTCGATCCCCCGAGGCGGCGCTTCCTCGTCCAGTTTTTGGGCCAACTCCAGGCCCAGGGCGGGGTCCTCATTCGTCACATCCGGCCACGGCGGCAGGACTAACCGCACTGTCTGGACGGTGTAGTCGGCCCGGGACAGGGCCTCCTTGAAGGCCACGACGTACTCGGCCAGGGAATCCAGGTCGGGCTGACGGGGGTCCAGGTGGACGAAGAAGGTGATGGAACGCACGTTCATCGGACATCCTCCTTTCGCGGCAGCGGTTCCAGCCGTGGTCCCTCCGGCGTGTCAACGACGCGCCAGCCGTGGGCGGCGATTTCTTCCCGCAGGCGGTCGGCCGTGGGCCAGTCCTTGCGGGCGCGGGCTTCGGCTCGGGCTTGGACAAGTGCCAGCACTTCGGGCGGCGGCTCTGGCGGTGCTTCCGGCTGAACTGGTGTGGGGCGCACGTCGTCCGGCCAGGGCGGTGAGCGGTCAGGCAACGTCCACCCCAGCAGGCCAAAGGGAATCGCCGTGTCGCGCGGGTAGTACGTTGACACGGCCCCCTGCACAACCACGGCTCCTCCCTTGCCGACCACGCCGGCCGTGTTGTCCTCGGGCGTCCACAGCACCGCCGTGTGCTCGTCAATGCCCAGGATTGACATATCAGGCGGCAGGAGGGATCGCAGGCGCTCAAAGCGGGCGCGTCCCATGAAGCAACGGCTGGTGTCCAACTCGGCGCCTCCTTCCCGGTTGTTCCAGTGGGGCACGATGACCAGTTGAGCGGCGTAGACATCCGGCAGGTCCAGGCCGGATTGCCAGTGCAGGTCCATGCCTACCTTGTAAATTTCGTAGACAGGCAACGCCAGCGTGCCCACGGCAATGGCAGCAGCGCTGGCGAAGACCAGGGCCGTCCCCCGCAGGTGGGCCGCCAGCACGACCCGCCACGCCAGACTGTCGCGCAACTGGCGCACCATGTAGGTGGGGCTGCCCGCGCCAGCGTAGATGACGTCGGCGTCGGCCAGGGGTTGCACAGTGGCCGGGTCGTCCGGGCTGTAGGGGGTGCCGCGCTGGCGGGCGGGCACAACGACCACCTCGGCGACTTTCTGGGGAAAGCGGCGCTCGAGGTACGCAACCACGCGGCCAGCCACCTGGGCGGAGTTGGGCTGGAAACCTGCCGGCGTCTCCAGCACGGCCACCCGAAGAAACCTGTCGAAACAGGCGGACAGGCGAGCCCAGATGGCACGGCTGCCGGGTGCCGTCTCGCCGGAGCCGAAGAGCAGAATAGGCCCGGGTGTCGCCCCGTGCGACACGTCCTCGGGAATCTGGCCCACGGTTCCTCCTTTTGTTACGGTTCTGACGGGGTTATGTTATCCTTTCAGCAGGTCGCGAAGAGCTGCTTCCACCTCGGCAAACTCAAAGGTGAAACCGGCCTCGATCAGGCGGCGGGGAACGGCCCGCTGGCCGTCCAACAACACAGTGGCCATTTCGCCGAAAAGCACCTTCAGTGCGAGAGCCGGCACGGGCAACAGCGCCGGGCGACCCAGCACGCGACCCAGGGCGCGGGTGAGCTCGGCGTTGGTTACAGGATTGGGTGCGGTGAGGTTGTAGGGGCCGCTGGCATCCTCACGCTCCACGAGGAAGCGGATGGCGCGCACTTCGTCGCGAATGTGAATCCAGGGAAACCACTGGCGGCCACTTCCCAACCGGCCACCCAGCCCCAGCTTGAAGGGGGGCAACATGCGGGGCAGGGCGCCCCCTTCGGTGCTCAGCACAATGCCGGTGCGCAAAATGGGGCGGCGCACGCCCAACTCCTCGACCGGCGCCGTGGACGCCTCCCACTCCACGCAGACGCGGGCCAGGAAGTCACTGCCGGGCGGGTGGTTCTCGGTGACTTCTTCGTCGCCGCAGGGGCCGTAATAACCCACCGCCGACGCCTGCACCACCACGCGCGGCCGGTTGGAGGCCGCTTGGACGGCTTCGACGACGGCGCGGCCAGCGTTCAGGCGGCTCTCGCGAATGCGCCGCTTGCGCTCCGGCGTCCACCGCCCGGCCGCGATGTTCTCACCAGCCAGGTTGACGATGGCGTCGGCGCCGTCGGCCAGGTGTGCCCACCCCTCGGCGCTGCGGGCGTCCCACCGTTCGACCTGGACCCCGGCCGGAAGGCGACCGGTGTACCGTTCGGGCGTGCGGCTCAACACGATCACGTGATGCCCGTCCTGCACCAAGTCGGCGGCTAAGGCTCGGCCGATCAAGCCGGTTCCTCCGGCGATAATAACCCGCACGGTTGCACCTCCTGTTCCCGTTGACCGCCGGTTGCCTGGGGGTATTATACCAATTGCTTTCTTGAACACTATGTTTCAATCCTGGTGTTCCCCTGAAAACGTGGGACGATGGCG
>WFWG01000269.1 GCA_015491235.1 Ardenticatenaceae bacterium
CCGTTGACGGCCGGAATGTCAAATAGAGCCTCCGTCACTCGGGCAAATTCTTGTCGCAAGTCCACCTGATCGGCAGGAATGGCCACCTCAACGCGGGCTTTGTCCGTCCCGTTCGCGGAGTGGATGAAGCCGTCTCCCAGGTAGAATCCCAACCACCACATCAGGTCAGGAGAGGTTTCGTCCGGCAAGGAGACCTCATTATAACGATTGGTAATGTCGAGCACATATTCAACGGACTGATTACGGCCAACAACCTCAGTTTTGATCTTCGGCTGTTGCAACCGGTAAGGCTGTCCCACATCAGGCAGTGATTTGGCAACCGCGACAAGGTCACCGGGTTTCAATTCGTAAAGGTACTTCCACTCGCGGCGATAGCGCCCGCGCTGCTTGCCGGGTTCACGGGTATACGTTAGTGTCAAGAAGGGATGGTTGGCCGTGGCCCGGATAACGCGGGCCCCGACGCGCACCTCGTACACCTCACGCTCGCCCTTGTAGGCCCTTGCTTTGACTCGGGCAGGGACGATGCGGTTTTGCACTTCGTCGAACGAGAACACTATATCGCCTGGCTCCACTTCCCGAATGGGCACAGGGCCACGCGCTGTATAAACTCGCGTATCTCCGCTTAAACACTCGTACTGAGCGCCCACGCCGGCCAGGAACTTCTGCTCGGCCTCAGGAATGCCCAAGCGGTCGAAGGTGCGCTTGATCTCCTCGGGCACCTCGTCCCACGAGCGGGCATGCTTCTCCGTGGGCTTGATGTAGTAGTAGATGTCGTCGAAGTCAATCTGGGAGAGGTCAGGCCCCCACGTGGGCATGGGCTTCTTCCAGAAAATCTCCAGGGCCTTGAGGCGGAACTCGCGCATCCAGTCGGGCTCGCCCTTCATCCAGGAGATTTCCTCCACGATCTCGCGGGAGAGCCCCTTGCGCGCCTTGAAGACGTACTTTTCGGGGTCACGGAACCCGTACTTCTCGGCGTACTCGCGGTTGATCAGTTCAAGCTGTTCGCGCTCGGACATGCTCATGTTAGCTCACCTCCTTGGCAAAAGCCTGCCGCACCCAATCGTAGCCCTTCTCTTCCAGCTCGACGGCCAACTCCGGCCCGCCGGAAGCCATGATGCGACCGTCAACCATGATGTGGACGTAGTCGGGCTTGACGTAGTTCAAAATGCGCTGGTAGTGGGTAATAACCAGCACACCCATGCCCAACTCTTCCTTCAGCTTGTTGACGCCGTCGCTCACCACGCGCAGGGCGTCAATGTCCAGGCCGGAGTCGGTCTCGTCCAGAATGGCAATCTTGGGCTCCAGCACCGCCATCTGAAGAATTTCGGCCCGCTTCTTCTCGCCGCCGGAGAAGCCCTCGTTGAGGTATCGGCCGGCGAAGGAGCGGTCAATGTGCAGCATTTCCATGCGCTTCAACAGCAACTGGCGGAACTCCATGGGGCTGATCTTCTCCTCGCCCCGCGCCTCGCGGTGGGCGTTGATGGCCATGCGCAGGAAGTTGGCCACCGTGACGCCCGGAATGGCCACCGGGTACTGGAAGGCCAGGAAGAGGCCCGCCTTGCTGCGCTCGTCCGGCTCCATCTCCAGCACGTTCTGGCCGTCGAGGAGAATTTCGCCCTCGGTCACCTCGTACTTGGGGTGACCGGCAATGGTGTAAGCCAGCGTGCTCTTGCCGGACCCGTTGGGCCCCATGAGGGCGTGGATCTCACCCTGTCGGATGGTCAGGTCCACACCCTTCAATATTTCCTGCTCGTCCACGTTCACGTGCAGGTTCTTGATCTCAAGCGTAACTTTGTCGCCCATGTGAACTTTTCCTCCTCGTGTTGGACTCACTTCTGAACCGTTTTCGTCCCAGCAGCACCAAGCGAAAGCCGTTCAGGACAACGGGCTCCAGTGGTACTCAGTGCTCACGTCTGCGCTCATTGTATTAAAGTTGACTCTTTTTGTCAAGTTATACCGATTGAGTCTACAAATGCCATGTATTCACCGAAATGGCTTGGCGCCGCCGCCCCACCCACCCAAAAGGGAAAAATTGTGGAGAGGTTTCAGGGGAACACCAGGATTGAAACATGGTGTTCGAGAAAGCAATTGGTATCACACGAGGGCCAAACGCTCCGATTGAAGCCCCCAACTCGGGTCGAGGGGGCGATGCAACCGGGGAAGAAGGGGCAAAGTGGTCACGGGTTCCGCTCGGCCAACTCGTTGAGCTGACGCACCAGGGCACCCAGCGTTAGGGCCACTTGGGTCAGCTCTTGCCAGCCGACAGCCGGCGCCTCCCGCTCCTCACCCACGTGGTCGAGGTAGAGAAGGGCCAGCAGGGCACCTGCTACCCCTCCCAGGATAGCGCCCAACAGGGCAACTTGCTGGCGATAGGTCAGCCGCACGCTCTCCTCCTGTGCTCTTCCGTTCTGTGTTATACCAATTGCGTTTGGTAACGTCGCCTGCTCATAGAAGGGGTGCGGCGCCGCACACGTTCATGCGCTCGCCTTCGAGGTCTCCGAAGGAATACGTGACCTCATGCCATTTCCACGCCCAATTGGTATTATGCCGGCCCGACGGGACCCTTCAGCCACGCCAGCAGGAAGACGAGGCCCCCCAACGCGGCCAGCACGGCAAAGATGGCCTGGTAGACGGACTCCCGACGATACCACACCCGCCGGGCGGCCGGCGTGCCGGTGGGTGGCCGTGTCCGCAGGGTAACCTGTGCCCAGTCGAGCACCAGGGGCATAGCCATCATGGCCAGGCCGCACAGGGGCACCACGACCAACACGGCCCATACCAGGGCGGTGATAAGGCGAGGCAGCGCCAACATAGGGTTCCTCCCTTCCGTTCAGTTCCCGCAGTTCTTTATATCACAAACCGACCAAATGCGGAAACGGCGTGGTCAGGCGTCTTCGTTCAAGGGAGATCAAGGACGCCACCGTCGCGCCAAGGCCAGCGGGGCGCTGCCCAACAGCAGGGCCAGGAACAGCACATTCCACCGCACAGTGACGGGCGAGGAACCCGCCAGCGATGCCAGGGTAACGGCTGTGGGACCCGGATTGCCGGCCGGACACGCGCTGCCTGAGGGAGCCAGGGCCACTGTAGCTCCCACCCAACTGATGTGTTCGGTGTTGCCGCCGCCTGTGCTCGCATCGCCCACAATCACCAGCACCCACTCGAAGGACTCGCCACCGTCCCCGCGCAGGCCGATCCAGCGCGTGGTCTTGTTGCCACAGCCGGAATTGGTGCCCCCGCAGTTGCTCTGGTCCGACGTGCTGGTGGGGATGGTCTGGGTCACCACGCCGCTGCCGGCGAGCTTGTAGCGCAGTTCGGCGGGGGTGCCGTTGCCGTCGGTGCGCGTTTCCAGGTCGCCGAAGAAGGCGCCGAAGGCGGGCACCGGCGGCTCGAAAGTAAAGAGCACGGCGTTGCGGCTGTTGGGGTCGCCGCTGTTCTCCCGCCAGTATTCCCACGCCGAGCCGTCGCTCACCTTGTACCACCCGCGCGTGCCGCCGGGCGAGGCCGGGTCGGGGTCAGGCATGGGGGCACCATCTTGCAGGCTCTTGCCCAGGGAAGAAGTCACCACCACGTCGCCGCCCAGTTGGCCGAGGTCGTTCACGTCCGCCAGGTTGGTTATGTCGCGGTTGGAGATGGAGACCGAAATGGGGCCGATGGTGCCGGTGATTTCCGCCTGGGTGCCGGCCGTGAAGGTGAAGTAACCGCCGGCGAAGATGGAGCGAAGCTGGTAGAAACACGTGAAGCCGGCGTTGCGCGTGTCGGTGATCCACTGGTCGTTGAGGGCAGCGGCGGCCTCGCGGCCGGGGTTGTTGTTGCCGCTCACCTCGTCGGTGATGGTAACCGTAACGGCCGCCGGACTTGCCACGGCCAAGCTGCCAACAAAAGCCACCAGACCAAATGCTACGGCCAGGACAACCAGCCACCGCCCGTTTCGCATCGCCAGAGCCACTTCGGTTTCTCTATCGGGGTTGATCGGTCAAAAAAGTGGCCCTATTATACCGCCCTGAGGACAAAACACAAAACAAGCCACGGAATTGTGCGGATTTGAAATCGCTCATAACAGTGAAAGTGCAATGCGGTTTGGCTATGCTCTCATCACCAGTGTGATCGGCCTTCTCCTCACGCTTGGCGTGCCAGGCGTCGTTCCCAAGGCGGCGGCTCAGAACGCCGTCTTGGGCGGCCTGTGGGCAGGTCCTGTCCGGCGTGTGGCCTACTTGGAAGGCGAAACCCTGCGCCTCCTCGACCTGCGATCCGGTACGTCACACACCGTGACCACAGGTCCGGTGCGCGATGCCCGTTGGTCGCCCGACGAGCGCTTCCTGGCGTTCATTCAGGGGGAGTCGCTTGTGCTTTACGACGGAGAACGCAACCGCCTTTTGCCCGTAGAACTGGGGGACAGCGTGCCCCTGCGCCTTCTGGAGTGGTCGCCGGACGGCAGCCAACTCCTCCTGTTGGGACATCGCAACGGGGTGGAAGCGCTTTTGCGCTACGACCAGCGCACCGGCACGGTTGACACCGTTGCCGCTGCGCCGTCGGGCTACGGCTTCTGGTTGGACGACGCCCACGTGTTGGTGATCTCCTCCTGCGGCTCCACCTGCCGCACGGCTGTAATCGTGGACACGCGGAACGGCCAGGAGCAGCCGGTGGTCGTGAGCGAGCCAGACCGGTCTTCCCTCGGCTTGGCCCTCTCGCCCGACCGCACGCGCCTGCTCAGCGCCCGGAACGACGGGCAACTGGTGCTCTATGACCTCCCCACCGGCGAGCGCCGCCTGCTCTGGCGAGCCAACGGGGCCGCCGGCGAAACGCTTTCCTTGCACGCCTCGTGGCCGTGGGAGGCGAACCCCCAGGTCTCCGCCTGGGACCCCACGGGGCGGTGGGTGGCCTTCTTCGTGAACGCGCCCTACCAGGCGAGGCGCTTGGTCGTTCTGGAGGCCGACACGGGCCGACACTTCACCTTCTACGGCCAACAATACCTGTGGAACCCCGATGGCCGCCGCCTGCTCCTGTGGCCGGACGAGGCCGACAGCAAACGCGGTGCCAGCGTGTTGCGCGTGGTCACCTTGGCCGCCGACCGGTCCTCTATCCGCGTTGTGCGGCGGGGCGCCGAGCGCCTGTGGCCAGTGGCGTGGGTGGGACCGGAACGCGCGCTGCTCGTCTCCGGTTCGGGAAAGCGGTGGACTCTCCAGCTCGTCACCCTGCCGGCTTTCGTCGGCACGTACCAGTACGTGTGGACCACTGCTCCACCCTGGGTGCGGGTGGCCCTCTTGCAGAGTGGCGATGCCGTGGCACTCGTGCGCGCCGCGCCCGGCGCCGAGCCATCCTTCTGGCCGGGCATCCTGCTTTCCCTCTCGACCAAGGAGGAAATGCGGCCCCTGGTGGGCCGCTGGCCGAAGCCGCTCCCGTCCACGCCGCCTCCTATCTCGCGGCCTCCCCCCTCTTCTCCGCCGCGCGGGGCCGACGACCTGGTGCGCCGGGGACAAAAGTTGGCCTGCCGGCCCCCCGACTTGGAGCAGGCGGCCCTCTACGCCTTGGACGTGCTCGACTTTCTGGCTCGCCATCCGAACGCGCCCCAGCGGGACACGCTGGTGGAACTGGCCGTGCAGACCCTCTACGCCGGAGGAGCGCCCCCCTTCGACGCCTCCTGGCTGGCTCAAGCGTGGCTGGAGCGGGCCGTCCTTGCGCCGCTGCGAGCGGTCGGCCCACCGCCGGCCGACGACCCGTGGTACCGGCGCGCCGACCTGTATCCGGCCGACGTGGACGACGATGGCCGCGCCGAGTGGCTGATCAGCGTGCACATCTGCTCGCCACCGGGTGTTCCCGCCGTGTACGGGGGCACGGTGCTCTTCGACCCCGATACTCAAGAGGCGCCACTTATCCCGCCGCCCAAATTGCGGGGGGCCGAGCTGTTCGAGACGAGGGCCGCATCTTTTCCCGGTCCCTTCCAGGCAGTGGCCCTCATCGCCGACTTGACGGGGGACGGGCGCGCCGAAATCATCCTCTCGCGCCGCTGGGCCGGCGCCACCACGGACTTCGAGGCGTGGCGCGTGCTCACCTGGACGCCAAACGGCTTTCGCGACCGGCTGGCCCTGCCGTGGGAGACGAGCAACGGGGGCTGGACGGCGGCCGACCTGAACGGGGACGGTGTGGCCGAGGTGCTGGCCCAGGAAGGGGGCCCCGGTTCGGCTGGGGCTGGGCCATTTCACCCCTACACGCTGGTCTTCGGCCTGGTGGGCGAGGAGTACGTCCCCGCCGACCTCCTCCTGCCGACGATGCCCACAGGAGGGGAGGAGTCAGCGGCCTTCCCCTGGCAGCGAGCCATCCTGCTGGACCACGCCGGCCGTCTGGCCGAGGCCCAAAGGGCACTGGCGGCGCTGGAGCAGGCTTCACCACCGCCGGAGGTGCGCCCGTACCTGCTCTTCCGCTTGGGCTTCCTGGCTTGGCTGGCGAACGACGCGCCCGCGGCCCAAGCCGCCTGGAGGCGCCTGCTGGCCGCTTTTCCCGACCATCCCCTCTCGCAGGACGTGCGGGCCGCGTTCGACCAGGTCAGCACGTCCGAGGACCTGGGGCGGGCGTGTGCCCGGTGGGCTGCCTTGGGGCGCGACCGCCCCGCGCCCGCGCGGGCGTGGCTGGCCGCTCACCCCGGCTGGTGGCACCTGGAAGGAGACGACCTGTGCCTGCCGCCGCGGCTCTTTCGCGTCTGGCGGTGGCCCCGCCACACGCCCCTGGCCGACCAGCTTGCCCGGCGGGCTTTCCGGTGGCGTCCACTGCTGACAGACCACGACCTCAACGACGACGGCCTGCCCGACCCGGTGGGCGTGGTTACCGGCCCCTGTGAGGCCGAGGCGTGCGGGGGAGCGAAGGGGGCGCTGTGGGCCTTCGTCAGCCAGGGCGACGAGTACCGCCCCCTGCTGGTGGCCGAGGGGCTTCCCCCCGAGAGCATGTTGGTCCCCCTGCGGTGGCCGGACACCTACGAATACGCCACCACCTGTGGGGCCTACCAGGTGGCTGACCTGGACGAGGACGGCCACCCCGAAGTGGTGGCCGCGTGCGAGCAGCGGGTCTACGTGTGGCGGTGGAACGGAACGCGCTTCCGGGCGTTTCCCGTGGCCACGGTGACGTTCGACGGGCGGTCGTTCCGCTTCTGGACGTCGGAGGTCACCGTTGTGCGGAAGGTGGACGGCCCTCCCCTGCTGGAAGTCCAGTTCTTCGCGGAGCCGGACGACGCCACGCCGGCCTTCCTGCGCCGCTACCGCCTGGCCGGGGACGAATTGGAGTTGGTGGCGAGCACAGAGCCGCCGTCGCCGCCCGACCTGGGAGCGGCCATCGAGGCCCTCTTTGGCCGCCACGCCCCGGACGAGGCCCTGCGGCACCTGCGGGCGTTCCGGCCGGAAGCGGCCAACGAGTCCTATCGCCCCGTGTACCGGCACATGGCCCTCTACCTGTACGGCCTGGCGTGCGAATACCGGGGCCGCCGCGAGTGCGCCGCGCTGGCCTACTCCTCGCTCCAGGCGCTGGCTCCCGACACCCCGTGGGCCGCGCGTGCCGCCCGTCACTTGAGGACGCTCCCTGCCCCCTCGTTCCGAGTTTGGTAGGAAGCAGGCGCTCCTCCCAAAAGTTCCCGGAGGGAGGCAGTGAGGAAACTTTTCTGGACAAACGACAGGTCGAAAGGAGGAAAGAGGTGTCGGCGAACAGGCAAGCTCCACCGTGCCCCCGCTGCGGCGCGCAGGAGACGGTGCCCATTGTGTACGGTCATCCGTCCGCGGAGGCCTTTGAAGCGGCCGAGCGGGATGAGATTGTCCTGGGCGGCTGCGTCGTAACCCCCGACTTGCCGATCTGGCTCTGCCGGGCCTGTGACCACCGCTGGGGGCGCCTGGGCGATGGGAGGGAGGAATAAAGCCCCCAAGGCTACCGCCAGCACCAAAACCACGCCGGCCGCGCGCTCCAGCAGGGGCATGACCGCCGCGGACACAAGAGCGCGTTCGGACATTCGCAGGCCGTAAAGAACACACAGGAACACGGAGGACACGGAGAAGCTGTGTTCCAACTGGTCTGTTTTCCCCGTGTCCTCTGTGCCTCCGCCTCCCCTCCCAACGCGCGTCCCCGCACTATCCCCTCAAAGGTCGGGTCTCAATTGCAAACCGGCGCAGGTGTGCCAGAACTGCGGTGAGGCATACGTCGCAATCCCCTCAGTGGTCGGGTCTCGATTGCAACCTAGCCACCTGGCGGGACTGCCACCCCCGCATCTCTTGTAATGCCGTACAGGCGCATGGCAGGCAGATTATCTCCACCTCAGGTGGCCTCTGCTTCTATTATGCCACACATGCGGCCACGTCGCAATCCCCTCAAAGGTCGGGTCTCGATTGTAAGTTGATGCTGTCAAAAACGCTGCTCGCGCGGCGCTCGAGTCGCAATCCCCTCAAAGGTCGGGTCTCGATTGTAAGTGGGGAACATCAGCGACTACGTGAAAGATATCGTGAGTCGCAATCCCCTCAAAGGTCGGGTCTCGATTGTAAGCTGGTAGCCCGCTTCCCGTGCGTCGCACGCCACAGCGTCGCAATCCCCTCAAAGGTCGGGTCTCGATTGTAAGTTTATCTACCAGGCCGCCGTCGAAGGCGGCGCCGTCTACGGTCGCAATCCCCTCAAAGGTCGGGTCTCGATTGTAAGACGGGAATACCGCAGCATTGACAGCGCACTTTCATGACAAGTCGCAATCCCCTCAAAGGTCGGGTCTCGATTGTAAGCAGGTCGGGGTCTGCTTCCTTGAGGAGCTCTTCCGTCAGGTCGCAATCCCCTCAAAGGTCGGGTCTCGATTGTAAGGGGCTCAATTGGCTCCGCCTCTCAGGGCGTTTTAGGTCACGGGGATAGTCGGTTGGGTTCCCCCAGCGTTCGTGTGTAGGAAAAGTATATCCCAATTTTCCCCACAGTCAAACCACCGCCGCTAATCCCCCCTGCTTTTGCGGCTGAAGGGAGATTAGCGGAAAGCCTACACAATCCACACGTCCGGGTCTTCCACCAGGCCTCCTCTGCCGTGAACTTCTACGCGCTGGCGACAGGTGGCGCACAGGGTGTAAATGCGCAACGTGTCTTCGGCCGGTTCCAGGAGGGGAAGCAAGCGGCCGCGAAGGCGTTCCAGGTGCTGCTCCTCCAACTCGCCTTCGTAGACGCTGCGTTGCACGCGGTCCAAGGCGCTCAGCAGTGCCTTGGACACCCGCAGGCGACGGCTGTTCTCACGAATGTCGTAGGCCACGACCACATACGCCATCTTACCCCTCCCACTCGAACGGTTGATAAGAGCCTCCAGATTGAACGGCGTGGGCCAGGCGGCGCACCTGTGCGTCCAACACTTCCCGAACGCTCACTTCGCGGTCGGGAGACAAGTCCGCCGGCCGGCGGCGCCAGCCAACCGGCCGCCGCAAGGCCGCCTCGTAAGCGCTCAGGAAGCGCTTCAAGGCGGACGGCTCCAGCCGCACGCTGCCGTCCTCCTCAACGGTGAAGTTCTCCGGCTTGAGCACGCGGCGGTTTACCAGACTGAGCACCAGCCGATCCACCACCGGGTGGCGAAACTCCTCCACCATGTCCAGCGCCAGCGAAGGGCGGCCGTACCGCAACGTGTGATAGAAGCCCAGGTAGGGATCGAAGCCGTGCACGCTCAGCCGCCCCACCATCTCGTTCGTCAGCAGCGTGTAGCCCAGCGAGAGAAGCGCGTTGACCGGATCGCGCGGTGGCCGCCGCCGTCGGCCCTGAAAGGCAAAGGGGCGCCGCACCATTTGTCCAAAGGCACGGAAGTAGACCGCGGCGGCCGTCCCCTCCACGCCCCGCAGGGCGTTCATGTCGCCCGCTTCCAGCGCCTGGGCTTGCAGGGATTCCAACTGCTGGCTCGCATCCTTCAGCGACACTTCCGGGTGATTGCGGGCAAAGCGTTGGACCACCCGGCGGGCGTTGCCAATTTTGGCCCACACGATGCGCGCGGCCAGTCGGCGTGCAAACCCCTCGTCCCGGGTGCGCTCGAACTGGCGCACCCGCAACACCACGTTGCGGGAGACGGCGGAGACGAAGCGCCCTTTCAGCCGGCCCTTCAGGGTAAAGAACCCCACGTCCACCCCTTGGTTGGCCAGCAGTTCCAGCGCCTGGGTGGTCACCTGAACCGCCCCGAAGAGGAGCACGGCCTCCACTTTGAAGGCTGGCACGCTCAGCAGGACACGCTTTTCGCGGCGCACCACCAGGCGTTCGCCCTCGCGCGCCAGCACGGCGCCCTGTTCCACCACGTACAGCGGCGGCACGTCACATCTCCCTCTCCAGTCGTTCTTGAATCCAGGGGTGCAGCCCGGCGAAGGGGTCCTCCCCCACGGCAATGCCCACCGCTTCCAAGGCCCGTTGCAGGGTGCGTTGCAACTCCTGGACGGACATGCCACACCGCTCCTCGATCTCAGCCTTCTCCACACCCTGGAAGCCGTGGGCGATGATGCTCTTGTTGCGCAGTTCGTTCAGGCGGCTGATGTGCCCCAGCAGCCCACGCAATTGCCCCAACGTGCGCCCCTTCCCCCCGCGCTCCACCCAGTAGTTGACGATTTCGGCCAACACGCGCCTGTTGGGGGTCACGCGCGTGAGGTCATCCGTGTCCCGGATGCCCCGCTCCCGCAAGAAGGCCACCAGGTCCGGGTCGGCCTCCAGGGCGCGGGCGAAGTCGGGGTAGCCGTCGGCGTGCCGCTCGGTGCTGTGGCGGGTCTCCTGCTCGAAGGCCAGGCGCAGCAGCCCCTCCTCCAGCCGGAAGAGCCGGCCCAGGAAGTCCACCCACTCGGCTCGCTCGATTTTGATGCACAGGTTCCAGTAGAGTTCCGCCAGGGCGCGGCGCTGGTAATCGAGCCAGGTCTCCCAGGTGGCCGCGTCGTCGTCGGCGCGCGCCGGCCGGGGCGGGGCCAGCCAGGCGGCCATTTCCTCACACAGGCGGTCCAGTCGCGCCCGGGCCTCGCCCCGCGCCCGCTCCTGGGCCGCTTTCAGGGCCTCAGCCGCTCCCTGGAAGTCGAAGTGCAGGCGACGGTTCAGCGCCCGCAGCAGGTGGGGGAGCCAGGTGTTGCCCCACTCCGGCGTGCCCTCCAGCACGTCGGCCAGGCCGGCGTAGTCGCGGTGTTCCAGCAGGGCGTGCGCCCGGTGGCGCGCGAAGTCGGCCAGGAGCAGGCGGCCGGCCGGCAGGTCTTCCACGCGGCCGTCCGGCATGACGTAGAGCATCTGCACGCGGGAACCGAAGTGGCGCAGGGCCGCCAGCCACAGCCCCACGTTGGAGGCGTCGGCCCCGCCCACGGGCGCCACGTAGACGGCCACCACGTCGTCGGGCACCAGCGCGGGAAGAACGCGGTTGTAAAAGGGCACGGTGGTGCCGTAGTCGGCCGGGTTTCCCGCGATGCGCTCCACCACGATTTCCCCCAGGCGCGGCCCCAGCTCGGGGTGCTCCCGGAGCTTGCGGCGCAGCATCTCGCCCAGGTAGAGGGTGTCCAGGTCGCGGTAGCGGGATGGGGTGGTCTCGGGCTGGTCGCTCACGAAGAGCACCAGGCGGTCAACGCGGCCGGCGCCCTCCACGGCGCGGCGCAGGCCCGGCTCCAGGATGGGCGTGCTGAGGCGCTCGCGCACCCGGTCGTAATCGTGCCACAGGCGCTCGCCATCCTGCCGGGGGGATTTGATGGGCTGCCCGTCCAGCAACACGTCCCGCGTGCCCACGTTGGCCAGGTAGACGACCCGCACAGCATCTGCCATCGTTCACCTCTCCCAAGCTCCCAAATTCTGACGGCGAAAGGGAAAGGAGGCCCCCTGAAGCCACGCCGCCCCTAGCCCCTCCACCAGCGGTGGCCCACTGTTTACCGATCACTGATCACTGTTTACTGATCACTGTTCACTGCTCATCGGCACCAGCCGCACCCACCCCAGGGGCACGGCCGGCGCCCCGTTCTCGAAGACCACCCGCCGCGTCTTGGGGAAGAGGGGCCCCTTGCCCAGCCGGAAGGCCCGGCGCACGTGGGCCACGGCCTCCTCCCCCAGCGCCTCGGCGACCGTCTTGCTGCGCCAGCCGGTGCCCCAGCCCAGCCACAGGTAGATGGCTCCCTGTCGCGCGTGCTGCTTCATGTCCCGGGAGAGCCAGACGTAGAAGCGCACCAGAGGGTTCAGGCCGCAGGCCCTGGCCCACTCGTACTCCCCCCTTCCCAACCGGTGGGCCACCCGGTTGCAGAGGAGGGCCAGGCGCTCCAGCAGGGCGGCTCGCCGCTCGAAGCCCAGGCGGGCGGCCTGGCGGGTGAGCAGGTCGTGGTCCAGGGTGATGGAGAGGGTCAGGGTGGTGCGCGGCACCAGCACCTCGGCCCAGATGGCCGAGGCCCGGTGGGGATCGGGCTCGTGGTGGCCCGGCTTGACGAACCAGGTGAGCCTGTTGTCGGGCTCTCTCACGGCCACGCGAACCTCGGCCACCCGCAGTTGGGTCAGGGGAGCCGGCGTGCTGTCCTCCACACGCAGGGCGCGCAGCAAGTCATGGTTGGGGTCTGGGCCCAGCAGGCGGCGCTGAAGGTTCTCCCCGGCCTGCTTGGGACTGCCGCCGGCCGGCACCAGCGACCGGAGCGCCGCCCGCTCCTCGTCGTCGGCCTCCAGGGCGCAGGCCGCCCAGAGGAGGGCCGTGCGGATAGCCCCCTTGATAGAGGAGCCGGGCAGGTAAGGGTGGCCCAGGGGGTCGGCCACCTGCTCGCGCACCTGGGTGGGCGCTTTGGCCCGCCAGGGGTGCGCGTAGCGGGCACAGGCGCGGCGCCGCTCCTCGGGCCAGGCGGCCAACGCCTGGGCTCCCTGGGTGGTGTAGCGGTCCAGCAGGCGGCGGTCGTCGGCCAGGTGCTCGAAGAGCCGGTCGGGCTCGAAGCGCCACAGGTGGCCGTTGAGCACGGCCACGTCGTGGGCGGTGAGCGTCTCGCCGGTGCCCACGTGGACGGGCGAAAGGACGGTCAGGCGGTACGTGGTGCGCGTCAACAACTCGTTCATGGCGACACCCCCACAGGAAAGGCAAAGCCATAGCGGTAAACGCGGTGGGGCAGGGGTTCCGGCGTCTCCTCCGGCGTCACGTCGGCCAAGCCGCCCCACAGCGCCGCCGGTCGGCCGGCCAAAAAGGCGCCCTCTGCCAGCAGGCGCACCCCGCGACGGCGGTAGGGCGTGGGCGTGGCCCCCCCGATCCAGCCCCCGCGAGTGAGCCAGTGGTAGCGGGCGTCCGGCCCCAACAGGGCCTGAACCTGGTCGCGGGGCGGGTAGACGGGCGCCAGGGTGACGAAGTGGTCGGCGTTGGCCTCGCCCAGCGGCTCGGCCGGCTCGAAGGTGGCCCGGAAGAGGCCGTGGCCGCTGCTGCGGTCCCCGCCCAGGCCCGTGTCCCCCAGCAGGCGCACGGCCGCGCGGAAGCGCTCGGCCAGCGCCTCGTCCCGGTAGCGCACCCGGAAGAAGAAGCCCGCCCCCTGCCGGAAGGCCACGCGGCCGAAGTGCCAGATGTTGGAGCGGCCGGAGCGCACGTCCAGGGCCACGCGGGGCACCCGGCTCACCTCCCAGAAGCGCAGCCCTTCCAGCGTGCGCACCCCGGCGTGTGCCCGCAGGGCCTCGGCCTCATCGGCCAGGAGCAGGGCCGTGCCCCCGTGGATGGCCTCCACCGCCTGGGGGTAGGCGCGCTCGCCCAGCAGGCGGCACAGCACCCCCTCGGAGACGAAGCGCACCTCCTTGAGCTGGCGCAGGAAGGCCGGGTCGAGGGGCGCGGCGGCGGCCAGGGGCAGCAGGGGCCGGGGGTAGAATCGCACCGGACCGGCGAAGGGAAAGGCCGAGGAGAGCAGCAGGGGCGGATCGTCCGCCCTCAGGAGCGCGGCGACCATCTCGTCCTGGTCGAAGAGGGTGGCCCAGGCCACGCAGAGGGCCGCGTGGAGCGTGTCGGCGTGGACCACGTCGGCGGTCTCCTCCAGGCCGATGCCCCGCTCGCCCAGGTGGAAGGCTCCGCGCGGGTGCAAGTGGACGATTTCCTCACGCACGGCTACGCCTCCGGCCAGATGTGGCTGACGATCTCGTCGAAGCGCTCCCACAGGTCGGCCAGGGAAGGCCCGGCGGCCAGTTTCACCTCGGGGTGTTGCTGGGGGTCGCGGTAGTAGGCCACGGGTCGCCAGAGGAGGCGCACCTCCTGGAAGCGCACGCGGCCGTAGCCCCGGCTGCCGCTGCTGCCCAGGTAATCGTCTTCCAGGAGGAGCATTCCCTGGAGGAGGGTGCGCAGGCACTCCCGGTCGTGCTCGTCGTAGACGGCCAGGAGCAGCTCGGCGTCGAAGAGGGCCCCGGCCGGCACGCGCTCCATCTGGCGGGGGTTGGCCGCCGACGTGATGACGTCAATCACCGCTTCCCACTTCACCTCGGTGTAGGGAAGCTCGGTGGCCACCTCGTCCCAGGAGAGGCGCCGGATGCTCCCGCTTTCGTCGGGCACTTCCAGCTCGTCCAGCAGGTGGGCGTCCCGCACGATGAGGCGCCCCGGCTCCTGGGCCCGCTCGCCGGCCGTGCCGAAGGTGCGGCAGAGCACGCAGGGGGCGCCATCCTGCTGGTACTCGTCCGGCTCGCACCAGTGGATGTGGATGGCGGGCGAGTTGCGCCGGGCACGGACCAACTCCTTCACCGGCCTGCCGAGGGCGCGGGTGAGCAGGGAGCGCATTTTGCCCTTCAGCGAGGAGCCGGGGATGTAGGGCCGGCCGGTGACCGGGTCGCGGATGACCGGGTTGTCCAGGCCGCCAATCTCGAACCGGCCGGCCGCGCCGCCGATGCGCAGGCCGGTCACGGCCTTGATGTGAGCCTGCACGATGACTTTTCCCTTGAGCGCGTGTGTCGTCATGATCACTTCCCTCCCGCCGCTTTGTGGTAGGCCAGGATGGCCTCGAAGAAGTCCACCAGGCGCTCGAAGCGCTCCCGCTGTTCGCCCTCGGCCGGCTGGCCCTCAAAGACCTCCAGGATGGCCCGGGTGAGCACGTCGCGCAGGATTTTGCCCCCCTGGCTGGGGGAGCGGGCGGCCATGTAGGCCAGCCGGGGGCGCAGCATGTGCAGCCGGTTGGGGTCGTAGCGGCTCTGGAGCCGGCGCACTTCGCCGAAGACGTTGCGAATTTGGGATGTGCTCAGCTCGTTCTGTTTCAGGGCCGGCCCCAGCCGCTCGGCCACTGCCACCAGGGTGGCGTAGTTCCCCTCGCGGATGATGGCCCGCACTTCGTCGGGCGACCAGCGGACCTGTTGCGCCGGCCGGCCCTTCTTCTGCCGGTTTTTCGCCATGCTCGCACCTCCTTTCGCCAAAATGACTCGCCACTCCGCGTCCACGCCGATTCCCGCGCCAACCCGCGTGGCGCTTGGCATCATCTGCGTGGTCACGTGTTATACCGATTGCGTTTGGTAACGTCGCCTGCTCACAGAAGGGGTGCGGCGCTGCCATCCCGCCCACC
>WFWG01000270.1 GCA_015491235.1 Ardenticatenaceae bacterium
ATCATCCAGACCTATTCCCTGGACCTTATCACCTCCCTGTTGGAGGCCAGCCTGTTAGCGGAAACTAGAGGTAGGAGAAGTTCTAGCTCTACTTTAGCCGTTTGCAGGAAATGCTCAAAGCTGTCGTGGCGAGTGTGTTTATTTCTCGTTGAGCACATCTTTTCTTTACCTTATGTCAGTTAAACTTGTAGTGAATGTTCATCCACATCGCTCGCCGAACACCGAGTGTTGCGAGTTAACCCCGCGCATACTGAGGCGGATGCGCCCCCGCTCCCGGTCCACGGCCAGCACGCGCACCTCCACCACGTCGCCCACGCGGACGATTTCGTGGGGATTGCGCACGAAGCGGTCGGCCATTTCGGAGATGTGGACCAGGCCGTCCTGCTTGACGCCGATGTCCACGAAGGCGCCGAAGTCCACCACGTTGCGCACCGTGCCCCGCAGCACCATGCCCTCTTGCAGGTCGTCTATGGAGAGCACATCGCGGCGCAGGATGGGCGGCGGCAGGTCGTCGCGGGGGTCGCGGCCCGGCCTGGCCAGGGCCTCCAGGATGTCGCGCAGGGTGGGCTCGCCCACGCCCAGCTCAACGGCCAGTTCCGCTACCTGCTCGCGCAGCTCCTCCAGCGGCAGGAGGGCGCCCGGGTTGGGCGTGCGCGGCACGGCGTCGAACCCGCAGCGGCGGAAGAGGGCCTCCACCACGTGGTAGCTCTCGGGGTGGATGGCGGTGTTGTCCAGCGGGTTGTCGCCGTCGGGCACGCGCAGGAAGCCGGCCGCCTGCTCGAAGGCTTTGGCGCCCAGGCCGCGCATGTTGAGCAAGTCCCGGCGGGTGCGGAAGGGGCCGTGCTCGTTGCGGTGGGCCACGATGTTCTCCGCCAGGCGGCGGTTGAGGCCGGCCACGCGGGCCAGCAGGGCTGGGGAGGCGGTGTTCACGTTCACGCCCACCGCGTTGACTACCGACTCCACCACGGCGTCCAGGGCGGCGGCCAGCTTCTTCTGGTTCACGTCGTGCTGGTAGAGCCCCACGCCAATGCTCTTGGGGTCGATTTTGACCAGCTCGGCCAGTGGGTCCTGGAGGCGGCGGGCGATGGAAACGGCTCCGCGCATGGCCACGTCCAGGTCGGGCAGTTCCTGGCGGGCGAGGGGCGAGGCGGAGTAGACGCTGGCGCCGGCCTCGTCCACGATGGCGTAGGCCACGTCGCCCGCTTCCGCCGGCAGTTCGTCCAGCAACTCCGCCACCAGGCGTTCCGTCTCGCGGCTGGCCGTGCCGTTGCCGATGGCAATGGCCTGCACGCCGTGGGCTTCCACCAGCGCCCGCAGCGTGGCCTTGGCCTCCTGCCACCGGCGCTGGGGCTCGTGGGGGTAGATGGTGGCGGTGGCCAGCACCTTGCCGGTGGGGTCGCAGACGGCCACCTTGCACCCCGTGCGGTAGCCGGGGTCAATGCCCATGACCGTGCGCCCTTTCAGCGGCGGCTGCAAGAGCAGGTTGCGCAGGTTCTTCTGAAAGGTGAGAATGGCGTGGTCCTCGGCCCGCTCCGTCAGCGACCGCCGCACGTCGCGCTCGACGGCGGGCGCCAGCAGGCGGTGGTAGCCGTCCTCGATGGCCGCGCGCAGTTCGGGGGCGAAGGGCGAATCAGGGTTCAACCCCATGTGGCCCTCAATCCAGCGGAGCAGGGGCGCCTCGTCGAGGGCGAAGGTCACGCGCAGGGCGCCCTCGGCCTCGCCCCGGTTGATGGCCAGGATTTGGTAGGGTTCCAACTCGCCGACGGGCGCGCGAAACTCGTAGTAGATTTCGTACTTGCGGGTCGGGTCGGCGGCGGCGTCGGCCAGCCGGACGGCCAGTTGGGCCTCGTTGAAGTAATACAGGCGGGCGGCCTGGCGCACCTGGGCCTTTTCGGCCATTACCTCGGCCACAATGTCGCGCGCGCCCGCCAGGGCCGCCTCGGCGTCGGGCACCTCCTCGCTGAGGAAGGCCGCCGCCACCTCGTGGGGAGCTTCGTCGAGGGGCTGAGCGAGGATGCGCTCGGCCAGCGGCTCCAGGCCCCGCTCGCGGGCCACGGTGGCGCGGGTGCGCCGCTTGGGCTTGTAGGGCAGGTAGAGGTCTTCCACGGCCTGGAGCGTGGTGGCCGCCAGGATGGCCGCCCGCAGCTCGTCGGTGAGCTTGCCCTGCTCGGCGATGGACTTGAGGACCGTTTCCTTGCGGGCCGCCAGGTGGCGCAGGTACTCGAGCCGCTCCTGCACGCGGCGCAGTTGGTCCTCGTCCAGCGAGCCGGTCACCTCCTTGCGGTAGCGGGCGATGAAGGGGATGGTGTTGCCCTCGTCCAGCAGGCGCACGGCGCCCGCCACCTGGTGAGGGTTCAGGGAAAGTTCAGCGGCAATCTGGGTGACAATCTGGTCCATCGGCCCTTCTCCCGGATGTGTGATGATGCCGGGGCTATTATAGCCGGGGCGTTTTGGTTGGCGAATTGCAGCGAGCCGCTTGGCCGCACCCTCGCACCTTGTCCCCCATCCTGCGCGAACGTGGCGCTCGCTCATCCCGCGAGAGTTGGCGCTATGGCCGCTCGCCCTGACGGCGGCCTCGTTTTCCTTCAGTTGTTATCCAATTGCGCGATGGTATTAGACAATTCGGAAAGCCCTGGTGGGCGTGACATGGGCCTTGACAAATGAAGCGTAATCCAGTATAACGTTAGCAAACCACGGCAATTGTGCCGTTTGCTGTAAAGCCGGATATCTTTCCCGTCAAGCGGCATAGGCAGCACAAATGTGGCCGAATTCCCCCAAAGGCGGCTAAAGCGTCGGATAAACCTCGCCAGCAGCGAATTAGGCAGCAGTTTAGCTGCGTTTGGGGGGAATAGGGGGCGGAAGGGGAGGATAATTAGATAGTTAGGAGGATAACCATGCAGTTCACTGTTTGTGTACTTCATGTC
>WFWG01000271.1 GCA_015491235.1 Ardenticatenaceae bacterium
ACCCAAATGGGAAAATTGTGGAGCACTGGGGCGGCTTCGCCGCCCCAGTGCTCCACAATTTCTTCTCCTACGGCGGCGCCGAACTGAAACATGGTGTTCGAGAAAGCAATTGGTATAATTTCACAGGCAGGGAAAGCGATGCTCCGTTCCGTGCGCCTGCGACGAATACACATGTACGCGCTGCTCTTCCTGGTTGTCGGCCTGTGGCTGGCCTTCTGGGTGGGACCGCGCTTCGATCCGGAGAAGATCACCGTGCTGGCCTTCGGCATCGGCAAGGAAGCTCCCAAGTGGCGGCTGCCCGTGGGGCGCACGTTGATGGCCGTTGGCCTCTACTATGTGGTCTGTGGGCTGTTGGGGCTGGCTGGCCGGCGGTTTGCACGGCTGGCCGTGGCTGCCATGATTCTGGGCGGGCTGCTGATTTTTCCCACAGTCCTGGTGGCGGCTGCGGCCGGCAAGCAGACCAACGTGCTCACTATGCTGAACGAGAGCCTGCGGCTGGGCACGCCCATCGCGCTGGGAGCCATTGCCGGCATCTGGTGTGAGCGCAGCGGCGTCATCAACATCGCCATCGAGGGCATGATGCTGGCGGGGGCCTGCTTCGGCTTCACGGCCTTCTTCTTCCTGGGAGAACGCCTGCCCACCAACCAGGCTCTGTTCATTTCCGTGCTGGTGGCCGTGTTGGTAGGGGGGCTCATGGCGCTCCTCCACGGAATGCTCTCGATCACTTTCAAGACCGACCAGATCGTGAGCGGCACGGTCATCAACATTCTGGCCATTGGCGTAACGAGTTTCGTGCGGCGGGAGTACCTGCTCTCCACCCGCGCCGGCCGGGTAACCCTTCCGGCCATCGAAATTCCCCTGCTGAGCGACCTGCCGGTCATTGGGCCGGTGCTCTTCAAGAACAAGCCCATTTTCTACTCCATGTTCCTCTTGGTGCTGCTGACTCATCTGGTGCTCTTTTACACTCGCTGGGGGCTGCGCACCCGTGCCGTGGGCGAACATCCCCGCGCGGCCGACACGGTGGGCATTGACGTGATTCGCGTGCGCTACATCAACGTCTTCATCAGCGGGCTGATTGCGGGCCTGGGGGGCGCCTGGTTTTCGCTGGAGACGGTGGGCGGTTTCGACGACCTGATGACGAACGGCAAGGGGTTCATTGCGCTGGCGGCCATGATTTTCGGCAAGTGGACCCCGCTGGGCGGGCTGGGGGGCGCCATGCTCTTCGGCTTCTCCGAGGCGCTGGGCACGCGCTTCCAGATCCTGGGCATCCCGCTGCCCAGCCAGTTCTTGCAAATCGTGCCCTACGTGGTGACGATGGTGGTGCTGGCCGGCCTGGTTGGCCGGGCCATTCCGCCGGCCGCTATCGGACAGCCCTACGAGAAACAGGGGTAGGGGCTCCCGCCCGGGAAGCCCAACCTTCCTTGGCAAGACGACGCACAGGCGATGAACCAAGACACCACGTCCGGACAGGCGACGGGAGCCATCTTTCGGCTGCGACTCCTCTATTTTGCGGCCATCAGCATCCCTGTACTCCTGGGGGCCGCCATAGCGTGGCACCACACGGGCCAGTTCGACGTGGGCCTTTTCACCCTCTCTCTCGCCGGCGTGCTCATGCTCCTGGGTGGTACCACCATGACGAACGATGCCTTTGACCTGCGCTACCACGAGGGCGAGCAACCCCTTTTGCCCGTACAGGTGCTCCAGGGGGCGCTGGCCTTTTTCGTCGTGGGCATTATGCTCGGCATCTACATCGCCCTGCTGACGGGGCCGCTGGTCGTGGTGCTGGGCTTGCTGGGCGTGAGCAGCGCGCTGCTCTACAGTGTGCCGCCGGTGCGCCTGGCCGGCACGGGGGCTGGGGAGTTGCTGGCGGGCCTCAACTTGAGTGTGGTCACAACAGTGGGAAGTTACTACGTGCAAACGGGGCAGGTTTCCGCCGAGGTCGTTACGGTCACCGTCCCCCCCGCGTTGCTCCTGGCTGGTGTGTTGGCTATCAACGGGTTCCGGCCCTCCAAATTGATCGAACAGCGCCCCCTGTGGAATCGCCTGGGCCCCAGGAGCGCATTTCACATCTACCTGGCCTGTGTGGTATGCGCCTTCGGCTGGCTCGCTGGGGGTGTTTTTCTGCGCTTCGTACCCCTGAAGGGGCTGATTTCCTGCGGCGCGCTTCCGATCGCCGTGGTGGCTCTGCGCGCGGCGCACACGAGCAACTTGAGACAGGCGACCCGCTACGGGGCCTATGCTTATCTCACGATGATGGGGCTGCTCGTTTTTGCGTATGCCGCGTAGCTGAAAGGTGGTTCAGCCCGTTGTGGCTCTCATTCATCGAATCCAATGGAGAAGAGCCGCTCCAGGTCGTGGCGAGAGAAGACCTTGAAGGCCAAAAGCGTCTCCGTGCGCAGGATGCCGGGCACAGCTTGAATGGACGACGTGACCAAGTCGGCCATCTCCTCGTTGGAGCGCGTTCGCAAGATGGCCACCAAGTCCCACCGCCCCGCTACGGAGAAGACCTCTGTCACGCCTTGGAACTCCACTAACGCCTGGGCTACGTCGTTGACCCGTGCGCGCTCCACGTTGATAAGAACCACCGCTGTCACCATAATTGCGCTCCTCTCCAGGAAGGGAATGACCGCGTGGGGCGATTCTACAACGGGGCGCGCAGGCTGTCAATTGGGCAAGAAGAAAGACCTGTCAGGTCTGGGAGACCTGACAGGTCCCGAGTTATGGCCGCCTTACGCTGACTGCTTGTCCGGACAGCCGGTGCACAGGCCAAAGAGGCGGTACAGGGGACAGAAACCGACAATTCCTGTAACGAGCAGAATGATGCCTACGATGATGGCGATCCAGCTTCCTACTCCGCTCAAGTACCACAGGCCGGCTACAATCAAGGCCAATCCCACCACCAGTCGAACAATCCGATCCCACGAGGCCACGTTTCGGCTGATCATGATTTCACCCCCCTTTTCCGTCCGTTACCCTTGTTTTTGGCCTACCGCTTCGAGGAGAGCTTGCAGCATCACCGGTTCAGGCACAGCGCCTTCGATGTGAGTCTCCTCGTTGATCACCGTGCGTGGAACGCCCATTACGTCGTACCGAATGGCCAGGTGCGGAAACTCCATCGCTTCTACCATGTCCGCCTTCACCAACGGGCTCTCGAAGGCCATCTGGTGGGCCATGTGGACCGCCCGCGGGCAGTACGGACAGGTGGGCGTGACGAAGACTTGAATGTGGACCGGCTCCTTCAGTTCGGCCAGTGCCTTGCGCGTGGCCTCCTGGAGCCCGGAGTCGCCCCGCCCGACCATCAGGATGTCCTCTACCAGCGACGAGAACTCATAGCCGGAAGGAATTCCGTAGTAGCGAATGCCGTAGTCCACCGGCTCGCCGTCTCGCATGATCGCGATGGCCGGCACCTTGTCCACGCCCAACTCACGGGCACGCTCACCGTCGGCCACGAAGTCCAGAATTTCGGCCTGCACCTTATCCGAAAGCGACGCCAACTCTTCCACAATTTGGCGCGTTTCGCGGCAGAACTGGCACTCGTGCTCTTGAGTAAAGAGAACTAACCGCACAGGGTGCGGCATTTGCTCGAATTCCTTTTGTAAGTATTCCCTGTCTTCAGCCGAGATCAGTCCCATCGTCCTATCCTCCTCGTTCGGATGCTTTGTTTTCACTTTCTTTGATGCCCATAGGGCGCAAAAGGTTACAAACTGGTTACCGGCTGGCCACGTTGGCGGCCACCAGTACCGGATCCCACACCGGCGCGACGGCGGGGTGGTAACTCAAGTCCAGGGCGGCCAGTTCCTCAGTCGTCCAGCCGGCGTGCAGCGCGGCCGCCACCACATCAACGCGCTTGGCCACGCCCGTGACGCCCACCATCTGCCCGCCCAACAGGCGTTTCGACCCGCGCTCGAAGACCAGCTTCACGTGGAGCGGGGCGTGACCGGGCATGTAGTGGGCTCGGTCCGAGGCTTCGATGGTGACGCTTTCGGCGTCGAAGCCGTGCTCCCGCGCCTCACGCTCAGAGAGGCCGGTGCGCGCGACTTCCAACTCAAAGACCTTGACGGCGGCCGTGCCCACCACGCCCTTAAACGTGGCCTCACCGCCCGCCACGTTGGTACCGGCCACCCGGCCCTGCTTGTTGGCTGTGGTGCCGAGCGGGATGTAGGCTGGCTTGCCGGTCACCAAGTGATGCACTTCGGCCACGTCTCCAGCGGCCCAAATGGCCGGATGACTGGTGCGCTGGTGATCGTCCACGGCCACTGCCCCCGTGGGACCCAATTCCAGGTCAGCTTGGACGGCCAAAGTTGTCGCTGGCCGCACGCCCACGCTGAAAATGACGATGTCGGCCGGAAACGTCGTCCCGCCGGCCACCACAGCGCGCACACGGTCCGCGCCTTCAAAGGCCTCCACGCGGTGTTCCAGCCTCACGTCCACGTCATGGCGAACCAGCACGTCGAGCACGTGGGCGGCCACGTCGGCGTCCATGTTGGGCAGAAGCTGAGGTAACATTTCGACCAGCGTGGTTTGAACACCGTGAGCCACCAATGCTTCGGCCATCTCCACGCCGATGTAGCCGCCTCCTACAATGACACCGTGGCGCGGCTGCTCCTCGACCAGCCAGCGCCGAATGGCCAGCGCGTCTTCGGGAACACGCAGCGTGAAAATGCCCGCCAGGTCGAGGCCGGGAATGGGTGGGCGGCTGGGCTGACCGCCCGTAGTGAGCACCAGTTTGTCCCAGGATTGGGAGAATTCCTCGCCGCTCCTCAGGTCGCGCACACGCAGTGTGCCAGCATCGGCGTCCACTTCGAGCACCTCGTGGCGCGTGAAGACCTGGATTCCCTGCCGGGCGAACGCCTCCGGCGTGCGCACAATCAAGTTGTCTATGCGGGGGATATCTCCCTTAATGAAGTAGGGAAACCCGCAGGCACCGTAGCTTACGTATCCGGACTTCTCGTACACCACGATTTCCACGTCCGAGTTGACCCGCCGTGCCTTGGCTGCCGCGCTCATCCCGGCAGCCCCTCCTCCGACGACGACAATGCGTTCCGACATCGTTGTCCCTCCTTAAAGAAGTCGAAGGCTTTTCTTCTATATTCTTAGATGCGATAGCCGAGGAGAATGTTACGCGGAGAGGTTACGCGGTGGAAGCCTCTGTGTCGGAGGAAAGGTGACTGTGGACGATGCTCTTCAAACGCTGAAGCATCTCTTCGGGAAGCTCCGCGCGCCCCCAGCGACGGTAGAGGGCCACCGTGTGGCGCATGGTCTCCAACATGGTGGTGCACGGCGCACATTCGGCCAAGTGACGCTCCAACTCAGCGCACAACTCCTCGTCGAGTTCACCGTCCATGTACTCGCAGAGGGCGTTTAGCCAACGGCGGCACGCTTCGGCGCGGGAAACACTCACCTTGTCCCCTCCTCTTGGGCACTGGCGAAGTATTCAGCCAGTCGTTCGCGCAACAACAGGCGGGCGCGGTGCAGGCGCACTTTGAGGGCGCCGGGGGAAATGCCCAGCACCTCGGCGGCTTCCTGAGTCGAAAGCCCTTCGATGTCCCGCAAAACAAATGCCATGCGCAAGGATTCCGGCAGGGTGCGGATGGCTTCTTCCATTACCGCCCTCAACTCCGCCATGTCCACCGCCTTCTCGGGGTCCTCGGGCCAGGGCTGCACGATGTGGGGTTCCGCCTCCTCCCACGACTCGGCCAGTTCGTCCAGGGAAATAGCGGGAGTACGGCGTCGCAGGCGCATCAGCCCGTTGTTCGTGGCAATGCGGTAAAGCCAGGTGCCCAGCCGGGCCTTCCCCTTAAACTGTTTGATCTTCTGACAGGCGGCGATGAAGGTCTCTTGGAGCACGTCTTCGGCTTCGTCGGGGCGGCCCACCAGGCGCAGGGCCACGTTGTAGAGGCGCGGCGCGTAGTGGCGCACCAACTCGTCACACGCTCGCCGGTCTCCCTGTTGGAGCGCGTGGAGCAACGTTTGTTCGTCAAAAGCAGGGGGCGAATTTGCCGCCATTGGTCACAGGCGCTATGGTTAAAGTTGATACCATTGTACTCCAAGTGTGCGTAAATCCAAAAGGGAGAGGCGTTCATGGCGGACGAAGCACAAGCGTTACCAGTGCCCCTCACGTACCACGACGTGTTGGCCCTGAAAGCGGGCCTGGACGTGCTTGCCAGCGAACACAGGCGGAAGGACATTTCGGCGCCAAGGGCGACGCTGGACCACCTGGCGAACCTCCTCGCTCGGCTCCAGCCACTTGTCGAGCAAGAGGAGCCAACAACCATCACGCTGACGCCAGCCGAGGCGGCCACCCTGGCCTACTACGTGGAGCAGGCCATGCGCCTGCGGGGGTACGTCGTCGGGCGGCCGGAAGCCAACGAGTGGTTCGTGCGCCTGTACCGGAAGCTGAAGGCGGTCTCCCGCGGCACGTCGCCACCTGGTGCCTCCCGTTGGGGACGCCTTGTAGGCTTCTTGAAGTCAGGCCGCAAGTAGTGCTCGACCACGTTCTGCGCCCACCGGAGGTCTTCGTGGCCTGACGGGTTCCGTGGGTGCTCCACGGACTCCAAACTGGGGGAGAAGTCAGGGAGTTGGGTTTCGTCGTGGCACCTGGTGGCAGCGCCGGCAGCGGGCCTCGTACATTTCCTGGGCTCCCACCATAATAACCGGGTCCTCATAATGGGCTGGCTTGCCGTCAATCAAGCGCTGCGTGCGGCTGGCCGGCGCCCCACACCGCACGCAGATGGCGTGCAGCTTGTCCACGACTTCGGCTTGGGCGAGCAACAGGGGCATGGGACCAAAGGGTTCCCCACGAAAGTCCAAGTCAAGGCCAGCGGCGATCACGCGGATTCCTCGGTCGGCCAGGGAGGAAACGACGTCTGCAATCGCCCAGTCGAAGAACTGGACCTCGTCAATCGCCACCACGTTCGTGTCGGGCTCAAGGTGGAGCAGAATATCCTCGGCCCTCGACACTGGGGTGGCCTCCACGTGCAAGCCGTTGTGAGAAGCCACATGCACGTCGTCGTACCGGGTGTCAATGTTGGGCTTGAACACTTGTACCTTCTGTTTGGCGATCTGGGCACGGCGCACGCGGCGGATCAACTCCTCCGTCTTGCCGCTGAACATGCTGCCGCAGATGATTTCTACCCATCCGTCCTTGCGCTGCTGGAACGGCATGGCACCTCCTCCTTCGTTTCATCTGAGCGCGCAGTTACCCGTACACGTCCTGCCTATTATACCATTTGTGCTTGTGAACGTCATCCGGACAACTCAGCCCTCGGCCACACAGATTGTTGTACAAATCTGGACGGCGCTCTAGAGAAAAGGAAAAGGACACCACACGTGTGGTGTCCTTTCCGATTCTCCCGGAAAGAGGGCTTCAAGTTCAAGCCTCGGACGACTTCTCTCCGCTCGTCTGGGCTTGCTCCTCTTCTTCCACGATTTCGAGCAACACTTTGCGCTTTTTCTTCTTGCGGCGTTTGGCGTGCGCTTCGGCTGCTTGGAGGCGCTGCATGAAGCGCTGCACTTGTCCGGCCGTGTCCACAATGCGCTGCTCACCCGTGAAAAAAGGATGGCAGGCACTGCACACGTCCGTGCGGATCATCTTCACCGTCGAGCCCACGGTGAAGGTGTTTCCGCAGGCACAGACGACAACGGCATCCGGGTAGTAAGTGGGATGAATGCCTTTCTTCACAGCGCCATCTCCTTCTGCGGGTAGACGCTCACGCGCCGCTTGCCACCCCGCATGTATTCGAATTTCACGAAGCCGTCAATTTTGCTGAAAAGGGTGTAGTCGCGCCCCAAGCCCACGTTGTGGCCAGGGTAAATGCGCGTGCCGCGTTGGCGTACCAACACGTTCCCGGCACGCACGAACTGGCCGTCGAAGCGCTTCACGCCCAGCCGCTTGCTGTGGCTGTCACGCCCGTTTCGCGTAGAGCCGCCGCCCTTCTTGTGCGCCATGATCCGCCTCCTTACACCTCGATGGACTCTATCTTCACCCGCGTAATGGGCTGCCGGTGACCGCGCTTGACACGGTAGCGGTTCTTCCGCCGGTAACGGAACACGATCTTCTTGCGGTCCTTCTGGTGAGCCACCACCGTGCCGACAACCTTGGCGCCCTCCACGACAGGCTGGCCCACCTGCACGCCCTGTTCGCCGCGGACAAGAAGCACCCGATCGAACGTGACGGTCTCCCCTTCGGGTACCGGCAGTCGCTCGACGGTGATGATTTGGCCTTCTTCAACCCGATATTGCTTGCCGCCCGTCTCGATGACAGCGTACACGGTTCAATGCCTCCCAACAAGGAATCACCGGCACCAGTACAGTGCCCAAGCCCAAGGATTATAGCAACCGTAGGGAGAGATGTCAAATAGGTTGTTCATCTCCTCCTTGTGCCCCAGCAGATTCCAGAAGCGAGAGCATGGCCTCCCGCTCGGCCGGCGGTTGGGACGACCAGATTTGGTGTAAGATGGCCTTCAGTTCCTGTTTCGCCGCCTCGCGCTGCTGACGGTATGCCCGCTCGCCCATGCGTCCAGCCTCAAAGCGCTCGTCGAGTCGGGCGATGAAGGCAATCAACTCGTCCCGGCGGCGCAGAAGCTCCGCGTGTGCCGCCGCCTTTGGTGGGGCAGGTCGGCGCCAGACGTAGACGCCCACAGCCAACAGGGCTAGCACTACGCCCACCACGGGCGTCCAGCGAGGCAACCGCTTGTCCAGCCCCACCGGCACCGTCTCCTCTGGTCCAACTGGAGCGGGGGACTCCGGAGGGGCCAGGGACTCCGCGTTGGGCAGATCTCGCAGGCGTACTTCAACGACGCCATCCGCAGGCGGCGTTTCGGCCTGGAAGGCCAGGTAGAAGCGGCCGTCCTGTCCTTGGATGCGCTCGAGCGGCTGAAGGCCGACAGCCTCAGCTTCCTGGCCGATGTCGGCCACCAGCAGGCCCACCCGCGCGTCCGACTTTACCGGAATGGTGAGGGTTTGTTCCGGCGCACGGTACGGGAGCGTGAAGGAGAAGAGGATTCGGCTGTGTCCTGGCATGAAGGCGGTTTCCAGCCGCACCCCGCCTTCCACCTGCTGGGCTGTGACCTGAAGCTGCGGGTCTTCAAAGGTGAGGTCCCGTGCGCCGGCTGGCAGGGGGAGCAGGGGACCACTGCCAGCCGGTGGGACGATGAGGCGGTCGGTGGGGTTGGTGATCACATAGAGCACGCCCACGAGCCATTGCTCTCCACGCACGTCCGCCAGAATGTTGATCGGCCCAAAGGTGAGACGGTCCACCTCGTCGCTGGTGGCGTAGACTGTCACGGTGGTCGTCAACTCCGACCCGCGCTCGAAGGCCAACAAATCACTGAAGAAGTCATACCCACCATACGAAACGCGCACCACGTAGCGGTGTTGGGGCGCCGTGTCCAGATCGGTGAAGATGGTCGAGCCGTCCGGCTCCACCGGCTGACGAAACCGCACTGGCGGTCCCTGGCCATCGGGCAGAAAGAGCAACTCTGCCTCCAGCCCCTCGGGCAGAGGCTCACCAGCCGTGCCCATCTCCACGCGCACCACGAGGCGCCCCTCTCCGATCTGCCCCCACGCGGGAGATGGAAGCCCAACGACGAGGAGGGTAAGCAGCAGTGTCAGCGTCAGGTAACGTTTCATCGAAAACTCTCCAAGCTCATTGGTGTGGGTAGATGGGCAGTTCCTGCGGCCCACGAGATGTGATGTCTGGCACATTATAGCCATCATTCCCGAAAAGCTGAAACCTTGACAGGCCCTTCGCGCTGTGCGATGGAAATTTCCCGTCCTATCGTGCCGGTGATTTGAGCACCAATGAAATTCCTCGCAAATGTTCCTTTCTGCCGTGTGGGTTTGAAGGTGAGTGACTATCCGAGTATACTCACTACGAGAAAACCGGAGACCTGCTGCGGTCTATTCCCGAAAGGCCCGCTTTCTGACGCTCGACCACAGCGAATTTTGGGAATTCGGCAACAGAGAAAGTTCTGTGTCTCACCGAAAAAGCTTGTTTCTCGCTCACAAACGGCCCCGTGAATTTACACAAGTATCTGTGTGATCGAGCAATACAGTAATGCCAGTCAAACGATGCGGAGGGAAAGCCCCATGCGTGTTACCGTTCGCCTGTTTGCGGCGTACCGCGAGAAAGTCGGCGTTTCGCACGTTGACTTAGAACTGGAAGAGGGAGCCACACTCCAGGACGCATGGTATGCCCTGGTGGAGCGCTTTCCAGGATTGAACACGTTTCACCACCGCGTGGTGGGCTCCGTCAATGCCGAGTACGCGAGCTTGGACACGCCCCTTCAGGAGGGAGATGAGGTGGCCTTCATCCCCCCCGTTGCAGGCGGCGCGCAAGACTACTTTGCCATCGTAACCGAGCCAATTGACGAGGCAACCCTGCGTGCCAGCGTCAGCGACCCAGGGGCAGGGGCGGTGCTGGTCTTCATCGGCACAACCCGCAACCAAACCCGCGGGCGCCGGGTGGAACACCTGGAGTACGAAGCTTACGAACCCCTCGCCTTGCGGCAAATGGAGCAAATTGCAAAAGAGATTCGGGAGCGGTGGCCAGACGTGAAGGGTATCGCTATCGTTCACCGCGTGGGGCGCTTGGAAATCGGGGAGGCCAGCATTGGCATTGCCGTGAGCAGCCCACACCGCGCAACGGCCTTCGCAGCCTGCCGCTACGCCATTGACCGCGCCAAGGAAAGCCTACCGATTTGGAAGAAAGAAGTGTGGGAAGGCGGCGAGGAGTGGATCGAGGAGGGGCCGGCCGTCCTCGCGTAACGGTAAATGCTCTTTGCTCCTCCGACGTCATACCAATTACTTTCTCGAACACCATGTTTCAATCCTGGTGTTCCCCCGACACAATTTTTTCCCTGTTGGGTAGGCGGGTGGGACGGCGGCGCCGAGCCATTTCGGTGAATATATGGCATTTGCAGACCCAACTGGTATCAGCCCAGAGACGGTTTCTCTGGGCCTCTCGGCGATGCCGGTGCGTTAATTGACAGGAGTTACGCGGTTGTCCTGGGCAGAAGATTTTGCTCAGCCCTATTCCGGGGGTGCAGGGTCCCCCTGCCGGGGGGCGTGGGGGACACCCCCCACGCCTCTTTTTCCGTTCGCACAACACCCAACGGCGTAAGTCCTATAATTGAAGACGAGTAGTAACAGACTCCTATTGGCAAGGTAGAAGGGGATGTAGTAAATTAAAAGTAAAGTACCTTCCGGTTTGATGAGCAACTCCAGGATCGCATGATGACTGAGAGCACAAAACCCCGAGTGCGGGTTCTGGTCATGGAGGATGAAGACGACCAGCGTCGCCTCTACGCGCGGGCGTTGTCGCAAGCCGGCTTTGAAGTCGCGCAGGCAGCCACGCTGGAAGAGGCCCAGGCCCTGCTGGACGAAGAGCATTTTCACATTTTCCTCTGCGACATTCGCATGGGCAACGAGCGCGCCACGGACCTTCTCCGCCAGCGTGGAACCGAAATCATGTCCAAAGGCACTGAAATCGTGGTCCTGTCGGCTCAGGAGCAGTACCGGGCTACGTGTGAGCAACTGGGCGTAGATTTCTTCCTCACCAAGCCAGTCTCCCTAACGGAACTCGTCACGCTATTGAAGCGCTTGAGTGGCCAGGAGTGACAGCATGACTGCGCCTTCACCTGCTCCGCAGGAATCCACGCCTGCCGTTAGTCCCTCCATTTCAGTTTGGTACGAGCGCCTGTTGGACCTCATCCTGCGCGTTTCGCTGGTGGTTGGAGGGATCTTCGTCATTGTGGGGAGCGCGCTGGCGTTAGAAATGAATCAGCCCCGCCTTCTGCTCTTCTACGCCCTGGTGTACGGTCTTCTCTTGCTCATTACGTTCACTCACTCGGTCGAATACTTTTTCCGTGCCGGTGTTTTCTTGCTCTTTCTCTACATCCTCGGCTTTCTATCCCACACGCGCTATTTTGCCGGGATTGGAGGAACAGGGCTGTTGGCATTTTTTGCCTTTAGCGTCCTCAGTGCTGTGCTCCTGGGGCGAACTGTCGGCTTTATGGCTCTTGGCTTGAGCGTGGGCACAGCTTTCATCTTTTCGTACCTCTACGCCAGCGGACACATTTCACCCCCACCTCACCTTCAGGCCCTTATGAGGTCCGGCCAATGGCTAGGATATCCTCTCCAACTCCTCGTCTTTGGGACGGCGGTTATTGCGCCTGTCAACTATCTGCTGGACAGTTTCCGCCAAGCGCTTCAAGAATCCGAACAGGCTCGCGCTGAACTCGAAGCTCACCAGCGCCAGTTGCACACGATCGTCGAGGAGCGCACCCGACACTTGGAGCGCCGCACCGCCCAACTCCGCGTGGCCGCCGAGGTGGCCCGAGACGCTGCGTTGGCCGCCAGCCTGGAGGAGGTGCTCGACCGGGCCGTGAACCTGATTCGCGACCAGTTTGGGTTCTACCACGCGGGCCTCTTTTTGCTGGACGAGCACGGTGAGTACGCCGTTCTGCGGGCCGCCACAGGCGAGGCAGGCCGCCAGATGTTAGAAAGCGGCCACAGGCTCAAGGTGGGAGAGGTGGGCATCGTTGGTTACGTGACAGGCACTGGCCAGCCCCGCATTGCCCTCGACGTGGGCGCCGACGCCGTTCACTTCAAAAACCCGCTCCTTCCCGAAACGCGCTCGGAGTTGGCTTTGCCCTTGAAGGTAGGCGACCGCGTTATTGGCGCCCTTGACGTGCAGAGCGTACAAGAGAACGCCTTCGACGAGGAAGATATCGCCATCTTTCAGGTCATGGCCGACCAGTTGGCCGTGGCCATTGAGCGCATGAACCTCTTCGAGCAAATGCGCTCCGCCTTGGAGCAGCGCCTACAGGCGGTCGTGCTGAACACACCCGTTGTCCTCTTCACCTTCGAGCAGGACGGCGCCATCTCTCTTGCCCAGGGGAAAGGCCTCGAACTCATTGGCTGGGAACCAACCCGTCTGGTTGGCTCTACCATTTACCGCTTGTTCGAACACCAGCCTGGCTTTGTGTACGCTTTCGAGCAGGCGCGCGCGGGCGAAACCTTTAGCACAACGCAAAACTTGGGCGACAGACTCTTCGAGTGCATCTTTAGTCCGCTCGTCGGCGCGGCTGGCAAGGTCGAACAGGTGGCTATGGTGGCCATTGACGTAACCGACATCAAGCAGACAGAGGCGGCCCTGCGTCGGCGCAACCGTCTGCTTACCGCGCTCCACGAGACTGCCGTGGAGATCATGCAGCAGTTGGAGACCTCCAAGCTCCTCGAGGCCATTGTAGCCCGCGCTGCCGCCATGGTGGACACGACCCACGGATATGTCGTGCTCATGGAGCCCGACCGCTCGGCCTTGGTCACGCGCGTCGGTGTGGGCATCTTTGCTGACCGCATTGGCGATCGCCTTACCCCTGGCAGAGGGCTTGCCGGCCGGGTTTGGGAATGCGGTCACTCGCTAACTGTTGAGGACTATCAGACACTCCCCAACCGTGTGCGAGGGCCAGAACTCGATCTCATCCATTCCATGGCGGCCGTGCCGCTCAAGTGGAAGGACGAACTCATCGGCGTCATCGGCTTGGCCAGGACAGAGTACAAACCCTTCACGAACGAGGAGATCGAAATTCTGGAGCAGTTTGCCAGCCTGGCAGCCATTGCTTTACAAAACGCTCGCCTCTTTGAGGAAGTCCAGCAGACAGCCGAACGCCTGCGGGAAGCAGACCGCTTGAAGAGCGAATTTCTCATGCACGTCAGCCACGAGTTGCGCAGCCCCCTCAGTTCCATTATCGGCTATGCCGAATTCCTCCTCATGAACCAGCAATTCGACCAAGAGACGCAACAGGACCTGGAAGCCATTTTGCACAACGGGCAGCGACTCCTGAACATGATCAACGATCTGCTCGACCTCGCGAAAATCGAGGCTGGCCAGATGACGCTCTATCCACAAGATATTCCCATCGCCGAGGTCTTACAAGACGTGGAGCGCACGAACGCCGGCCTCTTCAGGCGAAAACGGAAGCCGGTGCGCTTCGAGGTCTCCGTGGAGGGAACCGTTCCCCCTGTCTACGCTGACCGCACTCGACTCAACCAGGTGCTCACCAACTTGATTTCAAATGCATACAAGTTCACGGAAGAAGGAACGATTACGTTGCGCGTCTACCACGCTAACGAGTATGTCTGTTTTGAAGTGCGGGATACGGGCATCGGCATCCCACCTGAGGAGTTGCCGCACATTTTCCAGAAGTTCCACCAAATCCGCCACCAGCACATGCCCGAGGCGCAAGGTTCGGGCATCGGGCTGGCCATCGTTCACCACCTTGTCGAGCTGCAAGGAGGAACCGTCGAAGTTCAGAGTGAGGTTGGCAAGGGAAGTGTCTTCACCGTTCGCCTCCCCGCTGCTCGCCGAGAAACTGCCCCTGCGCCTGCCAGGAGAACCCGATGATAAGTAGGGGCAACTTCGCCGCCCCTGCTGCCCTCCTGGTCTTTCCTTCGTTCAAACGCCTTTGACCCTCTTCCCTTCCCGTGTTACAATACCCCTCGGCACTCGCAACCAACTTTCCGCGCAGCCATGATGCCTTGGTGTGGTGCCTGGCTTGTTCCGTCGAGGAAGCGCCTGGCGGGAAAAGGGGTATCTCGCGCACTCCACCATGTTGGATCTGGGAATTGTAATTGTCAACTACAACACAAGGGACCTGTTGCTCGCCTGTCTCGACTCCATCTATAAAAGCGAAGGTGTTCCCTCCTTCCACGTTGTAGTAGTGGACAACTGCTCCAGCGACGGGAGCCCTGGGGCTGTGCGGGCGGCCTTTCCACACGTCGAACTCATCGAGAGCGCACGAAACGGCGGATACGCTTACGCCAACAACCTGGCTTTGCGGCGATTGGGATTTTGGGATCAACCCGGTCGGGAGCCGCGACCCGATGCTCCCCGCTACGTGCTCCTGCTCAACCCCGACACCCTCCTGCCACCCGACGCCCTGGCCCGCATGATCGCGTTCTTAGACGCCCATCCCCAGGCGGGGGCCGCTGGTCCCAAGCTGGTTCGCCCGGACGGCAGTCTGGACCGCGCCTGCCGCCGCTCGTTTCCCACGCCCGAGGTGAGCTTTTGGCGCCTGACCGGCCTGAGCTTCCTCTTCCCCAAGAGCAAGCGCTTCGGACGGTATAACCTGACGTACATTGACCCGAACGAGACCATCGAGGTGGACTCGGTGGTGGGCGCCTTCATGATGGTGCGGCGGGAAGCTATCCGAGACGCCGGCTTGCTCGACGAGCGCTTCTTCATGTACGGCGAGGACTTAGATTGGGCCTACCGCATCAAGCAAGCTGGGTGGCAAATCTGGTACTACCCTGAAGTAACGGTTCTTCACTACAAAGGCGCCAGCAGCCGCCAGCGCAGCAGCGAATCCATCCGGGCCTTTTACGATGCCATGCGGCGCTTTCACCGCAAGCACTATTGGACTCAGACGCCCCTCGTCGTGAACTGGCTCATCGAGGTGGGCATTACTGTGTTGTGCTATCTGGAACTCTTCCGCAACGCTTTGCGGCCGCCCGAGCGAAAGGGGGTGGCATCGGCCGTATGAGGATGCGATATCCTGGTCCCACACAACAGGTGGACGAAAAGCGGCCAGAACAGCCGGCGACGCCAGCCGTGATTCCCCTGCGCCCGCTGTCGCCAGAGGAACTGGACCGTATCCGCGCGGAACGACAGCGACGGCGACGGCGAGCCTTCCTCTTCCCCCTCTCCCTCATGGCCATTGACGCGGTTATGATTGTGCTGGCCTTCTACGTGGCCTATTGGATCCGCTTGACGATCGAATTCCCGCCGCCAGTGGCCATCCCACCCTTCCAGCGCTACTTGGGCATGTTGGGCATTCACTTGGTGGCACTTCTGACCACCTTCTTCTTCCACCGCCTCTACCGGCGCAAGCGGGCCTATTCCCACATTGACGAGTTCGGGCGCGTGATCGCGTCCACCTCCATCGGCATTGTGCTCGCCTTGGCGGCCGTCTCCTTCGTTTACAAAAATTCGCTGGACTATCCCCGCCTGATGATTATCTACGCTTGGGCGCTCACCATCATCTTCGTGACGGCGGGGCGCATTGCCCACGCCCGTGTCCAGTGGGCTCTTCAGGGGCGTGAGTTCGCCCCCGAGCACGTGCTCATTGTGGGGGCCGGCGAGACGGCCAACATGATTCTGAAGGCCATTCAACGCTCGCCGGGGTTGGGCTACAAGGTGGTGGGCGTGGTGCCCGTCAGCGGTTACCCGGTGATCGAGTCCCTTCCCGTCCCGGTCTTGGGCACGGTGGACGACCTGCCCCACCTCATTGACGCCTACGGCGTGGACGAGGTCATCATCGCCGTGCCCGAAGCCACGCACCGCGAGATCGTGCACATCATCGGGAAGTGCGAGCGAGAGAAAGTCAGCGTCAAAGTCTTCCCAGACCTGTTCCAGTTCATGGCCGGAGAGATGAGCATCAGCGACCTCAGCGGCCTGCCCCTCCTCACGGTGCGTGACATCGCCTTGCGCGGCTGGAAACTGGCCGTCAAGCGACTGATTGACATTGCGGTAAGCGCCACGGCGCTGGTGTTGCTTTCGCCCCTCATGCTCCTGATCGCCATTTTGATTAAACTGGAATCGCCGGGTCCTGTCTTCTACACCCAGGAGCGCATGGGATTGGACGCCAAACCCTTCCAGATGCTCAAGTTCCGCTCCATGCGACAAGACGCCGAGCGAGACGGCCCCGGCTGGACACGCCCCAACGACCCTCGCCGCACGCGCGTGGGAGCCTTCATCCGCCGTTACAGCCTGGACGAACTCCCCCAGCTCATCAACGTGCTCCTGGGCGAGATGAGCATCGTAGGACCGCGGCCAGAGCGCCCCGTCTACGTGGAGCAGTTCCGCCGCTACATTCCCCGCTACATGGACCGCCACCGCGAGAAAGCGGGCATCACTGGCTGGGCGCAGGTCAACGGCTTGCGGGGCGACACCAGCATTGCCGAGCGCACCAAATACGACCTGTGGTACGTGGAGAACTGGTCACTCACGCTGGACTTCAAGATCATGCTGATGACGCTGGTGAGAATCTTCACCGACCGGAATGCGTATTGAGGTGAATGTGCCTCTGCTTCTGGCACGCGGTGGACGTGTTCAATCCTTAAACTTCAGTGGGGTTGAGTGCTACTACTCGACCACAGTGAATTTTGGGTAAAACGCTGACAGAGAAAATTCCGTATCGCACCGAAAAAGCCTAACGATATATCTTTCAATTGCGCGCTTCGCACGCAATTGAAAGATATATCCATTTTTATCTGATAAACGGCTGCGCGGATTTACACAAAAATCTGCGTGGTCGAGTGCTACCGGACGACGGTCTCGTACACGTCACGGGTCTCTCGAGCCGTGCGTTCCCAGGAGAAGAGTGCCGCTTGCCCTGGACCCCGCAGGCGCAATTCGTCCCGCAACGGCTTGTCCTGGAGCACTCGTAACATCGCCTGAGCCAAGGCGTCAACGTCGTATGGGTCTACCAAAATGGCCGCCTGGCCGGCAATTTCCGGAATTCCCCCCCGGTTACCGGCTACAACAGGAGTGGCGCAGGCCAACGCTTCCAGGACCGGCAAACCGAAACCCTCGTAGAGGCTGGGAAAGACGAACAGCCGTGCTCCACTGTAGAGATCAGGCAGCACGGCCTCCGGCACGTAGCCAGTGAAGCGAACATACGGCTCCAGCCCTAGTTCTTGTACAGCAGCGTAGATAGGGCCGTGGCCCCAATCGGCTGCACCGGCTAACACCAGGCGTGGCAGGTTCTGGCGTGGAAGGCGAGCATACGCCTCGAGCAAACGGCGAATATTTTTGCGCGGCTCGGGCGAAGCGAGCGCCAGCACGTAGGGCGGCTCGATACCCAGCATGAGGGCAGCGCGCTGACGAGCCTCTGGGCGATAACGGGGATGAAAGCGGCGATGATCTACGCCGTTGTACACGACGTGGACTCGCTCCTCGGGAATGTCGGCAATGCGCAACAGGTCCTGTTTTACCGACTGAGAGACACAGATGACAGCCGCCGCCCGTCGCAGCAAGGTCAGCTCGGCCTGTGCCGTGAACTGGGAGAGGCGTCCAAGGACTCCCTGTCCGAGATCAGGTTGAAAGGTGGACAGGTCATGGATGGTAATGACCGAAGGCACATTGGTCAACAGGCGAGAGAGGTAATACGGGCTGTGGAAGACATCAACATCGAGCTGGCGAAGCTGGGATGTCAGACTCCAGGGGCCACGCACGCCGCCCTGAGCTGGGCGCAGGGCCACCTGAGGAAGAGAAGCCAAATCTTCCAACTGGTGTTGTCCTGTCGGCTCATTGGGGTTGTACAGAACGAAAATTTCGTCATCTGCGAGCACTGTCTTGGCCAATGCTTCGGTCAGGTTGTAAGCGTACCGGCTGACACCGTACAGGTTCTCCTGGATTACACTCCCGTCAATGGCAATGCGCATAGGAGCTCTACCTCTACTTTGCTGTTAACAACGCTCAACACGACACACCGAACCCCCGACAAGGAAAAGCGCCCTTTCCAGCGCCGCAAGAGGGGACGGCTGCATGTCGCTTTGCCTCGCCGGAGTAATTCGATTATACCACGATTTCTACCCATCCGCGAAGGAGCAAACTGGTTACATCTCTCTCCCAAAATTTGCCATTTGGCCGACCAAAGGTATAATTCCTTCTAGCCAGCAATCGGGGCGTAGCTCAGCCAGGGTAGAGCACAGCGTTTGGGACGCTGGGGTCGGAGGTTCAAATCCTCTCGCCCCGACTGGCGAGAAAATAGGCCAACGCAACAACGGGCGGCAGAACCGCCCGTTGTTGCGTTTGTTTTATCGCTTGGAAGCGAGGAGATACATTTGCGCTTAGGGATGAAATTTGTTATAGTAGGGAAGCTGCCGGTCGTGGTGGCCCCTTTGTCTTTTTGAACCGAAAACAGCCTCGTGAAATCGCCACGCTGTACGATCCGTACTGTCGGAAAACGAGCAGAACACGCTTCTCCAAGAGCAAGGGAAGCCGACAATTCATAACCGATCACAGGGAGGTGATCTATGGGCGATTTGGTGACGTTCAGTGTGATCAAAGCTGACGTTGGAGGGTGGGTAGGCCACTCCTCGACCCATGAGCGGTTGCTTGACGCCGCCCGCAACCGCCTGGCAGAAGCGCAGGCTGACGGTACGCTGGTGGACTTTCACGTGACCCGCTGTGGGGACGACATTTTCCTCATTATGACCCACCGCCGTGGCGACAACGATGAACGGGTTCATCACATTGCTTGGGAGGCGTTCGAGGCGGCCACTGAAGAGGCCAAGGCCCTCAAGCTCTACGGGGCTGGGCAAGATTTGCTGGCAGATGCCTTTTCGGGGAACATTCGCGGCATGGGCCCGGGTGTGGCCGAAATGACCTTCGAGGAGCGACGCTCCGAAACGATCATCGTCTTCATGGCCGATAAGACCTCTGCTGGCGCCTGGAACCTGCCCCTCTTCAAGATGTTTGCCGACCCCTTCAACACGGCCGGCCTGGTCATCTCGCCCGCTCTCCACGACGGGTTCCGCTTTGAAGTGCTGGACGTGCGGGAAAACAAGCTGATTACGCTCAGCACGCCAGAGGAGATGTACGACCTCCTCATGTTCATCGGAGCCCCCTCCCGCTTTACGGTCCGGGCGGTTTACAACAAGAGGGGCGAAATCGGCGCCGTCTCCTCCACCCAGCGGTTGGCCCTCATCGCCGGGCGCTACGTGGGCAAGGACGACCCAGTCTGTATCGTGCGGGCCCAGTCCCAGTTCCCGGCCGTGGGCGAGGTGCTGGAGCCCTTTGCGCTCCCCTTCACCGTCGAGGGCTGGATGCGGGGCAGCCACCACGGGCCCCTCATGCCGGTGGCGCTCCATGAGGCCAACCCCAGCCGCTTCGACGGGCCGCCGCGCGTGTGTGCTTTGGGCTTCCAACTCGCCGACGGGCGCTTGGTGGGGCCACGCGACCTCTTCGACGACCCCGCTTTCGACGAAGCGCGCCGCCAGGCCAACGTCATCGCCGAGTACCTGCGCCGTCACGGTCCCTTCGAGCCGCACCGTCTGCCGATGGAAGAGATGGAATACACGACGATGCCCCAGGTCATGGAGCGGCTGGCAGACCGTTGGGAGGTGGTGGAAGAGGAGCAGACCACTCAACCGGTGGTCTCCGAGGAGGCAGTGGACGACTGATGGCTCGGTGGCCAAAGGACCTCGAGGGCGCGGTGCTGCCCAACGGTTGGCGCGTGACCGTTGTGGAAACACCGCGCCCTTACGTCGAACAGACCTGGTTCCACCTCTACGCCCTCGACGCCCACGGCCACCGTTCTCGCGAGGCCCTCTTCTCCGGCCTCTTCAGCGCTGGCCGGGCTTCGGAACACATCGCTGGCTGGGTGGACGGCACTTTGTATGACACGCTTTCCTTTCCCTGTGGCGACCACCCCGTCTCGCTCGGTGAAGAGGTGTTGCTGGAAGCGGCTCGCCTTCTGGGCCGTTTGGTACCACCTGGCGGGCGGCTCTGGCTCGCCTATGAGACGTTCGATCGGCCAAGTGAGCTGCACGAGCGCACGCAGCAGGACCTGGCTCGCGGCGTGCCGTTAGCCTTGACCCCAATTGGCTTGCTTCTGGTGGCATCCGGGTGCTGGGCTGGCCTGCGGGACTGGTACATCCCCGAAGGCGGACGCGAAGGGCCGCGCAAGTTGCAGGGCAACAAACCCCTTCACGCTGAGCACGCCCAAAAGCGTCGTCGCCAGTTGTTGGAGGAAGTTGAGGCCTTCGTTCAACGACACCTGTCGGACGCTGAGGTGACTCGTCGGTTTACGCAGCTCCAGCAGTTGCTGGCGAACGAATAAGCGTGTATCCCGCCACTACACCACTCGTGACAGCCGGGATAAGCCACAGTAAGGGCACAGGTGGGCCGACGAGGAAGAACATTGCTGTGGCAGCGAACAACGGATACCGGAGCTTGGGAGGCAAGAGGAGAAAAGCAGGGAAGAGGAGGGGGAAGTCCCCAGCGCGGATGTAGGGAGTTGTTGTTGCTCCTAGAGATAAGCTTAAGGCAGACAGGGTGAACCAGTCAGCGCGGCGATGGCGCCACAGAACCCACAGACTTGCCAAGACGACCACGATGCCCCACCACAGGGGCAGGTGGAGGAAGTTTAGCGCGTTGACCAGCCCCGAAGCGGGCCAGCTCTGCCCCCCGCCCTGTTGACTTTCGGACCAGCGAGAGCCTATCCACGCTTGAATCCAGCCGGGTTGAACCAGCCAGCCCACCACGGCAACAGTGAGGAGGCTCCCCAGCATCCCCGCAACGGCTTGAAGTCGCCCTCTCCACAGCAACACGGGCGGGAAGAGTAACACAGTGTGGGGCTTGATGACCATGAGCGGGGTGGCACCACTTGCCATGTACCATTGTCGGCGTTGTCCAAATGCCAGGGCCAGAAAGGCGCCAGCGGCCACCAGGGGAGCGTTTTGGCCCACAAACCAGGGGATGAGCACCAGCCAGCCAACCAACGCCAACCAGCCCGGCGTAATCGGCTCACCCCGCTGCCGCGTGATGACGTACATGGTGGAACTCAGCAGGACGGCCAGCAGCAGCCGCCAGGCAACAAAAGCAACTGATGGCCGAAACGCGACCAGGGGGACGAAGGGGAAGGCTCCCCAGATGGGGTTGAAGAACCCCTGGAGCCCATTGGGCTGGGGAGCGTACACATTTCTGTCGCGCAGCAGGTCATGGGCCGCCAAGTAGAAGTCGTAGAAATCGCTGTCTTCCACCGGCAATCCGGCCAGCAGCACTGCCAGGCCGAGAAGCATGACCACAACGACAGCCCAAACAGTGAACGTTCGGAGGCTTGGAGGCCGGCGGGCCACTGGAAGCCGGTGCAAGCTGATCCCTCCCGACGTGGGAAATTGCCCCCATTTTACAGAGCCGTAAGAAGGGCGTCAAGTTCGCCTCAAAACAATGTATTTTAGCCGTGCCAGTCTGCGTTTCGTCTTAAGGATTCCCGCTGCCCGTCTCGGGCAGCAGCAGGGGGACCCCGCCGGTCAAGTGTTCGGGGAAGGCCGGCCACACTTGGAAATCACCGTCCCACACGCCGGCGATGCCAACGATCGTCTGTTGTTCGCCCCTTTCCAGCCACGGCCGGCGCAGTCCGGTGCTCCTTCGCAGGTAGATTTGGACTTCTACTCCTGGCGCCACCTCCAGCCACCAGCGCGAACGCTCCCAGCGCGTCACGCGGCCCGTGACGACGACCAGGCGGCCCAGCAGGGCTTCGTCCGGCCCCTGGAGTGGCGTCGCAACAGGGGCCGGGCCGCGCCCCACCACGCGCACCTCCCCGGCCCGTGCTACGCGCAACTCCAGGTCGCCGCGGTAACGCCCCACGCTTCCGGTGACTTCGACCAGGTCGCCGGGCGCCAGAGCTGGCACTGGGCCACGGCGCACGTAGACCTTCAGGCCGCCGGTTTCGTCCTGAATGTAGAAGGTGCGCTTGCCCAGCGGCCCTGGCGGCACGCTGACTATCCCCTGTGTTGTGACACGGGTGCCGAGGGGCTGGCGGCGCACCTCTTCCAGCACCAGTTGGAGTGGGGCTGGCGTGCGGCCCGGGTTGGTCGAAGTGGAGGGGTGGCTTTCCCCCGCAGAAGGAGGCCCTGTTGGCCGGGGCTCGTTGGGGCGGCCCGGCGTCGTTTGCCAGTCGGCGACAAATTGGCCCTCGTCGTCGCGGGAAAGGCTCTGGTCGTAGGGGAGGCGGCCAAAGGCCACGCGGTCAACCAGGACTCCGTTGCGGGCAATCAGGCGCACTTCATCGCCAGCGTCGTTCAGGCTCACGCCCGTCTGGGCCTTGTGAAGCACCAGGTACCCGCGCGGTGGAATGACTGTGCCCAGCGGGAAGCGGTAGGGTTGGCTACCCCCTTCACCGTCGTCCAGCCACCACCCGGCCAGGCTCACCGGCGCCTCGAGCGGATTGTAGAGCTCGACCCACTCGTCGTCCTCCGAGGCCACGCCGTCACCGTTCCAGTCCACGTCGCGCGGGGCGGGCAACACTTCGTTGATCCACACGGGCGGCGGCGTCCACGTGCCGCGCACCCAAATGGGGCTGGACCACGCTTCCTGACCGTCGGCTTGAACCGCGTGGGCCACGAAGATGTCGCCGGGCGCTGCTGGCAAAACGACCAGGCGGGCCGTTGGCTCCTCTCCAGGTGTCAAGGAGGTGCGAAAGGCGGGCGCTCCGTTGCGCCAGATGGAGACCTCCAGCGGCTCGGCCTCGCGGTCGGCCACCAGGAGGGTGAACTCGATCAGGCCGGGGTCAATCTCGCCCCCCATCCACACGTCGCCGGCCCGCAAAGCGAGGGCTAAAGTGGCATCTTCGGTGCTGAAGGCTCGGCGGGCCGCGATGGCCTCGAGCAACGCTTGGGGAGTCAGTTCGCGGGCCAGCAGGCCGGTGCGCAACTCGCCGTCCGCGCCCCAGTTGGGCGTCTGTGTGTCCAGGTTGCCGCTCGCGCCCACACGCCAGCCCGCCCAGAGGGCCTGCCAGTACGCCTCGGCAAAGCGCAGCGGAGTTCCACCACCGTTGCCCACTTCCAGCAGCGTCACCTGTTGACGCACCGAAGGGGACAACGCGAACTCGTCAAAGTGTCCGGCAAAGGGATGGTTGAATTGGGCCACAGCCTCGGGGTGTGCCGCCAGCCAAGCATAGAACTCGGCCAACGTATCGCCCTCTGGCGTCTCGCGGCTGAGCACCTCGTCAGTCAAGAAGACGTTCAGGTGGCCCTGCTCGCGGCTGGTCCACTCGAAAGCCCGCAGGGCCACGAAGATGCCCGGCACCGTGGCTGCTTCGGCGGCCTCTTGCGTGCGCTGCCACTCGTCCGGCGTGAACCAGTGGCTGTGGTCGCTGATCGTCATGAAGTGCAGTCCGTTGGCCCGCGCCACAGCGTAGGCCAGATCGGGCGGGCCGCTGCCGTCGCTGTAGGTGGAGTGGGCGTGCAGCGTGCCCCAATACGCGCGAAATTCGCCGAAGGCCGGGGCCAGCGGAGGCGTTGGGAAGGCGGCCGGCGCGCGTGTGGGGCGGCCCGGCGAGGGGAGGTCGTAGACGAGCAGATCGTTGAGGTGGGTGCCCTCCTGGCCGGCCAGGCGCTGAAGTGAGCGGGGCGCGGGCGCGGCGATGTCGTGGCCGGTGCGCCCCACCGCCGCAAAGTCGCCCTTGCGATAAACCACGGCGTCCACCAGGCGGTCGAAGGGGTCCAGCAAAATGACCTCGTCGCCGCTGTTGTTGAGCGCCCAGCGCCCTCGTCCCCAGGAGGTGTCACGCGCCAGGGTGGGCACTGTGGGCGTGTCCTCCTTTGGCTCCAGCTCAGCGTCAGGCCAGGTGCCAAAACGGGCGCGGAAAGCGGCCGCGTCGCGTGCCACCACGAGCGTCTGGCCCGGTTCAAGGGTCCAGCCAGGGGGGAAGCGGTAGAGCCCTTCGCCAGCTCCCCGAATTTGGGCGTCACCTACCCCCCACCCGGCCAGCAGGACGGGCGTCTCACCGGGGTTGTACAACTCCACGAACTCGTCGCCATCACCGGGCTGCGTGCCGTCGTAGAGCACCTCGCTGATGAGCAAGCGGGCGGGGGGCGACGGCGACGAGTTCGTGGAGTTGTACAATCCCGGTGAGACGCCCGTCCTGCTGGCCGGGTGGGGGGTAGGTGA
>WFWG01000272.1 GCA_015491235.1 Ardenticatenaceae bacterium
CGTCAGATGTGTATAAGAGACAGCTTTTTCGTACGGCGGCGCCGCACATATTCATGCGCTCGCCTCCGAGGTCCCTGAAGGAGTATGTGACCTCATGTCATTTCCACGCCCAATTGGTATTAGACCAACATGATATGAGAACTTGTACAGTTGGCATTATAAACTACCCCCAGAACCTGTCAATCAGTTGGGCCGTCGCACAATGCCCCACAGGGCAAAGCCGCCCAGCAACATCAGGCCTGGCAGGAAAGAGCAAAGCAGGGCGATAGGATTGCGTGACGGCTCAGGCACAGGTTCCTCCCGCACTTGTCCCTCGGGCTGGGGGACCGGCTTAGTCGCCTCTTCCCGTTCGCTCGTTGGTTTGGGGGTGGAACGCGGCGGCAGCCCGACCCACTCGCGCCAGCGCTGGTCGAGCCCGTCCTGGTCGAAACCGTACACTTGTTCGAGGGCCCGGTCGGGGAGTTCGCCCTCGGCGAAAACTTGCAGCAACTCGTGCATCTTCTCCCGGCCGTAAGTGGTAATCAAGTAGTCCACTAGACTGTAGACTTGGGCATACCACAAGTTGACGCGCTCCGGGTCTCCCGTCGGGCTGGTCAGTGAGCGCACGCTGAACACATCGTTGCGCCGGATAGCCTCTTCCAACGCCCGGCGGTTGTCGGCGCGCAACTCGCCCTCGTTGTACATGGCCAGCCCCTCGTTGAGCCAGGCCGGCAAGTCGGCGAAGGGGTTCTCCGTGGCCAGTCCCACCACCACGTGGGTCAGTTCGTGGTAGATGGTGGGCTCCACTTCGGGGTGGGTAGCCAGCAGGAGCATCGTGTCGGGCGCCACCACGGTGCCAAGGGTAACCACTTGTGCCTCAAATGTCGAGCCCCGCGAAATGAGGGCCTCCTGCATGTCCGCCTTGCTGTTGTAGGCGAAAATTTTCACCGGGCGGTCGGGTTCGACGCCGAAGTTTTCGGCGATGCGCTGGAGGGCGTCGGCGCTGATGTCGGCCAGGCGCTCGGCCTCGTCGCGGGGCAGGTCGTAGTACCAGAAGTGGATCATGCCACGTTCGATCTTCTGCCACTCGAAGCGGTCGTCCATGTAGAGGAGCGTATACGTCTCGGTCTTGAGGGTGTTGCCCGCCTCATCGGTGAGGCGCCACCAGTACTCGATTTCCGTGCCGGGTGGAATTTGTCCCCGCTGGAGGCGCTCGCGCACAGTGATGTCAATCTTGGTGGACGGATTGAAGTCCTCTGGATAAGCCCGGCTTACCGTGGCCCACCAGCCGGGGCGGTAGAAGAGGGTAACTTCCACGATAGGATTGTCCGCCTCTGCCACGAGGCGGAACCGCAGTTCGCGGCTAAAGGTGTACTCCGCCTCAGTGTCCAGGACACGGATAGCCTCTTGGGCGCGAACCAACCCGACAAGGACAAGAAAGAACAAACACGCCCACCAACAGGCTTTCGTCAACCGGTGCATAGTTGGCTCCTTATTCGCTTTTGCCAGCACGTGGCCGATGTTGAAACTCGAAGGCTTTGGGCAACAATTGGCCCAGGGTGTAGCGGCGCTGATGGCCGTGGCGATCCACCGTTATCACTTCAGTCTCAGGGTCGCCAAACTCGGCTAACACAGAGCGACAGCCACCACATGGCGTGCCGCCGTCCTCGGTCACCACCACCAGCCGCCGGATGGCACGGTGTCCTTCGCTAACGGCTTTGAAAACGGCTACGCGCTCGGCACACATGGACTGGGGGTAGGCGGCGTTCTCCACATTACAGCCCGTGAAGATGTGGCCGTCGTCGGTCTCCAACGCTGCGCCGACCGGGTAGTCAGAATAGGGCACGTAGGCCCGCTTCTGTGCCTGGTGTGCTGCTTTCAGAAGAGCTTCCAGCGTTGACATATGCCTCTATCCTGCATCCTGCTCGCAGCGGCGAACGGCCGAAGGTGCGATGCACTTCCGAAGTGCGTCGTACTTCCTCATCGGCGTTCCCGCGCGTTGTCCGAAGCCCAAAACCTCAGCGCAAGCGAGAAAAGCCCAGGCGCCCTTCGGACTTTTGAGGCTGCTCGGCTTCCTGGGAGGCTTCCTCCTGAGCGTCTTCAGGTGGTGCTATGCGCTTCACGCGCACCTTGGTGATGCGCCGGCCGGAGACCCCCACAACTCGGAAGTGGGCCCCGTCCACCGTCACTTCGTCGCCCACCTGGGGCACGCGCCCCAACTCGCTGTAAATGAGGCCCCCCAGCGTGTCGCTCCGGTCAGTGGGCAAGTCCAGGTCGAGAAGGCGGTTGAGGTCGTCCAGGTCCACGCGCCCGTTGCAGACGGCCTCCTCCGGGCTCACCTGAATGATGAGGGCCTCTTCGGCCACGTCGTACTCGTCCCGGATTTCGCCCACGATTTCTTCCAGGATGTCTTCAATGGTGGCCACGCCAGCCGTGCCGCCGTACTCGTCCACCACGATGGCCATGTGAATGCGGCTCTGCTGGAGTTCCTTGAGCAGCTCATCCAGCTTTTTGCTTTCCGGAACGAAGAGCGCTCCGCGCGCCAGCTCACGGACAGGTGTGTCCAGTTTCCCATCCCGCAGCGCTTCCAACAGGTCCTTGGCGTAGAGCACGCCCACAATGTTGTCAATGGTCCCCTCGTATACTGGAATCCGGGAGTAGCCGTGCTCGACGATGATGTCCAGCGCCTTCGAGAGCGGCGTCTCGGCCGGCAACGCCACAATGTCCAGGCGAGGCACCATAATTTCGCGCACTGTGGTCCCGTGCAACTCGAAGATGCGGGAAATCATCTCCCGCTCGCGCGGGGACAATTCGGCGTCCTCTTCGCCGATGACACCGGCCAAAATGCGCACCTCTTCTTCGGTCAACGCCAGGGAAGAAGAGGGTTCTGGCGCCGCACGCACTCCCAAGGCGCGTGTAATGGCCTCCAGCCCCCACAACAAAGGGGTTAGAAGCACGCCGAGGCCTTCCACCAAGATCGCCACGCTCGCCGCTCCACGGGGTGGAATGCGGCCACGGAAGAGGGCAAAGGTGGCCTGATCCAGGACGATGAGGATCAGCACCAGCGCGCCCAAAGCCATCACGAGGTTGAGGGTTCGCAAGCCCGTGAGGAGCACCACGTGGGCTGCCGCGCTGACCACGCCGAGAAGGCGCACAACCATGAGAAGGGAACGGCGGCGGTCAGGAAAGTCGAGCAGGCGCTTGAGCGAAACGCTTCCCGGCACTCGCTGTTCGATGAGAGGGCGAATTTCGTACTGCTTGGCCGAGCGAATGATGGCTTCAGCCGCGGCCGCGGCCGCAAACAACAGGAGACTGCCGCAAAGCCCGACGAACAGTAGCAGCCGACTTGAACTGTCAGGGTCCAACTGGTCCATCGTTTCTCACCTTCCGCAGATACGTTGCTTTTTGCTCCACAGTCCGCACAAGAATTGCTCACCGAGCGTGAGGGATATAGCCACGCGATCCGTTTTGTTCAGTCACCGGCGTGATACTTGGCAATCGCATCGGGCAGTTCGAGAAGACTCTCTATTGTAATTGTGGGCTGAATCTCCCACGGGTCAAAAATCGTCTTGGGAGAACGTCGGACCCACACCGCCTTCATTCCCGCCGAAACGGCACCAAGAGAGTATCCTTCATGTCTGCTCGCCTCCCGTGCTATTGTTCGCCTTGACGGAAAACGAAGGGGCCCACCCGGGTGTCAGTCGGCACCACAAGGTCTTCCAGGTGTGCCTGAACAACCACACAATTGGCCCCAACTGTGACGTTGCGCAACACGCAATTGGGGCCAATGTGGCAGCGGGGGCCAATGCGCACGCGCCCGTCGAGAATCACGTTCGGTTCGATTACGGTGTCCCGTTCCACTTGCACGTCGGGGCCAACGTAAACGGTGGCGGGGTCCACGAGTGTCACCCCACTGCGCATCAGTGTCCGGCGTCTGCGGTCATAAAGCACAGCCGTGGCTGTCGCCAACTGCGCCCGGTCGTTCACCCCGAGGACTTCGGTGGGGTCAGGAGCCTGAAGGCTGTGTACAACCTGGCCCTCTTCCACTGCCATTGCAACCAGGTCGGTCAGATAATACTCCCCTTGAGGACTGAGCGACAGGCGCGGCAGGTGATCCCACAGCCAATTGGCCTGGAACACCAAAATTCCACTGTTGCACTCCCGAATTTTCCGCTGCTCTTCCGAGGCGTCCTTGTGTTCCACGATGCCCACCACACGCCCGTCCGGCCCTCGCACAATGCGGCCGTAACCGCTTGGGTCGTCCGGGACGAACGTGAGCAACGTAATGGCAGCATTCTCTCTTCGATGCGCCTCCAGGAGATGGCGCAGCGTTTCCGCGCGGATGAGAGGAGTATCGCCGTACAGGACCAACACGGTGTCGGCGCTGTCATGCAACCCAGGTGCGGTCTGGGCGACGGCGTGTCCTGTGCCCAATTGCTCCGTTTGGGAGACGAACGTCACTCCCTCGCCCACTACCGCCTTGACGCGCTCGGCCTCGTGCCCCACCACGACCACCAGTTCATCGGGCTCCAGCGCACGGGCCACGCTGAGCACCTCCAAGATCATGGGGCGGCCAGCAACCGCGTGCAGGACTTTGGGCAGGTCGGATTTCATGCGGGTGCCCTGTCCCGCTGCCAGGACGACTATGGCTAATCGCTCTTGGGGTTGCCGTGTTGTCATGTTCTTTTTCATTCCTCAAGTGCGAGGGGGTTCCCCACTAATAAAAAACCCGCACTTGCGTTCCACAATGAGAACGCCTGCGGGTTTCTCAGAATTCCTCGCCTGGCAAACTGACGCTTTCTTGTTTGCGTGCTGAAGGATCCTCGTTCACCGCTTTGGGAATAGACGAATAGAGCAAACCGTTCTGCGCGCTTTTCTGCTCTCAATTGTATCCGGTTGATGCCAGCGTGTCAACCGTTCGACTTTCACGCCAGGGCTTTCCGGTTTTCTAACCACGGATTTCACCGATTTCACGGATTGAGGGAATTTCCTTTTAGCGCACAGTGCCTCGGCACCGTGCTGGAA
>WFWG01000273.1 GCA_015491235.1 Ardenticatenaceae bacterium
GGCCTACTTGGCGGTGCCGATTGTGCCCCTGGGGTACGCGACCGTACTGCGGGAGTACGGCCGAAAGCTGCCAGCGTGGTATCGGCCCGCCCTCTGTCTCTCGGCCGTACTCCCGCAGTACGGTCGCGTACCCCAGGGGCACAATCGGCACCGCCAAGTAGGCCACAGCCAGCGGCACGGCGGCCTGCCCGACCACTGTCTCGGCCAGCACAATGCTCACGGTCGGCAGGAGGCCTCCCAAGCTCAACACGAGCGCCAGCCAACGGGCGGCCCATTTCTCCTCCAAACTCACGCCCCACCACCGCCCCACGCCCACCATGCGGGCCCACGCCACGAGCACAGCGAGGATGAAGTATCCGCGCGAGATGAGCCGCAGGTGGAGCCCATCAGGCCGCAGCAGCCAAGCGGTAGTCAACATGCCGGCAAGGGTGTAGAAGACCACAAGGAGGGGAAAGCAGCGGTGTGTTTCCACCTCCAGCGGGACGAGGAGGTGAAAGTGGAGCAGGACAGCCGCCAGAAAGACAAGGGCAGGGGGGCCAAAAAGGTATGCCTGAGGCACAAAGGGAGCGCTCGCACCGGCCAAAACGGCAAGACCGGCAAGATTTGTACCCCAGAGGAAAAGGGGTTTCAGGGAAGGTTCAGGGAGAGTGATCCACCCCACCAAGCCCATGCCCACAAGGCCCAAAGCCACGGCAATACCCACCCAGGCGGTGAGCCAGATGGGCTGGGTTTCCGGGGAGACGGGGAAGCGCAACAGGGAGCGGATGACAAATAGATTTGTGACAAGCCCCAACACAAGCGGAGGAAAGGCCAGGAGCGCTCCCGGCCCGCCCCTTTTCTTTACAACAGTCCACGAGTCCATCTCAAACTCCTGTTCACAACAGGGGAAAGGTTTCCGGCCGAGGTAAAGGTCTTCCTTTGTGCTCGAGATCACAGCGGTTCTTGCGATGAAGTGCCGGCCGAACCGCTGCGGAACTTTACCGCCGTGCCGAGCTAGGGGCCGGAGAGGATGTGCTGCTCTTCCAGCACGTGGGCGATGGCTTCCACGATGAGGCGATGTTCGGTGGTGTGCATGCGCTCTTCAAAGGTCTCCAGGGTGTCGGTGTCGTTAATGGGGACTTCCGCCTGAACGATGACCGGCCCGGCGTCCACTTCGGGGACGGCGTAGTGAACCATGCAACCGCTGTGGGTGATCTCGCCCCGCCGGAAGGCTTCAAAAGCGCGTTCAATGGCGTGAGTACCGGGGAACATGCCCGGAAGGGCGGGGTGCAGGTTGATCACGCGGTTGGGAAAACGGTCCAAGAAGGCCGGGCTCAGGATGTGCATCCAGCCGGCCAGCACGATCAGGTCAGGCTTGTATGCGGCCACACGTTCGGCCAGGTCGGCGTCGTACTGCTCTCGGCTCAGGCCGGCGTCGCGGTAGGGCTTGAGGGGAAAGTAAAGCGTGGGCACGCCGGCCCGCTCAGCCCGCACCAAGCCGTAGGCTGCCTTGCGGTTGGATACCACCAGCACCACTTCCGCCGGCAGGCGGCCTTCGGCGCAGGCGTCCAAAATGGCCTGCAAGTTCGTACCGCTGCCCGAAATAAGCACAACGAGACGTGCTTTCCGGCGCCCTTTCATGACCCTCCCTCACGAAATCAGACGGACCTTTCTTTCGCCTGGAACCACTTCGCCAACAACGTAACATTCGCCGGGCAGTGTCTTCAGCGCCCGCTCGGCGTGCTCGCGGGGCACAATGGCCACCATACCAAGCCCCATGTTGAAAACGCGGAACATCTCCTTTTCGTCCACCTGGCCCAACTGCTGGATCAGGGCAAAGATGGGCGGCTCCGGCCACGTTCCCCGCCGCACGAGCACGTCCACGTTCGCTGGGAGCACGCGGGGCAGGTTGTCGAAGATCCCTCCACCGGTGATGTGAGCCAGGCCTTTTATGTCAATATCGGCCTCTTGCAAACGCTGCACGTGGGGGAGATAGCAACGGTGGACGGCCAGCAGGGCGTCGCCAATGCTCTGTCCACCCAATTCGGGCCGTGGAAGGGCCCAATCCTCGGCATCCAGTGCTCGCCGCGCCAGGGAATAGCCGTTGGTGTGGAGGCTACTGGAGGGAAAGGCCAGCACCACGTCGCCGGGTGCAATGCGCTCACCGGTGATCAACTCGGCCCGCTCGGCCACGCCCACGATGGTGCCCACCACGTCCCAGGCTCCTTTGCGGTAAACGCCCGGCATTTCGGCCATTTCGCCCCCCAGCAGCGCACAGCCCACGGCACGGCAGGCGTCGGCTATTCCCCTCACAATATCAGCGACTTGGGAGGGAACCAGGCGAACGCTGGCCACGTAGTCGAGGAAGAAGAGGGGGCGCGCGCCCTGCACCAGAATGTCGTTGACACAGTGGTTCACCAAGTCCTGTCCAATTGTGTCCCACCGACCGAGACGAGCGGCCACGAGTGTCTTGGTGCCCACCCCGTCAGTCGAAGCCACCAGCACAGGCGCCTCCATCTGGCGCAAGCGGTTGGCGGCGTAAAGCCCACCAAAGGCGCCCACGCCTGCCAGCACCTCCGGCCCGTGTGTGGCAGCGACGGCCTCGGCAATGAGGTGCGTGGCCTCTTGGGCCGCTTCGATGTCCACACCGGCTTCGGCGTACCGGCTGGTCATGAGCGTTCCTCCCCCGTTTGGCCGCGAAGGGCACGCTCGAAGGCCTCCAACACGTCGGCGGGCACACCGGCGATTTTGGCCACCACACGCAGGGGGGCAGGCGGTGGTTCCTGCCACAGCCACTCGATCTCCAGCCAGAAGCCCGGCACCTCCCGGCTCTCGTAGCGCCCTCGCCCCCCTTCCTGCACCAGCCGGTAGTGTCCTTCGACCCCCAACTGGTAGAACTCCGCCCACTCCGCCTCCGGGTCCACCAGCCAGTACTCCCCCACCCCCGCCGCCTGGTACTCCTGGTACTTCTCCCCACGGT
>WFWG01000274.1 GCA_015491235.1 Ardenticatenaceae bacterium
GCAGTGCCGAGCCGTATCTCTGTTCAAGCCGCTGGAATGGCACGCCGTCGTCCCACGTTTCAGGAAAACACCAGGATTGAAACATGGTGTTCGAGAAAGCAATTGGTATGAAAATAAGCGTTTGAGGAAGAACCATGGCACAGGCCCAACTGGTGCAACGCGCATACGTGGACGTGCTCCCGCCCCGCCGCCATCCGCTGGTAGAGTTCTGGCGGCGCTATCGGCGAAACTCCCTGGCCGTGGTGGGGTTAGGGATTGCCGTGCTCTTCTTCATCACGGGCATTGGGGCCCCCTGGATTGCCCCCTATAGCTACACAGAGCAGAACCTGGACGCCGTGGAGCTTCCTCCGTCGCTGGCCCACCCGTTGGGCACCGACAACTTGGGGCGTGACCAGTTCAGCCGTCTGGTGTGGGCGGCCCGCACGGCCCTGATCGTGGCACCGTCGGCCACAGTGGTGGGCATCACGTTAGGGGTGATCTTTGGGCTGTTGGCTGGCTACTTCGGCGGCTGGGTGGACCGCCTAATCATGCGCCTCAGCGACGTCTTGTTTGCCTTCCCCGGCCTGCTCTTCGCCCTGTTGATTGCGGCCACGCTCCAGCCCCGCTTTGAGAAATGGCTGCTTCAGTTCGAGTTCACCAAGCCTTGGGTGAAGAGCGGCTACGTGGAGTTCCTGGTGGTCATCACGGCCCTGAGCGCCGTGGGGTGGCCTGGCTTGGCCCGCCTCGTGCGCGGCCAGATTCTCAGCCTGCGCGAGGAACCCTTCATCGAAGCGGCCGAAGCCTTGGGGGTGCCGGCGCACCGTATTCTCCTCCGGCACCTGTTGCCCAATGCCCTGCCACCAGTCATTGTGGCCATCAGCATGGGCATGGGCGGGGCCATTCTGGCCGAAGCTTCCCTCAGCTTCCTGGGCATCGGCATTCAACCGCCCACGCCCAGCTTTGGGGCCATGATCATCAACAACTTTCAGTACTGGCGCAAACCATCGGCTCCCTGGATGCTGTGGGCGCCGGGCTTCGTGGTGGCCATGCTGGTCTTCGCCTTCAACTTCATCGGCGATGGCCTGAACGAGGCCCTGAATCCACGTGACCGACGGTAGCAACGTCTACTCTTGCTCTTCCTGTTCCGCCTCGAACGCTTCAAACAGGCGTTTGCAAACGTCTAGGACGAAAGAAGCGTTCTCGATGGCCCGCTCGGCGTCGAATTTGGAGAAGATGTGCTCGGGAGGCAAGGCCAACTCCTCGTCGCCGTAGATGCTCATTTCCCGGTCTTTGCGCAATCCCCTGGAAATGTGGGCAAGGCGGTCAATGTGCTGCCGGAACCACTCGGGGAATTCGTCTTCCCGCTCTTTGAGAAAGGCGCCCACATCATGTACGCGGGGAACTTCTACGCCCAAAAGTCGCAGGATGCCCTTCAAGGCCAGTTCTACACTTTCTTGGCACCGGCGGACGGCCAGATGCCACACTTCATCGGCGAAGGCTACCTGCGCCTGTCTAAGGGAGTATCCCGCCGTTTTCAAGTAACTTTGTGCCATTTCACCGTTTGTCATAGCTCGAACGTCTCTCCCCACTTGAGATCGGGTTTGATCTCCCAGTACCAGACTTTGCCCCTCCAGATGCGACGGGCGCCAAGCTCCTGCAACCGCTTCTTGAAGCGCTCCAACACCTTCTCGAAGAAACGGTCCCGATCGTAAAGGATGACGGCATCCTCGGTGAGGTCCAGATAAAAAGGTGTAAACCGTTGGGCCTCTTCCGGTGTCTTGATTTTGGTCGAGAAGTCCGTATAAATTCCCTGCCGATGCAACTTCCGCAGAACGTGGGAGAACTCGCGCTCCTCGATGTCCACCAGAATGCGGTTGCGCTCCCGCCGCGATTCGGGCAGCCCCTCGGCCACGATGAGCAGATCAATGTCCGACGTGTTCGTGTAATCGCCCCGCGCCACCGAACCGTACAGGACAACAGAAACCAGCCGGTCACCGAAGTGGCGCTTGAGGGCCTCCGTGTACTGCCTGGCGAGTTCGACCGGGTCAAACGATTCCGGTTTCATTGTTCACTCCAACCGTTCTCGACGAGCCGAAAGAGCCGGTGGATTTGCCCGAAGTCCAATTGTAAGTATAGCACGGACTTTTCGAAAATACGAAGGTGGTTTTTTGCGTAGCTCAAAGATATGGTATTATAAAACGCACGGTGAAGGAGGCGACACCTCATCTGGCTTCCGAGAACTCGAAGAGGAGTCACGCATGGCCCGACTGCTCGAAGTGCGCAACTTGGAAACCCGCTTCTACACCCAGGATGGCGTTGTGCACGCAGTCAACGGGGTTTCGTTCCACGTAGATGAGGGTGAAACGCTCGGAATTGTGGGCGAGTCCGGGTCCGGCAAGAGTGTGACTGTTCTCTCCGTCATGCGCCTTATCCCCTCTCCACCCGGCAAGATCACCAACGGCGAGGTCATCTTCGAGGGGCGTGACTTGCTGAAGATTGACGAAGAAGAGATGCGGGAAGTGCGAGGCAACCGCATTTCCATCATCTTTCAGGACCCCATGACCTCGCTGAATCCCGTGCTGACCATTGAAAAGCAAATCACGGAGGCGCTGGAGCTCCACCTGGGGATGAATCACCAGCAAGCGCGCCAGCGGGCCATCGAGTTGCTCAAGATGGTGGGCATTCCGGCAGCCGCCCAGCGCATTGATGACTATCCCCACCAGTTCTCCGGCGGCATGCGCCAGCGCGTGATGATTGCCATGGGGCTGGCCTGCAACCCGCGCCTCCTCATCGCCGACGAGCCCACCACTGCCCTCGACGTGACCATCCAGGCCCAAATCGTGGAGTTGATTAAGCGCTTGCGGGATGAAATTGGCATGGCCATCATCTGGATCACCCACGACCTCTCCTTGCTGGCGGGCCTGGCCGACCGCATTATGGTCATGTATGCCGGGCAGGTGGTAGAGAGTGCGCCCACCCGGGAAATCTACAAGAACCCCCGCCATCCCTATACCATTGGTCTTTTGCAGAGCATCCCCCGCCTGGACGAAAAGCGACGCGAGCGGCTGACGCCCATCGAAGGGTTGCCGCCCGACTTGATTGACTATCCCAAGGGGTGCCCCTTTGCGCTGCGCTGCCGTTTCGCCGAAGACCGCTGTTTTGAGGAAGATCCGCCGCTGGAGCGGGTAGGGTTGGGCCACGAGGTGGCCTGCTGGGTCAAGCCGGCGGGCGAAGAAGTGCTGGCTGCTTGGCGAGCAGCCGCATTGGAGTCATGAGTGAGTGGGAGCGTGTCATGAACGCTGGACAGCCCACAGGAAACGGGAAAGAACAGACCTTGGTCCGCGTTGAAGACCTGCGCGTGTACTTTCCCATCACGAAGGGCATTATCTTCCAACGCCACGTTGGAGACGTGAAAGCCGTTGATGGACTTACGTTCGAGATCAAGCGCGGGGAAACCCTCGGGCTGGTGGGGGAGTCGGGCTGCGGGAAGAGCACGACTGGCCGCGCCATTTTGCAACTCTATCGCCCGACAGGAGGGCGAGTGTACTTCGAGGACGTTGACTTGACCACCCTCAAGGGCGAAGCGTTGCGCCGCATGAGGAGGCGCATGCAAATTATTTTCCAGGACCCTTACGCTTCGCTCAACCCACGCATGACGGTAGGGGGAATCATCGGCGAACCCCTGGAGGTCCACGGGCTGGCCAAGGGGAAGGAGAAGGAAGAGCGTGTTCAGGAATTGTTGCGCGTCGTGGGGTTGAACCCCTACTTCATCAACCGCTACCCCCACGAGTTCTCCGGCGGCCAGCGCCAGCGCATCGGCATTGCTCGTGCCTTGGCGGTCAACCCGGACTTCATCGTCTGCGACGAGCCTATCTCGGCGTTGGACGTTTCCATCCAAGCGCAGATTATCAACCTGCTGGAGGACTTGCAGGATCAGTTTGGCCTCACGTACCTCTTCATTGCCCACGACCTGAGCGTGGTGCGCCACATCTCCGACCGCGTGGCGGTAATGTACTTGGGCAAGATTGTGGAGCTGGCCGATCGCGTGGAATTGTACGACAATCCCCTTCACCCGTACACGCAAGCGCTCCTTTCGGCTGTGCCTATCCCCGACCCAGAAGTCGAAGCCAAGCGCAAGCGCATTATTCTGGAAGGGGACGTGCCCAGCCCGGTCAACCCGCCGCGTGGGTGCCGCTTCCACACCCGCTGCCCGCTGGCAATGGACGTGTGCCGCGAGGACCCGGAACCAGCATTCAAGGACGCTGGCGGAGGTCACTACGTGGCCTGTCACTTGATTCACTAGTGCTCGGCCACACTGCACCTGAAAGGCCAAGGGGCTTCTTGAGGGACAAGAAAGGCTCCCTTGAAAGGGCGCACATAACGGAGCCAAAGGGGGCTTGAACCGGCGAGAAGGAAAACGTGTATTGCATAAGGGGAACATAAAGCGTGGCGAAAGGAGGTGAGAAACTGAGAGGAAGCGAAGTCAACTGAGTGGTTGCACTTGTACCACGGATGTAACAGCAAACGACGGGCAAGTTAAGGAGGAGGAGAAGATGAAACGCTTGTTTGTGCTTGTCGGCTTGTTAGCTCTGGCGCTGCTGCTGGTGGCCTGTCCTGGCCAGCAGGCAACGCCGCAGGTAACCAAGATCGTCGAGACGCAGGTGGTGGAGGTGACCCGCATTGTTGAGGGTACACCGGTCGTTGAGCAGATCATCGTGACGGCCACGCCCCCGCCAGCCGCACCTGAACCGGTGACACTCAACATCAACTGGGGCACTGAACCGCCCACGTTGGATCCGTCCCTGGCGACCGACACCACGTCCGTGGGATTGATTGAGGAAATGTTCCTCGGCCTGACCGACTTGGACGACGAGACGATGGAGCCCGTTCCCGAACTGGCCACTGAATGGTCGGCCAACGAGGACAACACCGTCTGGACGTTCAAGATGCGCGACGACGTGGTGTGGGTGAAATACAACCCCTCCACGGGCGAAGTGGAACAAGAGCTCGACGAGAACGGTAACCCGCGCATTGTCACGGCCAACGATGTGGTGTACGGTGTCAAGCGCACCTGTGATCCCACCACTGGCTCTGACTACGCTTACGTGCTCTACATCGTCAAAGGGTGCAAGGACTTGAACACTACTGAGGCTGACCCCGACAGCGACGAGTTCAAGGCCCTGTACGACGCTGTGGGTGTGCGCGCGGTGGACGATTTCACCGTGGAGTTTACGCTGGAGTACGGTGCTGGCTTCTTCCCGCAGATTGCCAGCATGTGGATCGCTCGCCCGCAGCCCCGATGGATCATTGAGGAGAAGCAAGAGCGCTGGATCGAAGCTGGCTTCATTGTTACCAATGGTCCTTACACGCTCAGTGAGTGGGTCCACGGTGACTCGATCGTACTGGTCAAGAATCCCCACTGGTACGGCTGGAAGGAGTTTGCCGACGAGGCCGGTAACATCGAGCGCATCTTCGGCTTAATGATCGAGGAGGCTTCCACCGAGTTTGCCCTCTATGAAGCCAACGAGCTGGACACCGCTGGTGTGCCGCTCGAGCAGATGGAGCGGGTGAAGACCGATCCGGTCTTGAGCAAGGAGTACGTCAACCAGCCCATCAACTGCACCTACTACTACGGTTTCATCACCAAGAAGCCACCCACGGATGACGTGCGCGTGCGCCGGGCCCTCTCCATGGCCATTGACCGCAAGACGCTGGTGGAAGAGGTGCTGAAGGGCGGCCAAATTCCGGCCAACACCTTCACCAACCCGCTCAACTTTGGCTCGCCAGCCGGTGACCCCGAAGTGGCCCCGTGGGCATTGCCCGAGGACATGGGCGGCTGGGGCTACGAGAAGGCCGTCGAAGAAGGTCGCAAGCTGCTCGAGGAGGCCGGTTACCCCGATGGCGCCGGGCTGGACATTCTGCTCATGCACAACGTGAGCGAGGCCCACGCCCGCATCGCTGAGGCCATTCAGGCCATGTGGAAGTCGGCCTACCCCGAGATGAACGTGACCATTGAAACCCAAGAGTGGCGCGTCTACCTCAAGACCATTGACATTGACAGCCCACTGGAGGACAAGCCCAACGTTTACCGCCTGGGTTGGTGCGCCGACTACCCGCACGCTAACAACTGGGTCCACGAGGTCTTCAACCCCACCGAAGGGGCCAACGAGCCCATGCTGACCACCGACGACCCGCAGGTGGGTGACTTGGTGGCCGAGTTCGACCAGACCACTAAGCAGGCGCAGACGGCCAGCCAGGAAGAGCAACTGGAGCTCTACAAGCGCGCCGAGCAACTCTTGGTGGACGAGATCGCCGCCATCGCACCGATTTATTACTACACCCGCAACGGCTTGGCCAAGCCGTGGCTGAAGCGCGTGTGGGGTGACCCGGGCCGACTCCACATCTGGAAGTGGTCCATTGACGTGGAAGCTCGTAACGCAGCGATGGGCAAGTAACAGGCATAAGCAGCGCGTGTCCCTGCGGCAATTGCCGCAGGGACACGCGGCTCTAGGGGTGAGGTGGGAGAATGACCCAATACATCATCCGTCGGCTCTTGTGGGCAATCCCCGTTTTATTTGCAGTAGGCACAATTACCTTTTTCCTCGCGCGCGCTTTGCCAGGTGGCCCATTCGACTTCGCGGGAGATCGCAGCTTGCCTGAATCCGTCGTGAAGAATTTGGAGCGCAAGTATCACCTGGATTGGCCCCTCTGGAAACAGTTTGCTGCCTATTGGTGGGATTTGCTGCGTGGTGATTTGGGTCCCTCGTTTCGCAGTCGGTCGCTGACGGTGAACGACATCATCAAGCAAACGTTCCCCGTTTCGTTTCAGTTGGGCATGTTGTCGTTGTTGCTTGGATTGGCCATCGGGTTACCGGCGGGCATCCTCGCAGCGTTGAACCACAACACATGGATTGACTACACCAGTTCGTTTGTAGCTATCCTCGGGGTTTCTGTGCCAAATATCGTCTTGGGGCCCTTCCTCATCTGGCTCTTTGGCGTGAAACTGGGCTGGCTGCCCGTGGCCCGCTGGGGAGCCGACTACACCGACTTTTACCTGGGATTCATCCCCCCTATGACGCTTAAATTTTGGAAACATGCTATTTTGCCAACCATCACGCTGGGAACGGCCCTTTCAGCCAGCATCGCCCGCTTGACGCGAGCAAGCTTGTTGCAGGTCATTCGGGAGGATTACATTCGCACGGCGCGAGCCAAAGGGCTCCGAGAGCGCACCATCATCTTGGTCCATGCGCTCAAGAACGCTCTGATACCGGTAGTGACCATTCTGGGGCCGCTCTTTGCGGCTGTGGTCACGGGCTCTTTCATCACCGAGCAGATTTTTGGCATCAACGGGCTGGGGAAGCACTTTGTACAAAGTGTGACCAATCGTGACTATCCGGTCATCATGGGAACAGCTCTGCTCTACGCGGTGCTGCTGATACTGGCCAACCTGGTTGTTGACATCGCCTATGCCTGGCTAGATCCCCGCATTCGGTACGAGTGAAATAAAACCAAAGCATGTTGAAGTGAGAAGGCGCAGCCGTATTGAGGGAGATACATGACTGTCCAGACGCGAACTGCTCGACTCCTGGAGGCTCAGCCAGAGCGGCGCGGACGAAGTCCGCTGGCTGATGCGTTTCGGCAACTGTTGAAGAACCGCCTTGCTGTGGTGAGTGGAATCTTTATCATTGTCCTTCTCCTCGTAGCGCTGTTCGCCGACACGGCTATTTTCACCCTCTTTACCGGCGGGGAAGCTCGCCAACTGTTGGCTCCCTATCCTTACGATGAAACGAACTTCAAGTACCATGACCTTGGCATTATGGAGCGAGCCGAGGACGGGCGCCTCTTCATCCTCGGCACCGATGCCCTGGGACGTGATCTGTTGAGCCGCACGCTCTACGGGGCGCGCGTTTCGCTTGCCGTGGCCATTGTGGCTTCCCTGGTAAGCCTGGTGGTAGGGCTCGCGTATGGCCTCATTTCGGGATATTCGAGCACTCGTGTTGACAACCTGATGATGCGCTTCGTCGACTTCTTGTACGGATTTCCTTTTATTATCTTTGTGATTCTTATGCAGGTTTACTTCAAAGCGCTCTCTCGGCGTGGTGGGGCTGGCTTTGCCCAGTTTCTGGTTGACTTGGACAAGTCTATGGGAGGCCTCCTCTTTATCTTTATCGCGATTGGGCTGATCAACTGGATTGGTATGGCCCGCATCGCCAGAGGACAGACGCTCTCGGTGAAGGAAAAGGAGTTCATCGAGGCGGCGCGGGCCATTGGCGCCAGCAACCGCCGAATTATCTTTCGCCACGTGTTGCCTAATATTCTAGGCCCCTGTATCGTCGCTGAAACGTTGGCTATTCCGGGTTACATCTTCTTGGAGGCATTTCTGAGCTTTATTGGTCTTGGCGTCAACCCGCCAACCCCAAGCTGGGGCCTGATGATTTCCGACTCGTTTCGCGCGTTGACAGTGCGCCCTCACCAAGTCTTTGTGCCTTCCCTGGCACTCACGCTGACAACGTTGGCCTTCAACTTTCTCGGCGACGGACTAAGGGACGCCTTCGACCCACGCTTGCGAGGCGAATAACCCTGAAGTGCCTCGCGTTCGCTCGTTTTGTCGTGCGTGAAGCCTCGTAATCTGGTGTGAGAACACGTAAACCGACGAAGAAAGGAGGTGAGAGCCGCAAACGATAAGCCGTGAACGGTTTTTGAGAAGCCGAATTGTATAACTAGAATGTAAACAAGTAAGGAGGAGAACAGATGCCTCGTAACCGGTTGTTTTGGAGTGTTATAGCCTTACTGCTGGTCGTGGCGCTGGTGACAACGGCGTGCCCACGGCAAACAACACCGACACCAGCACCTGAAGCAACGCAACCACCGGCGCCGACGCCAACAGAGGCAGCAGCCGTTCAGCCCACGAAACCGCCCGCGCCGACACCCACGGAGGCTCCGCCTGAGCCGACGGCGACGCCTACCGTTTCGCCTGAAGAGCGCACGGGCGCGTGGGTGGATCAGGTGGTCTTCTCGCAGTTGGAGTCGGGTGAGCAGGCCATCCCGCGCCTGGAAGCCGGTGACATTGACATCTACGGAAGTGGCCTGAGTGATCCTGAAGTGTTCGCCCAGGTCAAGGACAATCCGGATCTTACTTACGTGGAGAGCTTCGGCATCTACACGGAGCTCACGTTCAACCCGGTCCTGAACTTCAACGATGGCCGCCTCAATCCCTTCGGCGATCCCCAGATCCGTGAGGCCATCAACTGGGCTGTGGACCGCGACTACATCGTCCAAGAAATCTACGGCGGTCTGGCCACGGCCAAGTACCTGCCCATTACGTCGGCTTTCCCCGACTACGCCCGCTACGTGGACAAGGTGCGCGCTTTGGAAGCCAAGTACGCCTATGACCTGGAGAAGGCTCGCCAGGTCATCACCGAGCGCATGGAAGCGCTGGGCGCCGAGATGGTGGACGGCAAGTGGACCTACAACGGCGAGCCGATTACCATCATCTTCCTCATCCGCACGGAGGACGAGCGCACCCAGATCGGCGACTACGTGGCCAACCAGCTCGAGGAATTAGGCTTCACCGTGGATCGCCAGTACAAGAACCGCACAGAGGCCAGCCCCATCTGGTACAGCTCCGAACCGGCTGAGGGTCAATGGCACGTGTACACGGGCGGCTGGATCACCACGGCAGTTGACCGTGACCAGGGCGGTAACTTCGCCTTTTTCTACACCAACTTGGGCCTTCCTGGTCCACTTTGGCAGGCTTACGAGAACGTGCCCGAGTTCTACGACATCGCCAAGCGGCTGGCCAACAACGAGTTCACCTCAATGGAGGAGCGTGACGAACTCTTCCGCCAGGCCATGGATTACGCCCTGCAAGACTCGGTGCGCGTCTGGCTGGCCGACACGGTCTCCTTTACGCCCTTCTCCGCCAAGCTGGAGGTGGCTTACGACTTGGCCGGCGGTGTGCAAGGCTCGGCCCTGTGGCCCTTCACGCTGCGCTGGAAGGACCAGGTGGGCGGCACGGTCCGCTGGGGGCAGCCTGGCGTGCTCATCGAGCCGTGGAACCCGCTGGGCGGCTCCAACTGGATCTACGACACCGACGTGCAGCGGGCCACGGGTGAGTTCGCCGTTGTGACCAACCCGTACACCGGTTTGGGCTTGCCCAACCGCGTCGAGCGGGCCGAAGTGGTGGCCGAGACTGGCCTGCCCATCCGCCGCACGCTCGACTGGGTGACCCTGGAGTTCCAGGACGAGATCACCGTCCCCGAGGATGCGTGGGCCGACTGGGATGCGGCCGAGCAGCGTTTCATCACCGTGGGCGAGAAGTTCCCGGACGGCGCCACGGCCAAGGTCAAGACGGTGGTCTACTACGAGGAGGACATGTTCGACAAAGTCAAGTGGCATGACGGTAGCCCGCTCACCGTGGCCGACTTCGTCATGAACATGATCCTGACCTTCGACCGCGGCAAGGAAGAGAGCCAGATCTATGACGAAGCGGTCGTGCCCAGCCTGGAATCCTTCCTGAGCGTCTTCAAGGGCGTGCGCATCGTCTCCACGGACCCGCTGGTCATTGAAACCTACTCCGACAGCTACAGCCTGGACGCCGAGAACACGGTCTCCACCTGGTGGCCCTACTACGACTTCGGTCAATCGCCGTGGCATTCCCTTGCCGTGGGCTGGTTGGCCGAAACCAACGGCGAGTTGGCCTTTACTTCCGACAAGTCCGAGGCGGCCGGCGTGGAGTGGATGAACTTCATCTCCGGTCCCAGCCTGGAAATCCTCAAGAAGTACCTGGACCAGGCGGCCGAGGAAGGCTTCATCCCCTACGAGCCCACGCTGGGCGAGTACGTCACGGCTGATGAGGCCAAGGCTCGCTACGAGAACCTGGCCAAGTGGTACGATGAAATGGGCCACTTCTGGGTCGGCACGGGACCCTTCTACCTGAGCCGCGTGGACACCACGGCCCAAGTGGTGGTCATTGATCGAAACCCCGACTATCCCGACCCGGCCACCAAGTGGGCTGGCTTTGGCACACCCAAGATTGCTGATGTCGAGGTAGACGGTCCCGGCCAAGTGACTGCCGGCCAGGAGGCAACCTTTGACGTCTACGTGACATACCAGGATGAGCCGTATCCAGCCGACGACATTGAGGCTGTCAAGTACTTGGTCTTTGACGACGCTGGGAACTTGGTGACCAGCGGTGATGCTGAGTTGGTGGAGGATGGTACGTATCAGGTCGTCCTCAGCGGCGACGTGACGCAGAACATCCCCGCCGGCCCGGCCAAGATCGAGGTTGCCGTGACTTCCAAGCTGGTCAGCATTCCCAGCTTTGGCAGCCTCGAGTTCGTCGCCGTTGCGCCGTAAGCTCGTTTCGAGTAGGGGGCGACCTCGGGAGTCGCCCCCTTTCCGTCCGACTCGAGACCTGAAGCGGGTACGGCGGGCGCAACGTGCCCGCCGTACCTGTTCCCAAGGCTTTCGTACAAATGGGAAAACCTCACCTGATCTCTGAGGCGGTTGGGCTGTTGGAAGGAGGTTTGTGAACATGGCCGAACAAGCTTTGCCTGTCGAGAAAGGGGTGACCGCACCGGCAGGTGAAAGCACCTTCATGCGCCTGGCCAAGTACACGCTTATGCGCACGGTGGTGCTCTTCTTCACCGTCGTTGCGGGCGTTTATGTGACCGTAATCATTGCCAACATGGGGGGATACGTGGACGAAATCCGCCGGGGTGAGATCCGGGAAAACATCTCCATAGCCGTTATGAACAACCCGGCTTACAAAAGCTACACCCTGGAACAGAAGCGAGAGCTCATCGAGGAACTCTCACGACTGGAGGAAAAACGTTTGGGCCTTGACAAGCCCTTTTTGGTGCGCAGTTTCTTCTTCCTCCGCAACGCCCTCACCCTGCGCCTCGGGTTTGCTCAGCGCATGGTGAGCGACGCCGGATCGCGCCAGGTGCGACTGATTATCTTGGAACGTTTGCCCACGACGCTGCTGCTTTTTGGAACAGCCGATTTGCTCCTCTTCTTTTCAAGTGTGTTTATTGCGCTCATCTTGTCCCGTCAGTATGGAAGCTTCTGGGACCGCGTCTTCGTGGCCCTTTCACCCACGTCAGCCGCGCCAGGTTGGTTCTACGGCATTTTCCTCATCCTCGTCTTCGCCTCCTGGTTGCGCATTCTCCCGTTCGGCGACTTGGTGGACGTGCCGCCGCCGGAGACGCCTGTCCTCTACGCACTCAGCGTGCTCAAACACTTGATTTTGCCCACCATGGCTATAATTATTGGCGCCATCTTCGTCAGCGTCTACAGTTGGCGCACATTTTTCCTGATTTACTCCAGTGAGGATTACGTGGAGCTGGCACGGGCAAAGGGCCTCTCCGACCGGACCATCGAGCGGCGTTACATCCTGCGCCCAACGTTGCCCACTATTATCACGAACTTTGCCTTGCTGGTCATTAGCCTGTGGACCGGTGCCCCCATTTTGGAGACGGTCTTCAACTGGCCCGGACTGGGGCGCACCCTCTTCCAGGCCATTGGCCTCTTCGACGTGCCGGTGATCGTCGGCTCCACGGTCATTTTTGCCTATCTGCTGGCTATCACTGTCTTCCTGCTCGACATCTTGTACGCCATCGTGGATCCGCGCGTGCGGATTGGCGGGGGCGGCGGAAGGTAAAGGAGTAGGGTGAAAATGGGATTGCTGCGGGACACACTGCGTGAACTGCGTTACTATCCGTCTGCTATCGTTGGGCTGGTGATTATCTCGTTGCTGGTTCTCTTTTCCATTTACACGGTAATTGCCATCCCGTATGAGGAGGCCATTACCCTCTGGCGGGGCGGCGAAACCGTCTGGTATCGTTTGCCGCGCACCGTTCCGCCAGCCTGGACGAACCTGTTTCGCTCCAAGAAGCTGCCGGAGAGCCTCATCCTGGACTCGCGGGAGGGAGCGGCCGAGCGCACGGAAGAGTCGCTTTCCAAAGGTGAAGGGAAGCAGATTCGACTGGTCTACACCTTCAACTTCTCCTACGACGAGTTTCCTGAAGATCTGTCGCTCTACTTTTATCCAACCTACACGGAAAAGCCGCCTTTCGTCTCGGTCCTGTGGGTGACGCCAGATGGTCGCGAAATCCGAATTACGGATCAGGCTGTAAAACGCGGGGCCTTCCGCTTCATTCAGGACAAGAAACTTCAGCGACGCCTGCGGCGCAAAGTGGGTGATTTCCCCGCCAACGTGGCCCTTTTTGCTGATCCAGCCTCCACAGAGGCCGACGAGCCGGTGCCGTTGAAAGGAACCTACCGGCTGGAAGTGCTGGCCACCACGTTCGACCAGGAGTCGAACCTGGAGGCCGAACTGATCGTGTACGGCAAAGTGTACGGCATTGCCGGAACGGATCACCTGCGACGTGACCTGAAAGTTGCCCTCATGTGGGGAGCGCCCGTGGCACTGGCTTTCGGATTGCTGGCGGCTGTGGGTACCACGGTAACGACCATGATCATTGCGGCCATTGGCGTTTGGTTCAGTGGCATTGTGGACGGCATCATCCAGCGCATCACTGAGGTCAACTTGATGTTGCCCCTCTTGCCCATTCTCATCATGATTGGCACCTTCTACTCGCGGAGCATCTGGGTTATTCTCGGAGCCACAATCCTGTTTAGCATTTTTGGCGCGAGCATCAAGACGTACCGGGCTATCTTCCTGCAAATCCGCGAGTCTCCCTACATTGAGGCCGCGCGGGCCTACGGAGCCAGTGACTTTCGCATCATTTTCCGATACCTCATTCCGCGCATTCTGCCGATTCTGATTCCGAACCTGGTCACCCTGATTCCCTCTTTCGTGTTTCTGGAGGCCTCGCTGGCTGTCCTGGGATTGGGCGATCCTATTCTGCCGACCTGGGGCAAGTTGATTCAGGACTCCCTGTCCAACGGGGCGCTCTACAAAGGGCTTTACTACTGGGTGTTGGAACCGTCGGCTTTGCTGATGATCACTGGTCTGGGGTTTGCCATGCTGGGCTTCACGCTAGACCGAGTCTTCAATCCACGCTTGCGAGAGATATAGACCATGAAGAACGGCAACGTATTGCAAGTCGAAGACCTCTATCTGTACTTCGCTACGAAGAGGGGTGTCGTACAGGCCGTTGACGGGGTGAACCTAGCCCTGCCACGCAGTTCGGCCATGGTCATTCTGGGCGAGTCGGGGTGTGGCAAGAGTTCACTGGCTCGCGCCATTTTGCGCCTTCTTCCCCGCAATGTTCACACCTACGCTGGTCGCATCTTGCTGGACGGGCAGGATGTCATGGCCCTTGACGAGGATTCCTTCCGAGAAAATGTGCGCTGGGTGCGCGTCTCCATGGTTCCTCAAGCGGCCATGAACGCGCTGAACCCTGTCATCCGTGTGGGCGACCAAGTAGCTGAGCCAGCTATCGTGCACTTGGGCGTAACGAAGGAGGAGGCGTGGGAGATGGCCCGGCGCATGTTCCGGTACGTGGGCGTGCCGGAGGGATTTCTCAACCGGTACCCCTTCGAGTTGAGCGGCGGCATGCGCCAACGTGTGGCCATCGCTATGGCTTTGGTCACTTCGCCAAGCTTGATCATTCTAGACGAGCCCACATCCGCGCTTGACGTGCTCACACAGGCCAACATCATGAATACCCTTAAGCGCATCAAACAGGAGACGGGTACCAGTTACATTCTCATCACTCACGATATCGCGACCTCGAGCGATCTGGCTGAACACGTGGCCGTCATGTACGCCGGCCAGATCGTGGAAGTGAGCAACGCAGCCGCCTTCTTCTCGGAACCGCTCCACCCCTACTCTCAGAAATTGATGGCTTCGGTGCCCCGCTTGCACGGCGATAAGGAGTTGGAATTCATTCCTGGCCGGCCTCCCAGCCTGCTCAACCCGCCCACCGGTTGTCGGTTTGCCTCGCGGTGCCCCCTGCGTTTCGGGAAGTGCGACCAGGATCCACCTACCTTCCGGTTGGGAGAGCGCCTTGTCAAATGCTGGCTGTTTGAAGCAGACGCTGAACTGGCGTATCCCGACACGACGAGTGCTCATCCGTCGGAGCAAAGGCGATGACCGAACAAGCGTTCAAAATGCCTCCAAACCTGGAAGAACGTATACGAGCCATTGTAGACGAAAAGTTGACGGAATTTGCCCGTAAGTACGAAGAACAGGCTCACCACATGGTGCTGGTGGACCGCCTGTTACGCGTCGAAGAGGAGCTCAAGGCCTCGCGAGAAGACTTGGTCCGCCTGCTGGAGCATTACGACCAGCGGGCTCAAGAGCGTTTCGAGATCGTCGAACAGCGCTTTGAAGTCGTCGAACGGCGCTTCGAGGTCTTGGTGCAGGAGATGAACACGCGCTTTGAGGCGATGGACAAACGCTTCGAGGCGCTGATGCGGGAGATGGACAAGCGCTTCGGAGCCGTGGACAAACGCTTTGAAGCGTTGGTACGAGAGATGAACACGCGCTTCGAGGCGGTGGATCAACGCTTCGAGGCGATGGACAAGCGTTTCGAGACATTGGTACGGGAGATGAACGCGCGCTTTGAAGCGGTAGATCAACGCTTCGAGATGCTCATCCGGCAGATGGACAAACGCTTTGAGGCTGTAGACCAGCGCTTCGAGGCGCTGATGCGGGAGATGGACAAGCGCTTCGAGGCCGTGGACCGGCGCATGACCGTGCTGTTTCGCTTGATGGGCTTGGGATTTACGGTGCTCGCCTTGCTGATTGCTTGGCTGGGATATTTGGCGCAGACGCCGTGATGGATTCACCTGGAGCAGGAGGAGAAGAGCGTGACATTGACGGCACCTGTTGACACCAAAGCGACCTCAACCACAGTCCTGTTGTCGGTGCGCAACTTGCGCGTCTGGTTCGAGTTGCGCAAATTCGGCTTGGGCGTGGCCGGATACGTGCGTGCCGTAGACGGCGTAAGCTTCGATCTCTATGAGGGCGAGGCTATCGCCGTGGTGGGGGAGAGTGGGTGTGGCAAGTCCAGCTTGATGCGCACCATTTTGGGGTTGCACCGTCCCCGCGAGGGCCAGATTATCTTTGATGGCCGCGACATTTCCCGCTTCACCCGCGACGAGTTGCGCTGGTATCGCACACGAGTGGGGTACGTGCAACAAGACCCCTACGGCGCCCTGCCGCCTTTCATGACGGTGCGTGGCATCCTGGAGGAGCCACTGGTCGTGGCGGGCGTCAAGGACAAGCAGGAACGACTGGAGCGTATTCGTCAGGTGATGCGCGAAGTGAAGATGACACCGGTAGACGATTTTCTGAGCAAGTTTCCCCACCAGTTGAGCGGAGGACAGCAGCAGCGCATCGTCATTGCCCGGGCCATTCTCCTCGAGCCGCGCCTGCTGGTGGCCGACGAACCGGTCTCCATGTTGGACGCCTCGGTGCGTGTGGAGATTCTGACGCTGCTCCGCCAGTTGCAGGAGCAGCACAACCTCTCGGTGATTTACATCACCCATGATCTCTCCACCGTGCGCTACTTCTCGGAGCGCATCTTTGTAATGTACGCTGGCCAGATTATCGAAAAGGGGCCAGTAAACGAAATTCTGGAGAACCCCAAACACCCGTATACCTGGGCGTTGCTGGCGGCCACGCCGGAGCCGGACCCTCAGAACGTCCACAAATTCCGAGAAGTGCCACCGGGAGAGCCACCTAGCTTGATTACGCCGCCGTCAGGTTGTCGTTTCCATCCCCGGTGTGCTAAGATTATTCACGGCACATGTGAGCGTCAGGTGCCACCAGGGTTTGAGGTGTCCCCTGAGCACATCGTCCAATGCTGGCTATACGAGGAGTGAGTATTTGCTCCAGTGCTCATTCCTGAGTCTACATCGGTCGAAGTGCTGTGGCCAGGAGAACAAGTCTCCGCAAAGAGAGGTTTCACGATGATTGGTCTGAACGATGTGGGATGGAAGCCATTGTTGCTCTTGGGGGGCGTATTGGTGGTTGCGGGTGTTGTGTTGCCATTTCTTATGGTCATTCAAGTGCTCCCCTCCACCTTTTTCCTGAACTTCTTCGCCTATATCAGCTCGGTAACCGGTATGTGGCTGGGAATGTTGGGGGCAGTCCAACTTTTCGTTGCCCGCAAGCGGTAAAGTGGTACTACAGTTCATTGCTCTTTGCATGGCTCCAGCCATACCCCGTTAACGCCCTTCTAACAAAGAGATAGTGCCCTTCTAACAAATTTCTGCTCATTATGTAAGAGTCGGTTGATCTGTCTTCCCTCCGACCCAGGTCCAGCGGCCAACCGGATAAACAGCGTCGCCCACAGGAGAGGAGCGCAATGAACAGGCGGTGGTACTCCCTTGACGAGGCGGCCCGTGTAGCCAACCTGCCAGTGCGCCTGGTGCTGGCCCTTATCGAGGAGACCGTCATCGGCCCTGTGTACGAGAACAGGCTAACTGACGAACAGGTGCGCGAGTTGCGCCGCGCCCGGCGCCTGTTTTCTCTGGGACTGAACCGGGCGGGCGTGGCCGTGGTGTTGCGCTTGCGCCGTCGAGTGCTGGCGTTACAGCGTGAAGTCGAGATGTTGCGGGCTGAAATGGCTTCCCTGGAGGCCTACTACGAGGCCAGGCAGCAGGAACTGTACCGACGACTTGGCGAAAGCATCCTCTTCCGCGACGAGGAGGAGTAAGAGGCTCGGGAACTGGTGAGGAGGTGAGAGTATGATCCGCATCGGCATGGCGGTCTACACCAGCGATGGCGTCCACCTGGGCAACGTGGTCAAGGTTGTGTTGGATCCCCACCGAAACTGGCACCTAACCGACTTCATCGTCGAACGGGGAGTGTTCTTCAAGCGCGACCGCGTGATTCCCGCCGATCTTGTGGAACGGGTGGAAGACGACCGCATCGTTCTGCGCCTTTCGTCCGAAGAGGCTCGCTCCTTGCCCCTGTACCGTGAAATGACGGTGGAGCAGCCGGCCGAGGTGCCCTCTCTCCTGCCTTACGAGCCTGCTCGTGTGCTCATGTGGATTGACCCTTACGCGGAAGCCAAACCTGTTCTGCGACAGCGCATCCGGTTGGGGGTGGATCCAGACGAGCACATTGTTGGACGCGGTACACAGGTCTGGGCAACAGATGGCCCGGTTGGTGTTGTTGACCACGTGCTGATTGACCCGGAAACGCACAAAATTGTAGGTCTGGTTGTGCGCCAAAACCGCTGGCTGTTTTACGACATCGTCATTCCGGCGGACTGGATTACTGAGATAGGGGACGATTTCATCTGGCTCTCGCGCACTCGTGAAGAAGTGCGCGCTTTGCCAAGGGTGAAAGCCATTTTGCCCACAGATGCCGAACTGGCGGAAGCTGTGGCCGAAGCCTTGATTTCGTACGATCGGACCCGCCTTGGCGATGTGCAGGTAACTGCCTCCGGCGGCGAAGTATACCTCTGGGGTACTGTTCCCTCTTCTTCCGACCGAGAGGCGGCTGAGGCCGTGGCCGGGCGAGTTCCAGGTGTTGTGGCTGTTCACAGCGCTATCGCCACCGATGCGGGCACTGAAGCGCGCGTGCGGCGTGTTATTCGGGAGTGGCCCGAATCCCTCAACGTTGAAGCCACTGTCTTGCGCGGGGTGGTGACGCTGAAGGGCATAGTGCCTTCCGAGGAAGTGCGCCAGGCACTGGTTGAGCACGTGAGAAATGTGCGCGGCGTGCGCGATGTGCGTGACTTGTTGGTTGTGCCTTCGCCTGTGACCTAAAGGTCCTTCTTTTCTCTAATGCGCTTCTAGCAGGGTGTTAGCGGCTTTCTAACACCTGGAGAATTTAATGAGAAGCAGGAAAAAGGAAGGCAAAAGACGAAAGGCAGGGGAGGTGAGAGGTATGACGTTGAGCCGGTGGGATCCGTTCCGCGAGATGATGAGTTTGCGTGAGGCGATGGATCGCCTCTTTGAGGAGTCCTTCGTGCGGCCGACGGCGTGGCTTTCCCGCAGTGAGTATGCCGGGTTGCCCGTTGAAATGTACGAGACCGAGAAGGAAGTTGTGGTGAAGGCACCGTTGCCTGGTTTCAAGCCCGACGAAGTGGACATTGAGTTGCAGAACGGTGTTCTTTCCATCCGGGCTGAGCACAAGGAGGAGCGTGAAGAGAAGGGCGCCACGTACCACCTGCGGGAGTTCCGCGCTGGGCGCTTTTACCGCCAGGTAACGTTGCCGACGGAGGTGAACGCTGACAAGGCTGAAGCCACCTTTGAAGATGGCATCTTGATCTTGCGCTTCCCGAAGGCAGCGAAGGCTCAGGCGCGGAAGATCAAGGTGAAAGGGAAATAATTTTGCGGCCCGTACAAAGTACAAAGAGCCCGGCCTCCAGGCCGGGCTCTTTGTTTGTTGGGTAGAACTTCTGCGTACTACCTTGGCTGTGCCCTTTCTTTGTGTGGAACGCGAATTCTCGATAAAGTGCAGTATCTTTGTGAATTATTCCCCATTGACAAAATAGCCCTACTCCAGTATACTATATGTGACATCTGTCATGGCTGAAACCTGACAGATGTCACAGGGGTGCGCAAAAGTTTACGCCCAAAGTGCACGTTCCTCGCTTAAAGGCCACTTGAGAAGGCCAGCAACTACATTGGTGAAAAGGAGGTGTGAATCCATGTCTACTCCTTCGTTTGACCAGGAGTTGGACGTTCGGGGCCTCAACTGTCCTATGCCGCTGGTCAAAGCCCGCCAGACAATTCTGAAAATGCAGCCGGGCCAAGTGCTCAAGGTGCTCGCCACGGACCGCGGCAGCGTGAAGGACTTCCAGGGGTGGGCCAGAACAGCCAAAAACGTCCAACTCGTTGCCCAAGAGGAAGTGCAGGAAAACGGAAACACTATTTTTGTCCACTATGTGAAGCGCACATCCTAAATGAGGAGGGAAGAAATGGCCGTAACCGTTCAGGCGTTTCCCCAACCAGCCGAAGCCGACGTAGCAACCTTGCAAGCTCGCGTCGAGCAACTCGAAGCCCAACTGGCCGAGCTGGCCGAACGCGTGCCCGAGGACCGCGTGACCATTGTGGTCTTCTCCGGAGAACTGGACCGCCTCCTGGCGGCCTTCATCATCGCCACAGGGGCGCTGGCACTGGGCCAGGAAGTCTCGATGTTCTTCACCTTCTGGGGCCTCAACGCCATCCGCAAGAAGCGCTCCTTTGAAGGAAAATCCCTCATGGAAAAGATGCTGGACGTAATGACCGCCTCCCCCGTGGCACCAGCCGGCATGGGGCTCAGCCGTATGAACTTCTTCGGCATCGGGGCGGCGATGATGAAGCAGATGATGCGCCAGAAGAACGTGGAGACCCTCGACGACCTCATCACGCTGGCCGAGGAGATGGGAGCCACGATCTACAGTTGCGCCATGAGCCAGCACGTGATGGGCATTTCCCAGGAAGAGCTGCGCGACAGCGCCGAAGAGGCGGGCGTGGCTGGTTTCCTGGCTGACGCCCTCAAGAGCCGTGTGACGCTGTTCATTTAGCGAAAAGGCTTTCTGCCCAAACAACAAAAGACCGGTACACGTTTCGAGGGCTTGAAAAGTTCGAAGAGGTGCATTATCCTCCCAAGGAGTGTTTGCCGATGAACTACGCCTTTCTCATTGACCAGCGGAAGTGTATCGGCTGTCATGCGTGTAGCACGGCCTGCAAGTCCGAGAACCAGGTTCCCCTCGGTGTCTACCGCACATGGGTGAAGTATGTCGAAAAAGGCACTTTCCCCAACGTGCGCCGCTTCTTCCAAGTGACCCGCTGTAACCACTGCGCCAACCCACCCTGTGTGCGCATTTGCCCCGTCGAAGCCATGTACCAGCGGGACGATGGCATTGTGGAGTTCGACCCTCGCGTGTGCATCGGCTGCAAGGCCTGCCTGCAAGCTTGCCCCTACGACGCCATTTACATTGACCCCGACACCGGCACGGCGGCCAAGTGTCACTTCTGCGCCCACCGCATCGAGGTGGGCCTGGAGCCGGCCTGTGTCATCGTCTGTCCTGAACGAGCAATCATCGCCGGTGACCTGGACGACCCCGAGAGCGAAATCAGCCGCCTTATCGAGCGCTATCCCGTCAGCGTGCGCAAGCCCGAACAGGGCACGGCCCCGAAGCTCTTCTACATTGACGCCGACGAAGTGACGCTGACCCCCACGGCCTCCCACATCCCGGGCAGCTTCATGTGGGCTGAGGTGGCCAGCGACCAGGCGCGCGCCATTGACGCGACCGACGACCCCCACCCCACTGAGTCGCCCGTTCACACCCACACGCCCAGCGGTTTTACCGTGCGCGAAGCCAGCGAGCAGGGTGTGGGAACCTGGAGTGGTCCCATCGTCGTGGGCGGGCGCCAGGCCGAGCACATGGTGCAGACTGCCTATAACGCCCAGCACAAAGTGCCGTGGCACTGGCAGGTGCCCGCTTACCTGGTCACCAAGGGCATCGGCAGCGGTACCTTCATGCTGCTGGCGCTCCTCTTCGGCCTGGGGGCGGTGGAGTTCAGTCGGCCAGTCGCGTTGGCCGGCACGCTGGTCTCGCTCCTCTTCATTGGCCTGACGACTTTGCTTCTCATCTGGGACTTGGAGCGGCCGGAACGCTTCTACACCATTTTGACCCGACCGCAGTGGAAGTCGTGGCTGACGCGAGGTGCCTTCATCCTGGTGGGCTTCTCGCTGGTGGCCGGCCTCTGGTTCTTGCTGGAAGGCGGCGCGGCAGTCGGCATTTTGCCCGATGGCCTGGCATCTGGCACGCGCCCCCTCTTTGTCTGGGGAGGCTTCTTGCTGGCCGTGCTGAGCGCTGTCTACACCGCCTTCCTGTTCGGTCAGGCCGAAGGGCGTGATTTGTGGCAAAGCTCCCTCCTGCCCGTTCACCTGGTGGTGCAGGCCCTGATGGTGGGCGCAGGAGCGTTGCTGGTGTTGGGGATAGTCGTTCCGCTGCCCGCGGCCATGCAAACGGCGCTGGCGTGGACTTTCGTGCTCTCCCTGGTGGCAGACCTCTTCGTGACGCTCTTCGGCGAGTTCGGAATGCCCCACGCTTCAGAGGTGGCGGCCCGCGCTGCGCACCAAATTCGCGCTGGCAAGTACAGTCGCCACTTCTGGTGGGGGAGCATCGGGTTGGGGCACGGCGTGGCCCTGGTGCTGGCGGTGCTGGCCGTGCAGGCGGGCCTCTCGCTGCCCCTGATGGCCTTGGCGGCGCTGGCGGCCATCGCTGGCCTCTACCTGTTTGAACACGCTTTTGTCATGGCGCCGCAGGAGATTCCGAACTCATGAGCTTGTCGTAATGCCGATAGGCCCTTCGATCTCGCAAGGAACTCGATTTTAGCACGCTAAAAACCAAAGGAGTGATGCGAGCCATGAAACCCGTCACGACTGATGTCACGCGCGCCGCGCCCGAAGGGCTAACCGACTATCCGCCCCCCGAGCGGTGGGACAACTGGGCCGAGTATGACCCGCGCGCTTGGCCGGAGCGCAAGGTGCGCTCCTATATGCTGGTGCCCACAGTCTGTTTCAACTGCGAGAGCGGCTGTGGGCTGCTCGCCTACATAGACCGGGAGACCCTCGAAGTGCAAAAGTTCGAGGGCAACCCGCTCCACCCCGGCAGCCGGGGGCGCAATTGCGCCAAGGGCCCGGCTACCCACAACCAGGTCTACGACCCGGAGCGCATTCTCTACCCCTTGAAGCGCGCTGGCAAGCGGGGGGAAGGCAAGTGGGTGCGCGTCACCTGGGACGAGGTGCTGGACGACCTGGCCGCGCGCATCCGCAAGGCCTTTGAGGAAGGGCGTCACAACGAAGTGATGTACCACGTGGGACGTCCCGGCCACGAGGGCGTCATGGAGTGGATTCTTTTCGCCTGGGGCGTGGACAGCCACAACAGCCACACCAACGTGTGTTCCTCTGGTGCGCGGGCCGGGCTGGCCTTCTGGATGGGCTTCGATCGCCCCTCGCCTGACCACGCCAACGCGCGGGTGATTTTGCTGGTCAGCTCTCACCTGGAGGCGGGCCACTACTTCAACCCCCACGCCCAGCGCATCATGGAAGGCAAGATGAAGGGCGCTAAACTGATCGTGCTCGACACGCGCCTTTCCAACACCGCCAGCCTGGCCGACGAGTGGCTCTCGCCCTGGCCGGGCACCGAGGCCGCCATCCTGCTTGCCATCGCCAACTACCTCATTCAGACCGGCCAGTACGACCGCGACTACGTGCGGACCTGGGTCAACTGGGAGGAATACCTCAAGCACGAGCATCCCGATGCGCCCCGCACCTTTGAGACGTTCGAGGAGAAGCTCAAGGAACTCTACAGCCAGTACACCTTCGAGTACGCCGCCCAAGAGAGCGGCGTGGACGCCGAGCAAATCCGCCGCGTGGCCGAAATCGTGGCCAACTGCGGCGGCAGGCTGGCCACCCACATCTGGCGCAGCGCGGCCGCCGGCAACCTGGGCGGCTGGCAGGTGGCCCGCTGCCTCTGGTTCTTGAACGTGCTTACCGGATCTGTTGGTGTGGAGGGGGGCACGTCGGCCAACGCTTGGGACAAGTGGGTGCCCCGACCCCACAAACTGGCGCCTCACCCCAACCGCTGGAACGAACTCACCTGGCCGCGGGAGTATCCCCTCTCCTTCTTCGAGATGAGCTACCTGCTGCCCCACTTCCTCAAGGAGGGGCGCGGCAAGCTGGACGTTTACTTCACGCGCGTTTACAACCCCATCTGGACCAACCCGGACGGCATGTCATGGCTGGAAGTGCTGACCGACGAGGAGAAAGTGGGCCTGCACGTCTGCCTGACGCCCACCTGGAGCGAGACGGCTTGGTTCGCTGACTACGTGCTGCCTATGGGCCACGCCCCCGAACGCCACGACCTGGTCAGTTACGAAACTCACGGTGGCTCTTGGATCGCCTTTCGCCAGCCGGTGCGCCGGGTCGCAATGGAAAAGCTGGGCCAGAAGGTGGAGTTCACCTACGAGGCCAACCCCGGCGAGGTGTGGGAGGAGACGGAGTTCTGGATCGAGCTTTCCTGGCGCATTGACCCCGACGGTTCGCTGGGCATCCGCCAGTATTTCGAGTCGCCCTACCGCCCCGGCGAGAAGATCACCGTGGAGGAGTACTTCCGCTGGATGTTCGAGAACACCGTGCCGGGACTGCCCGAGGCGGCGGCCAAGGAAGGGCTGACGCCCATGGAGTACATGCGCAAGTACGGCGCCTTCGAGATTCGCCGGGGCGTGGAGGCCCCTCCCTACCGCGAGGTGGACCCGGCCCTGCTGGAAGACGCCACCGTGGACGAGGAAACGGGCATCGTCTACAGCCGTGTCGAGGCGCCCAAGCCGCTTCACATGACCCCTCATCCCGCCTTCCCCGGCGACGAGCGGGGTAAGCCTGTGGGCATAAAGATCGGCGACAAGGTGCTGCGCGGCTTCGACACTCCCTCGCGCAAGCTGGAGTTCTACTCGCGCACCCTCGTCGAGTGGGGCTGGCCGGAGTACGCCGTTCCCACCTACATCAAGAGCCACGTGGCGCCCGAAAAGATCAACCGCGAGCAAGGGGAGTTCGTGCTTCTGCCCACCTTCCGCCTGCCCACGCTGATTCACACCCGTTCGGGCAACGCCAAGTGGCTCTACGAGATTAGCCACAAGAACCCCCTCTGGATTCATCCGGAGGACGCCAAACGCCTGGGCGTGGAGACCAACGACCTGGTGCGCGTGACCACTGACATCGGCTACTTTGTGGTCAAATGCTGGGTTACGGAGGGCATACGGCCTGGCGTGGTGGCCTGCTCCCACCACATGGGGCGCTGGCGCCTTCACGAGACGGGCATGGAGCGCTGGTCGTCGGCGCTGGTGGAGTTGCAACAGACGGGCGAGGGCCAGTGGCAAATGCGCCAGAAGGCGGGAACTGGCCCCTTCCAGAGCGACGATCCCGACTCCCAGCGCATCTGGTGGACGGACGTGGGCGTCCACCAGAACCTGACCTTCCCCGTGCACCCGGACCCCATCAGCGGAATGCACTGCTGGCACCAGAAGGTGCGCGTCGAGAAGGCCCGGCCGGGGGACCGCTACGGCGACATCTTCGTGGACACCAAGCGCGCCCACGAGGTCTACCGGGAGTGGCTGGCCATGACGCGCCCGGCCGACGAGGTATCGCCTGATGGCACGCGCCGGCCCTACTGGCTGCTGCGCCCCTTCCGCCCCACGCCCGAGGCCTACAAGCTGCCCAAGGAGGAGTCGTGACCGGGGCGGAAGCGCGCGCGCTGGCCGCCCAAGTGCGGGCGCTGGCGCACGCCTGGCTGGAAGAGGTGCGCGCCGACGGCCTGGAGGTGCTGGCCGCCTCGCCGCCGCTGGAGCACGCCCTCCAGGCCGCCGGTGTCCCAGCCGAGGGAACGTTGACCGAGTTGGCCGTCGAGTACCAGCGCCTCTTTGGCTTTGGCGTGCCCCCTTACGAGAGTGTCTTCCTGGACCCTTCAGCCATGCTGATGGCGCCAGCCACGGCACGCGTGCAGGCCCTCTACCGTCGCGTCGGGTGGACGCCCCCGCCAGCGCGCGTGGGCGCCGCCGACCACGTGGGACTGGAGCTGTGGCTGCTGGCTGACTTGCTGGCAACTGGCCGCCGGAACGAAGCGGAGCGCCTGGTGCGCGACCATCTGGCCTTCTGGCTGCCGGTGTTGGTGCTCACCGTGCAACGGCTGGCGCCAGCCCCCTTCTACGCGGTCCTGGCAGAGCAGACCGTGGCCCTTGTCTTGCCCCTGCTCGGCGAAGTGCCCCCGTCGGTCCACCTTCCCCTCCTGCCGCCTCCTCCGCGCTACGAGGCTCGAGGCCTGCCAGAACCGCCGGAAGCCAACGGCCACCGCGAGGACGGGGACAGCCTGAACGAACTGGTGCGCCGCCTGCTCACCCCGCGCGAGGCGGGCTTCTACCTGACCCGCGAGGACATCGGTCGGCTCTCCCAGGGAGCGGCCCTGCCCCCCGCCATTGCGGACCGGCGGGCCATGCTCAGGCAACTCTTCCACCTGGCGGGCCAGTACGACGAAGTGGAGGGCGTGTTGGCGGCTCTTCGCGCCCTGGTGGGCGACGTAGCCCGCGCCTACGAGGGTCTGGCGCAGGCGTTTCCGGGCTGGCGACCCTACGCGGCCTGCTGGTTGGAGCGGTTGGAGGCGACGGCTGAAGTGCTGGAGGTATAAGGAAAGACCTGGCCAGTTTCGATAAACCGGCCAGGTCTTTCATGTCGCCTTCAGAAAGCGCTACATGCCGTATTCCGTGGGCAGGCCGGCCCGCTTCCACGCGATCATGCCGCCCGCCAAGTTCTGCACGTTGTCGTAGCCGGCGCGCGCCAGAGCCTCACACGCGGCCTGGCTGCGCCGCCCCGAGCGGCAAACCATCACCACTGGCCGGTCGCGCGGAATTTCGTAAGCCCGCTGGCTCAGTTCGGGCAGCGGAATGAGCAACGCCCCCGCGATGTGGCCGTCCTGAGCCCACTCAGCAGGCGAGCGCACGTCCACGATGAGAGGAGCACGCCCGTTCTGGAGGGCGGACGCCACCTCGTGAGGGCGTACTTGTGGTATCGAAACAGCCGATTTTGGACGAAACAGTTTGCGAAACATGAGCTTACCTCTCCCTTCAGACGGCCACCGCTGTTCGTTTTTACTCTTAGAGGCGCGAGGCACCTCGGAAGCGCGTCGCGCTTTCATGCTGGTCACACAGAAAGGGGCCAAGCCCTTCGACGGCTGGGCCCGGCCACAAATGCACCCCGGTTGCGGGAATTCCCAACCGCGCCGGCTTCTTCGAGCACTTGCGAACTACTCGTAGACGTCGGCCAGCGCGCAGATGTTCTTGCCCAACTCCAACTCGCTGGCCTCCTCCTCGTCCGGCGTGGAAATGCCGATGTTGACCCGCTTAATCTCGACGTACTGCTCGGGGAAGACCGGCAGGTTGTCGAGAATCCAGGCCACGAACTCGTCGCGGCTCATCTGGCTGGCTTCCCTGAGCGTGGTGTTGGTCTCCATCACCTGGCCGTAGGGGGCGTAGAAGTGCCCCTGGCCGTCGTCCTCGTCGAGAGAAGCGAAGTGGGCTGGCAGAATCCAGGTCTGCTCGTTGATGTAGCGGGGCAACTTCTGGAACATGCTCTCGTAGAGGATGGGCGCCCACTCCTCGCCGCGCCCTCCCAGGTCGGGCCGGCCGAACGATTGCAGGAAGATGCCGTCACCCGTGAAGAGGAAGGTCTCACCCGTGGGGGCTGTGAACAGGAAGTTGACCTGTCCCAGCGTGTGGCCCGGATACCAAATCACGCGCACCGTGAAGCGTCCCACTGCGAACGTGTCGCCGTCGGCCAACGGCGTGTACTCGTACTTGGCCGGCAACATGTCAATGGGGTGGATGCCGTCGTAGGGGTGGAAAAAGTAGGGCACGTTGTGCCGTTGTGCCAGCACTGGCCCGCCGCTGATGTGGTCGGCGTGGACGTGGGTGTCGAAGACATACTTCAGCCGCGCGTTGTAGTTCGACAACACCTTCTCGAAGTGCTCCACGTGACGCAGGGGGTCAACGACCGCCGCCTCGCCGTCGCTGATCACCAACCACGCCAGGTCACCGCGCGCCGGGCGCGAAACCTGAACGATTTGGCCGTATTCCGCCTCGAGCACCGGCCGAACGTCGTAGAGGTTCCCCCACGTGTTGATCCCGCCCGCCAGGTAGGAGACCTCGTAGCCCCGCTGGGCCAGGATGTCGGCCACCAACTGGGCCGAGCCCTCCTTGGCACAGACGACGAGCACGGGTTGACCGGTGGGCACTTGGGCGACGCTGCCCTCCTCATCTTCCAGGAAGTCGAAGTACGGCACGTTGACGACCTGTGTGCCCTGCCGCCCTTCGATGTGCCACCGTTCGAAGTCTTCACGGTTGCGCACGTCGAGGATGACCGGCACCTTGCCGGCCAGCAAGTCGGCGTAGAGTTCTTCGGCTGTACGAGCAGCGATCTGGACACGTGGCTGTTGGACCGCCATGATACCCCTCCCGCTTTGTTAAAAACTTGCCTTTTTGCACCCCAAATACTGTAGGGGAGTATAAGTATGCTCGATGAAATGTCAAATCTGACGGCGTTCGCGCCCTGCATCACGTGACAAATGGGCTCAAACGTATTCAGGCAGCAGCCTGAAAGCAAGTGAGGTGAAGCCGATGTGGTGATGATTTCACTTGTTCAACCAGCCAGAATGCGCTATGATACCCCCGAACGTGCTCGTCAACCGATGAGCACCACCCCGCAATTCGGCTGAAGAAAAGTTTTCTTTGTGTCCAAACACCCGATTCACATCAACTGCATAAGGAGGATCAACGATGATCGTCGGTGTGCCGAAGGAAATTAAGGACCAGGAGTACCGCGTTGCTTTGACGCCGGGCGGCGCTCACCAGCTTGTAAAGCACGGTCACCGCGTGCTGGTGGAAACGGGTGCCGGTGTGGGCAGTGGTTTCAGCGACGAACAATATCAGGCGGCCGGTGCCACCATCGTGCCGACGGCCGCCGATGCGTGGAACGCTGACCTGGTGGTCAAAGTCAAAGAGCCGCTTCCTCCAGAGTACGACTTTTTGCGCCCCGGCTTGACCCTCTTTACCTTCCTGCACCTGGCAGCCGACGAACGCCTCACGAGAGAACTGGTCGCCAGGCGCATTATCGGCATCGCCTACGAGACGGTCGAGCTTCCCAACGGCCAGCTTCCCCTGCTCATTCCCATGAGCGAAGTGGCCGGCCGAATGGCCGTTCAGGTGGGCGCCCATTATCTCGAAAAGATGAACGGCGGGCGTGGTAAGCTGCTGAGCGGTGTGCCCGGCGTGCGCCCGGCCGACGTGGTCATCATCGGGGCTGGCACTGTGGGAACCAACGCGGCCCAGATTGCCTTGGGCATGGGAGCGCACGTCATTATGATTGACATCAACCTGGAACGGCTGCGCCAGCTCGACCGGATGTTCCGCGGTCGTTTGACGACGCTGAGTTCGTCAGCCTATAACATCGCTCAGGCCGTCATGCGGGCCGATGTGGTCATCGGCGCTGTGCTCATCAAGGGGGCCCGCGCCCCCAAGCTGGTCACGCGCGAGATGGTCAGCACCATGAAACCTGGCAGTGTGATTGTGGACGTGGCCGTGGACCAGGGAGGGTGCGTGGAAACGTCCCGCCCAACCACTCATTCCAACCCCACCTTCGAGGTGGACGGCGTCATTCACTACGGCGTGACCAACATGCCGGGCGCGGTCCCGCGCACCAGCACCTACGCCCTCAGCAACGCCACGCTGCCCTATGTGCTCAAACTGGCCGACATGGGCGTGGAAGCGGCCCTCCGAGCCGACAGCGCCTTGGCCAAGGGGGTCAACGTGTATCAGGGGCACATCACATATCCGGCAGTGGCCGAAACGTTTGATATGTCCTTCACCCCGCTCCGGGAACTGGTGGGGAAATAGACCGTGTTCTGATGGTATTCCACTTGAGCACTCGACCACGGTGAATTTTGGGTAAAACGCTGACAGAGAATATTCTCTATTGCACCGAAGAAACCTAACGATACTTCTTCCAATGGCGCGCTTCGCGCGCCATTGGAAGAAATATCCCTTTTTGCTGATAAACGACCACGCAGATTTACACAAAAATCTGCGTGGTCGAGTACGAGGAGACCAGACAGGTCTCGGAAGACTTGTCCGGTCTGGGAGTGAGCATGACATACGCCGTTTGGTTCACGCTTGACCAAAAGTATAATACCGTTGTGCCGTTGTTGAGGGGCCCTTTTGAAGGTCGTGATGGGGGGAACCTCCCTCCAGACATGACAACTGTGTAATACCAATTGGGCGTGAAAATGGGGAGCTAAACGTAAGGAGATCCCGATGAACAGGCGTGTGTGTGTTGCCATCAGCCTGAGCGTGGGGGTGGTGCTCATCCTTCTCCTCACCGGTACGGTGAGCGCCCAAACGCCGACGCCCGACGAGGTCAACGAGGTGGCCCGCGAGTTGTACTGTCCCCTCTGTCCTGGGCTGCGGGTGGACGTGTGCTACCTGCCGGTGTGTTACGACATGCGGGAGATCATCGCGGAGAAACTGGCTGCTGGTGAGAGCAAGGAGGAGATCAAGCAGTACTTCTACGAGCTTTACGGTCCCAAGGTGTTGGGCGCTCCGGAGCGGCGTGGTTGGAAGTGGCTCACGTGGATCCTGCCGGGCAGTTTGGCCTTGCTTGCGCTGGCTGGCGGCGCGTGGTGGTTGCGCCACCGCGCCCCCCGCGCCGAAGAAGAGGTACCATCCCCCGACATTCCAGCCGAATATCAGGCTCGCCTGGAGCGTGAACTCCAACGGTTCGAGAGCGAGGTGTAACGATGACGGCAATCCCTCAAGAAGCGACCCGCTCACGACGGCTGCCGCTTTGGTTCCTCGCCCTGATGAGTGGCGTCATCGTGGTGTTGATCATTCTGGGAGGCGGAATGCTGGTTCGCTCTCAACAGCAGGTGAGCAAGGGGCCGGCTCCTGATTTCACCCTGGAAACCTTTGATGGTGAGATTATCCGCCTCTCTGACTTTCGGGGCACGCCGGTGATCATCAACTTCTGGGCGTCGTGGTGCCTGGAGTGTTACCGGGAGGCTCCCATCCTGGAGGATGCCTGGAGACGGCACAAGGAGCACGTGATGTTCATCGGCGTTGACTACGTGGACACCGAACCGGCCGCGCGCGCGTACCTGCGCCGTTTCGACATCACGTATCCCAACGGCATGGACAAGGGAAATCGCATTTCGGATGCTTACCGCATTCAAGGCGTGCCGGAAACTTTCTTCATTGACCGCAACGGCGTCTTGCAGGGGGTGAAAATCGGCCCCATAACAGCCGACGAGTTGGAGGCTTGGATTCAGAAGCTGATTAGCGAGTAGTCAAGCACACTCATGGCCCAACATTTTGACGCTTATCCGTACACGAGCGGGCCCTCCTCCGCCAGCAGAGAACGCCTGGCGTGGGCTATTTTGCTAACCGCCTTTGCTATTTTTTGCCTCCTGGCCGTTGGAATTCCCCTGACCATTCGCTGGTACATCCACAACGCCACCCGCCCTCAATTGGCCACGTTGACAGGCACGCTGGGCACGACGCTGGTTATTGCTCCCTCCGTTCCCAGCCCGTTCGCCGTAGCTGAGGGCGTGCGCCGACCCGACGTGCGGGAGGGCAACCGCATTGAGACTGACGCGGCTTCTTCGGCCGTGGTGCGCCTGTTCGACGAAAGCAGCATCACCGTCTTTCCCAACAGCGAGTTGACCATCGAGCGCATGCGCTCTCCCCGCTTCCGGCGCAGTCCCTTGCCCAACGAGATCGTGCTCCGCGTGGCGCGCGGCACGGTGCGGGTGAACGTGGCGCCTCCTGGCACGCGCCCACTGCGGCTCATTGTCCACACGCCCCACGCTACGGTGAGGCTGCTGGAAGAAGGGAGCTACAGCCTGGAAGTGGCCAACAACATGACACAGGTCTCCGTTCGCGCGGGGAAGGCGGAGGTTACGGGCGCCGTCGGCCCCACAATTTTGCTTCCGGCCGGGCGGCGCAGCCAAATTCCGCTGGGCGAGGAAGCGTCCGCCCCCTTGCCGGTAGCCCAGAACCTCATTGTGAACGGTGATTTCCGCACCGCCATCTCGGCAGCGCCCATTACCCAAGGCCCCCTCGCCGAGGGCTGGGTCGTCTACAACGACCAAGGCGGCGACGGCGGCACGGTGGACGGCACAGCCGAAATCGTGGTGGACGAGGGCCGGCGCGCTGTGCGCTTCTATCGCACGGGCAGCCAGAACAACCACGGCGAAACGGGCATCCGCCAGGCGTTGAACAAGTACATTGGCGATTACGAAACCCTGAAGTTGCGCCTGGACGTGAAGCTGAAGTATCAGTCCCTCAGCGGCGGCGGCCAACTCAACTCCGAGTTTCCCCTTATGGTGCGCATCAACTACAAGGACGTGTACGGCAACGACAACCACTGGGTGCGTGGCTTCTACTACCAGAATGACGCCGGCTTCTTCGTCAACGAGACCGGCCAGCGCATTCCCCGCGACACCTGGTTCCCCGTCGAAATCCCCGACTTGAAAGCTCAACTCCGCGATCCACTCATCATCACGTCCGTTCAGATCTACGCCAGCGGATGGGATTACGAATCCCTGGTCAGCGAAGTGGGCTTGATCGCGGAGTGAGGAGGCGGGAACACTTCTTCCTCCAACGACGTTCTGTGAATAGCCGTGCCGTCGTGGAAGAGACCTTGGCGGGCGCGCGTCGCCCTTCGCACGACAGGATTCGCAATCCGCTGAGAGGAGGATTTCAATGTGGAAACGCCTGTTTCTTGTGTCTCTGATTCTCCTTGTGGCCTTCGGTATCACCAGCTTGTTCTCCCGGACGCCGTCGAGCCCTTCCCCCGACCTTGCTGCGCCTGTTTCCGTTGCCCGGGCCCAGGAGGAAGCCCTCGCCCTCACCGTCTACAACCAGAACGTGGCCCTCGTGCGCGACCGGCGCACCATCACCCTGCGATCTGGAACGAACGAGGTGCGCTTCTCGGACGTGGCGGCCCAAATTGACCCCACCAGCGTGCTCTTCCGCTCCTTGACCGACCCGGAAGGCACCACCGTGCTCGAACAGAACTTCGAGTACGACCTGGTAGGCAGCCAGAAACTTCTGGAGAAATACGTGGACGAAGAGGTAGCGCTTGTCACCGAGGACGGCACCGAATACGCTGGCACACTCCTCGCCGGCCGGGACGACATCATCATTCGAGATCGCGCCGGCAACATCGTGGTCGTCCGGCGCGACCAGGTGCGGGAGTTCACCTTCCCTCGCCTGCCAGAAGGGCTCATCACGCGGCCCACGCTGGTGTGGCTGCTGAACGCCCGTCGCGCCGGCACGCAGAATGTGGAAGTGACGTACCTGACGAACGGTGTCACCTGGCAGGCGGACTACGTGATGCAGCTCAACGCGGACGACACCGCCGCTGACCTCAACGGGTGGATCACGCTCGACAACCGCAGTGGCGCCACCTACAAGGAGGCCAAACTGAAGTTGGTGGCAGGCGACGTGAACGTGGTGGCGGAAAAAGTGGTGGCTGTTGCTGAAGAGCGGGCTGTGATGCCCACGCCGTCCCCTGGCGTGGAAGAGCGCGCCCTCTTCGAGTACCGCCTGTACGACGTGCAGCGCCCCGTCACGGTGCGCGACCAGCAGACGAAACAAATCGAGTTCACGTCGGCGGCTGATATTCCGGTGGAGAAGATTTTCGTGTACGACGGGGCCTCAGGATTGCGGTTTTACGGCACGCCCATCACGGAGCCGAACTACGGCGTCTTCTCCGCTCCCGACGTGAACATCTACCTCCAGTTCGAGAACACGGCCGAGGCTGGCCTGGGCATCCCGCTGCCCGCCGGCCGGGTGCGGGTCTACAAGGCCGACGTGGACGGCAGCCTCCAGTTCATTGGCGAAAACCGAATTGACCACACTCCCAAGGACGAACTCGTGCGCCTGCGCCTGGGCAACGCTTTCGACATCGTGGGCGAGCGGCGCCAGACCGACTTTCGGCGGCTGGGCAAGGACGTCATCGAGGAGAGCTACGAAATCCGCGTCCGCAACCACAAGGACGAGGCCGTCGAGGTGCGGGTGGTGGAGCACTTGTTCCGCTGGAGCGAGTGGGAGATCGTGCGCGAGAGCGCGCGCCACACGAAGCTGGACGCCGGAACGGTGGAGTGGCGGCTGGAAGTCCCCGCCAACGGCGAGGCTGTCGTGACCTACACGGTGCGGTACACGTTCTAAAGCGAAAGGGGCGCAGCGCCGCGCAGCGCTGCGCCCCCGCGTTTAGCAACAACGCCGGCTAGAACCCGCCCTTTTCGGCCATGAAGGCCACCAGGTCGGCCACGCGGCTGGAGTAGCCCCACTCGTTGTCGTACCACGCCACGACCTTCACGAAGTTGCCGCCGATCACTTGGGTGCTGGGCAGGTCCACCGTGGCGCTGTGGGGGTCACCGATGAAGTCGGAGGAAACCAGCGGCTCGTCGGTGACAGCCAGCACCTTCCCCAGCCAGCCCTCGTCCTGGGAAGCCTCGATGAAGGCCTGGTTGATTTCCTCGACGGTCGTGTCCCGCTCCAACTCGGCCACGAAGTCAATGACCGAGACCGTCGGCGTGGGGACGCGGAAGGCCATGCCGTCGAAGCGCCCTTCCAGCTCGGGGATGACGAGGGCCACGGCCCGCGCGGCGCCCGTGGTGGTGGGGATGATGTTCATCATGCCGGAACGGGCGCGGCGCAGGTCCCTGTGGGCCAGGTCCAGGATGCGCTGGTCGTTGGTCACGCTGTGGATGGTGCTCATCAGGCCCCGGCGGATGCCAAACGTCTGGTGGAGCACTTTGGCCACCGGCGCCAGACAGTTGGTGGTGCAGGAGGCGTTAGAGACGATGACGTGCTTGTCCGGATCGTACACCTCCTCGTTGACGCCGAGGGCCACTGTCAGGTCTACCGCGCCCTTGGCTGGCGCCGTGATGACCACTTTCTTGGCTCCGCCCGTCAGGTGCTGGGCGGCCTGGTCGCGCTGGCGGAAGACGCCCGTGGACTCGATAACGATGCTCACGCCCAGATCGCCCCACGGAATTTCGGCAGGATTGCGGATGGCAAATGATTTCAAACGCTTGCCGTCCACGTAGATTTCGTCGTCCCGCACTTCCACCTTGCCGGGGAACCGGCCATAAATGGAGTCGTACTTCAGCAAGTGAGCGTTCGTGCGGGCGTCCATCAGGTCGTTGACCGCCTCCACCTCAATCACGTCGCGGTAGTTCTCGTAAATGGCCTTGAAAACCTGCCGGCCGATGCGGCCAAATCCATTGATGCCAACTTTTACTTTGTCCGCCATAAGAAATCCCTCCCTCTGTTCAACGGATTGTTTGCTCAACTTTCAAGGCAAGTATACGCACAAAGCACGTTCCTGGCGAATTGCACATTGGGGTGTCAAGCCCTTTAGCCCCGTTGTTCGGCGAGCAGGCGGTGAAAACGGATGACTGTCTCGATACCGCGGTAGAAATTGGGCAAGAAGAACTTCTCGTTGGGAGCGTGCAGGTTGTCGTCGCCCAGCCCGAAGCCCATCAGCACGGTGTGCAGGTTAAGCCGAGTGGCGAACAGGGCCACCACTGGTATGGTGCCCCCCTCGCGCGTGAAGATAGGGCGTTTGCCCCACACCTGCTCGTAGGCCGCGGCGGCGGCGCGCATGGCGGGCAAATCTCGGGGCACCAGGGCCGGCGGGCTCCCGTAGAGGGCCTGCCCCTCCACCGTCACCGTTGGTGGCGCCAGCTTCTTCAGGTACTCCAGGGCAGCGCGAGCGATTTCGTCGGGGTCCTGGTCGGGCACGAGGCGCATGGAGATTTTGGCGTGCGCCCTGGCGGGGATGACGGTCTTGGCGCCCTGGCCGGTGAAGCCGCCCCACATGCCGTTGACGTCCAGCGTAGGGCGGGCGCCGATGCGCTCGACGACGGTGTACTCCGGCTCGCCCCAGGGCTGGGGGACACCCGTTTCGGCCAGCAGTTGGGCTTCGCCGTAGGGCACGCGGACCAGTTCGGCCCGCTCCTCGTCGCTCAGGGGGCGCACCTTGTCGTAGAAGCCGGGGATGGTGACGCGGCCCTGCTCGTCGTGCAGTTGAGCCACCAAACGGGCCAGCACGTGCAGGGGGTTTTCCACCGCGCCGCCGTACATGCCGCTGTGCAGGTCGTGGGCTGGTCCCTGTACGGTCACCTCGATGTAGCTTAACCCTCGCAGGCCGTAGACGATGCTAGGCTGGTCTGGCCCCAGGATGTGGGTGTCGGAGACGAGGGCCACGTCGGCTTGCAGGCGTTCGGCGTAGCGCTCGACAAAGGGGGCCAGGTTGGGGCTGCCGCACTCCTCTTCCCCCTCGAGGAGGAACTTGACGTTCACCGGCAGGCGTCCCTCGGTGCGCAGGTAGGCTTCCACGGCCTTGAGGTGGACGAAGAGTTGTCCCTTGTCGTCCGAGGCGCCACGGGCGTAGAGGTTGTCGCCCTGGACGGTGGGCTCGAAGGGCGGGGTGCGCCACTCGTCCAGCGGGTCCACCGGCTGCACGTCGTAGTGGCCGTAGATGAGCACAGTGGGAGCCTCGGGGCCGGCCATCAACCACTCGCCGTAGACGACGGGGTGGCCGTCGGTGGGCACGATTTCCACGCTGGGGACGCCGATGGCCCGCAGGTGGTCGGCCAACCATTGAGCGGCCCGCTCGACGTCAGGCTTGTGTTCGGGCAGCGTGCTGATGCTGGGAATGCGCAAGAGGGCTTTCAGTTCCTCAAGGAAGCGTTCGCGGTGTGTTCGAGCGTATTCCACAGGGGTTGTGGGTGTCATGACATTCCCTTTCGCCTTTTTGTGTTTCACGTGAAACGTTACCACCCAAAGGA
>WFWG01000275.1 GCA_015491235.1 Ardenticatenaceae bacterium
GGGTGACGACCGAACAGGGGTTCCCAACCCGCTAGGTCCCTCCAAATGCCAGAAGGAGGAATAGCCCATGAAGTGGCGCTCGCCGTTGGGAGTTCTACTTGCCATTTCAGCGACCGTCAACCTGATTTTAGCCGTAACCGTGCTGCTTCGCCCCGCACCTTCCCCCGTTGCCCCTCCAGCCCCGACTTCCTCCTCATACCGGGAAACACCGGAGATAAGCGTGGTGGCCCGCACCATTGACGGGGACACGGTGGAACTGGAGGATGGTCGCCGGGTGCGCTACCTCGGCGTAGACGCGCCGGAGACGGACGCGAACCCGAACTTGGGCCGCGCCGAACCCTACGGGCCAGAGGCGGCCGCCTTCAACCGGCAACTTGTCGAGCGACAAGTCGTGTGGCTGCTTTCCGACACCACTAACAGGGACGACTACGGGCGCCTGCTGCGGTGGGTCTTCTTGGCCGACGGCACCTTTGTGCAGGCGGAGTTGGTCAGGCAGGGGTATGCGTTCGTCAACATCATCCCGCCCGACGAGCGCTTTGCCGACCTGCTGCGTGACCTGGAGGCCCGCGCGCGGGCAGAGAGGCGTGGAATCTGGGCGACATTGCTCGCCGTGCCTACGGCCGGCCCTGCCCCTTCGCCAACCGCTGCCGTTCGCCTCCCGTCGCCCACCTCACAGGCCAGAGCGTGCTCGCCGGAACTGGTCACGGGGGCCATTGGGCCAGAGCAGGCTGAGGCCGTCGTGGGGCAGACCGCTACAATTGTCTTCCAAGTCGTGCGCACCCACAACAGTGGCAAAGCTGTCTTTCTCAACTCCCACGATCCCTACCAGGGCTATTTCTACGTGGTCATCTTCCCGGAGCGCTGGTCCGAGTTCCCCGAGCCCCCTGAAACGTACTTGCTGGGGCGATGCGTTGTCATCACCGGGCGGGTGCAGCTTTACCGGGGAACACCGCAGATTGTGCTGCGGGATGTCTCCCAGCTTGAAGTCTTGTGGTAGTGCTGCTGGGGCTCAGCGGGCGGCGGCCTTCACTTGCCAAATCGCCCCGAGCGGGACAAAATCTCAATCAGAAGAAACAACTGGTGGCTTCACGCCGGTGTTCCCCGAGGAGAGGGAGGCGATCATGTGGTACCGGCGATTGTTGGGGGTGCTGTTTGTCGTGGCGGGGCTTGCCGCCCTCCTGCTGAACACGGTACCAGCCCGCGCACAAGCTGAGGAGGGCGACGTGATTGTTCTCACGGCCAGCGGCCCTGTCACACCCGCGCTCAAGTCCTACTTGGAACGGGGCCTGAAAGAGGCGCGCGCCACGGGGGCCCAACTTGTAATCTTGCGGCTCGACACGCCGGGCGGCTCCGTCGAAGTCATGGGCGAGATCGTCAAGGTGCTCGACAACGCCGACGTGCCGGTGACAGTCTATGTCTGGCCCAGCGGTGGGCGGGCAGCCTCGGCCGGCACGTTCATCGTGCTGGCAGCCCACTTCGCGGCCATGGCCCCGCGCACGACGATTGGGGCAGCCTCACCGGTGGCGGGCGAGGGACAGGAAATCCCAGAGACCCTGAGCCGGAAAATCACCAACGACCTGGTGGCGTCCATCAAGTCCCACGCGGCCCGGCGGGGGCCCAAGGCGGTCGAATGGGCCGAGAAGGCGGTGCGAGAAGCGGTCAGCGCGAACGAAACCGAGGCCCTCGAAGTGGGCATCATTGACGCCATTGCGACCGACATCCCCGACTTGTTGCGGCAACTCGATGGCCGTCAGGCCGAAGTGCGCGGGCGGACTGTTACGCTAGAACTCAGCGGGGCCTCTGTCCGCGAACTCGACATGACGCCAATTGAGCAATTTCTGCACTTGCTGGCCAACCCCAACATCGCCCTTCTGCTCCTCTCGCTGGGGGGCACGGCCATCATTATCGAGCTCTACAGCCCGGGCGGATATGCGGCTGGCATCTTCGGGGTGATCGCGCTCTTGCTGGGGTTCTACGCCCTGGGCGTGTTGGAAGCCAACTACGCTGGCCTGGCCCTTATCGCCCTGGCGTTTGCTCTTTTTCTCATGGAGGCGCTCACGCCCTCGGTTGGCATCTTCGCCCTGGGCGGCGTGATCGCGTTCGTCCTGGGGGCCTTCATGCTCTTTGACACCAGTTTTCTCGCCGTTTCCAAGACACTTGTGATCACGGTAGCGCTTGTGCTGGGAGGCTTTTTCGCCTTTGCCATCGGCGCAGCGCTTAAAGAGCGCCGCCGCCAGCCACTGACCGGTCGCGAGGGACTTGTCGGCCAGGTCGGCGAGGTGCGAGCGCGAATAGACCCGGAGGGCATGGTGCTGGTACGAGGCGAGCGGTGGGTGGCCATTAGCCCCCACGCTCCCCTGGAACCCGGCACCAAGGTGCGCGTTGTGAGCGTGGACCAGATGCGGCTGGTCGTGGAACCGGTCGAACTGGCAGAATCACCGGTGCCTGCCAAACATCCCGCTGAGGAGCACACCCAATGACCAGACGAACACGTCCCCTGTTGGTTTTGATTGACGGCCATGCCCTGGCCTACCGAGCCTTCTTTGCCCTGCCGCCAGACATGGCTACCACGAAGGGCGAACTGACCAACGCCGTGTACGGCTTCACCAGCATGGTGCTCAGGGTGCTGGAGGAGGTGCGCCCAGACTACATCGCCGTGGCCTTCGACACGGGCCGCACCTTCCGCCACGAGACGTTCGCCGAGTACAAGGGCCACCGGGCCAAACAGCCGGAAGAACTGGCTGCCCAAATGGAGCGCATCCGCCAGGTGGTGGAGGCGTTCAACATCCCCATCTTCGCTGTGGAGGGCTACGAGGCCGACGACGTGATCGGCACGCTAGCCCGCCAGGCCGAAGCGCAGGGACTGGAGGTGCTGATTGTTACTGGCGACACGGACGCCTTCCAGCTGATCAACGAACACGTCCGCGTGATGACCAGCGGGCGCCGTTTCTCCGACGTGATTATCTACGACGCGGAGCGCATTCGGGAGCGATACGGCGTCGAGCCGCACCAGCTTGTGGACTACAAGGCCCTCGTGGGAGACCCCAGTGACAACATTCCCGGCGTGCGGGGCGTGGGGGAGAAGACCGCCCGCGCACTCCTGCAGAAGTACGGTTCTCTGGAGAACATCTACGACCACCTGGACGAGATCAAGCCTGAGCGCGCCCGGCGCGCCCTCGCGGCTCACCGGGAGGAAGCTTTCTTGAGCCGCGATCTGGCCCGCATCCGCACCGATGTGCCCATCCAGCTCGACCTGGAGGCGTGCCGCGTGCGTGATTTCGACCGCGAGCGGGTGCTGGCCCTCTTTCGGGAACTGGAGTTCAAGAGCCTGGTGGGACGCGTGCCCCAACCGGCTGGCCTCCAGCCGGAGCGGGCGGCACTCACCGAGGAAGCCCAGCGACCCGTGGAATACCACCTGGTTCACACGGACGAGCAGTTGCGGGAATTGGCCGAACGGCTGGCCAAGGCGGAGTTCATCACATTCGACGTGGAAACGGACAGTACAGACGCCATGCAGGCCGGCCTGGTGGGCCTGGCCCTCGCTGTTCGGGAGGGAGAGGGGTTCTACATCCCCATTGCCCACACCGGGCTGGAGGGTGCCGCGTACAACGTGCCTTTGGAGCGCGTGCGGGCACTTGTGGGTCCGTACTTGACCGACCGTCGCATCCCCACGCGCGCCCACAACGCCAAGTTCGACTTGCTGGTTCTGCGGCGGCACGGCTTCCGGGTGACCAACGTGGACTTCGACACCATGATTGCGGCCTGGCTTATTAACCCAGGCCACCGCAACTACGGGCTGAAGGGGCTGGCGTTCGAGAAGCTGGGCGTGGAAATGACGCCTATCACCGACTTGATCGGCAAGCGTCCATCCGAGCAAATTTCGATGGGCGAGGTGCCGGTGGAGCAGGCTGCCCTCTACGCTTGCGCCGACGTGGACATGACCACGCGGCTGGTGCGCGTCTTGAGCAAGGAGTTGCACGAGCGGGAACAGTGGAACTTGTTTACCAGAGTGGAAATGCCGCTCGTCTCCGTGCTGGCGGAAATGGAGTTGACCGGGGTAGCCCTCGACCTGGACGCCCTCAAGGTGCTGGAAATCGAGTTGCGAGGACGGCTGCGCGAGTTGGAGCGGGAAATCTACCGGCTGGTGGGGTTCGAGTTCAACGTGAACAGCGGCCCCCAACTCAGCCAAGTGCTCTTCGAGCACCTGGGACTAAGCAAAAAGGGCGTGCGGCGCACCAAGACGGGCCACTACTCGACGGCTGCCAGCGTGCTGGAGAGCCTGCGGGGCCTTCACCCGGTGATTGACCTCATTCTCGAACACCGCCACCTGCACAAGCTGCTCAACACCTACGTGGAACAGTTGCCCCGCATGGTCAACCCGCAAACGGGCCGCATCCACACCGACTTCAGTCAGACCGGAACGGAGACCGGCCGCCTGAGCTCGTCCAACCCGAACCTGCAGAACATCCCCGTTCGCACCGAAATAGGCCGTCGCATTCGTCAGGCCTTCGTGGCAGCCCCCGGCTACGTGTTGCTCTCGGCCGACTACTCGCAAATTGAGCTGCGCATCCTGGCCCACCTGAGCGGTGACCCCAAGCTCATTGAGGTCTTCGAGCATGATGGGGACGTGCACCGTGCCACGGCCGCCACCATTTTCGGCGTACCGCCGGAGGAAGTCACGCCCGAAATGCGAGACCTGGCCAAGCGCGTCAACTTTGGCCTGCTCTACGGCATGAGCGCCTGGCGGCTGGCCCGCGACACGGGCATCTCCCGCGAGGAAGCCGAGGCGTTTCTGCAGCGCTACTTCGCCAACTTTCCTACAGTGGCCGATTTCCTGGAGCGCATCGTCGAGCAGGCACGGCAGCGAGGCTACACCGAGACGATCCTGGGGCGACGGCGCTATTTCCCGGAACTCCAAACCGACAGTGATGCCCACGCTAACCTGCGCCGGGCCGCCGAGCGGGCCGCCAAAAATCACCCCATTCAAGGAAGCGCGGCCGACATTATCAAGCTGGCCATGATCCGCATTCACACTGCCCTCCACGAAAGAGGCCTTGGAACTCGCATGATCCTTCAAGTTCACGACGAACTGGTCTTCGAGGTGCCCGAAGGCGAACTGGCTGAGGCCGCCCAACTGGTGCGGAACCACATGAGCCACGCTTACACCCTGAAAGTGCCCCTGAAGGTAGACCTCAAGGCGGGGCACAACTGGAACGACATGGTTTCTCTGGAAACCTTCCACGTGTGACCAAAACTGACGGTTCGTGGGAGGGAATTTTAAAAAACGTGCCGTCCAGTTGTCGTTCACGAGCTTTTGCATATACTTGACACACGAACCCACCGAATTTGGGACGGGGACAACAACGACTTGGCCATCTTCTCGGTCACGTTTCCCTTTCCCGTTGGAAGGAACAAATGCCTTGCTGTCGGTAAGTAAGGCCACGCACGTCGAACTGAGCAGTTGCCAACGCAAACAGCACACCGGCTGGAGTATTGGACATGTACGGAGGGCCCAACCGCGTACAGACGGCTTTTGGGGAGATGCGGGCGGTTTACGTCTCTTACTTGCCGAAACGCTTTGAGGAGATCCGGGAGGCGTGGACCCAAGCCCGCAAACAACAGTGGGACCGCACTATCTTGGTGAAACTGCACAGCCTCGTTTACAGTATGGCGGGATCCTGTGCTGTCTTCGGTTTCAACGCAATGGCCAAAACAGCTTACGAGTTGCAGTATGTGTTGGCCTCTGTGATTGACTATCACCAGATTCCGACGGCTGAGTGGGAACAACACGTGGAGAAGTTACTGGACGACCTGGAAGAAGCCTGTTCTCACATTCGAGACACGGAAGCTATCAGTTTGCCTTCCCCGTCCACAGATGAAGTCGAACATCCCCTTTCCCAAGAGGCGCCAAAAGAACAGCAAATTGCCATTCTCACCGAGGACGAGGAACTCTGGCAGGACATTCCCCAACTCACTCATTTCGGCTACCGCATACAGCGGTTTACGGACCAGGAAGCGTTTGTGCGCCACGTGGCCGCCCAACAGCCTGATGCCGTTATCATTGATCTGGACAGGCCGGACGGGCTGGAGGCGGCTTCCCGTATTCGTCGGGGTGGAGTCCAGTTTCCCCTCATTCTCTTCGTCTCCACGGAGAACGACATCACTGTCCGCCTGAACGCGGTGCGGGCTGGAGGAGAGGCTTTCTTCTCCAAACCGGTGGACATGGACGTGCTCATTGATCGGCTGGAAGCGCTGATTGACCACCGTGAAGCGGAGCCCTACCACATCCTCATCGTCGAAGACGAGCCGGCCGTGGCAGAATTTTACGCCTACGTGCTGAAAGACGCCGGTTTCGTCACGCACATTGTGACCAGACCACTGGAAGAGATCATGTCGGCCCTGGTTGACTTTCAGCCAGACCTTATCCTCATGGACATTTACATGCCCGAGTGTTCAGGCGTCGAATTGGCCAAAATTATCCGGCACATGGAGTCGTTCGTGACAGTGCCGATCGTGTTCCTGTCAGGCGAACAGGATGTGGAAAAACAACTGGACGCTATGAGCTTGGGGGGCGACGATTTCCTCCTCAAGCCCGTGGAGCCCGAATACTTGGTCAGGTCCGTTCGCATTCGAGCAAAACGGTCTCGCGTCCTCCGTCAACTCACCGTGCGAGACGGTTTGACGGGTTTGCTCAACCATACGGCGATCGAGGAACACTTGATGAAAGAAACTGAGCGCGCACAACGGCAAGACCTCCGGATCGCCTTCGCCATGATTGACCTGGACCATTTCAAACGGGTCAACGACACGTATGGTCACCTGGTGGGCGACCGGGTGCTCCGCAGCCTGGCCCGCGTGCTTCAGCAACGCCTGCGCAAGACGGACATCATCGGGCGGTACGGGGGTGAAGAATTCGCTGTTATCCTGCTGGATACTGACAGCACCCACGCGGCGCGCATTCTGGACACCGTGCGGGAAAACTTCGCACAAATCAAACACCGTGTCGGCTATGAGACGTTCACTGTCACGTTCAGTTGTGGCGTGGCCATGTTCCCCGAATATCCCACCTTCTTCGAGCTCCACGACGCCGCCGACAAGGCACTTTATGAAGCCAAGCGGAGAGGTCGCAACCAGGTCATCATTGCAGAGCGAACTGGCTTCCGTTCCCTGTATTCATAGGAAAACAAACGTGCTTGGGCCCAGTGCTCCTTCACGTGTTATTCCTCCGGCACCTCCACTTGGCTCCCTAGAAAGTGGTTGAGCGGGCCGTGCCCGTGCCCAATGTGCAGGTCAACAGCCGCCTTGAGTGCAGCCGTCAGGTAGGCTTTGGCAATTCGCACCGCCTGTAGGGGCGACTTCCCTTTGGCCAACTCGGCGGCGATGGCCGAAGCAAAGGTGCAGCCCGTGCCGTGGGTGTTCTTCGTCGGAATGCGCGGGGCTGGCAACTCCACCCACTCCTGGCCGTCGAAGAACACGTCCACGGCCACCCCCTGCGCTTCCGCCGCCGGCAAGTGTCCTCCCTTGACGACCACATGTCGGGCTCCCATCTCGTGAATGCGGCGGGCCGCCTCCCGCGCGTCATCCACAGTGTGAATTTCCAGGCCGGTCAGCACTTGGGCCTCGTGGTGGTTGGGGGTAATCACGTAGGCCAGGGGGACCAGTTCCTCGATGAGCGCGTCGCGGGCCTCGGGCCGTAGAAGGGGGTCACCACCCTTGGCCACCATCACGGGGTCCACAACGAGCTTTTCCACCCCGTAATGGCGAGCCCGCTCGGCCACAACGCGGATGATGTCCGCGTTGGACAACATGCCCGTCTTCCAGGCGTCGGCGCCGATGTCCTCCATCACCGAGTCGATTTGCCGTGCCACGAAGTCGGCGGGCAACTCGAAGACACCCTGCACCCCCACCGTGTTTTGAGCCGTAATAGCGGTGATGGCGCTCATTCCATAAACACCCCGGGCCGCGAAGGCTTTCAGGTCGGCCTGAATCCCGGCCCCTCCGCCGGAGTCAGAGCCAGCAATGGTGAGCACTTTCTTCATGGCGTTCCTCCTCTTTACACTCCTCGTACTCGCTTGTGGTGCGATTTGGCGCTCCACCGCAGGAGATGTCCCTGCTCCGCTAGAATCTCCTCCAGCAGCAAGTGAACCTGTTCGCGGTCAGCCGTAGAGAGCACGGCCTGCTCGTGGGCCTCGTGAAGCGCTGGCGGGTAGGGGGGCTGCATCCCCGAACGGCGGCACTGATCGGCCACTACCGCGTGAAGCATTCCCAAAAACGCCTCGTCTTGGGCAACCCAGGCGGGCATCTCCAGCCGGGCGATCTCCTCACCTGTGTGGACGTAACAGAAGTGGATCTCGTGCGGCCCGTAGTGGGCCAAAATGTGGGAGCGGCTGCGGAAGAGGCAAGTGCGCTCGTAGGGCTCCAACTCGGTGCGGTAGAGTTGTGCGTCGCGGATGTCCCGCAACTCGCGACACAGGCGCAACGCCTCGTCGGCGTGGCACAGGCGGCACTCGCGCGACGGCTGTGGACACAAGTACACCCGCAACGTGTTGCTTACGTCGAAGGAGCCGGGGCTGCTGATGTAACTCCCCAGAGGAACCCGCTCTGCCGCGAACCACGCCAGTTCTTGCAAGTACATGTTCAGGACGGAAAGGCGCACGCTGTCCGGCTCGCTCTGAATGGTCCACAGAATCATGGTGCCATCCAGGAGTCCTACCACCGGCCGCGGGGCACCCTCCACGGCCTGGCGCAGGGCCCGCAACTCGGCCACAGCCATCAGGGCGCTCAGCAGTCCTCCTTCAACGGGGTGGAGGGGATCGCCACCGAAGTAGAGGTCGCCGTAGCGGTAACGCACATCCGTTGTCACGCCGTAGTCAAAGCTCGGCGCGTCGCCGTACCGCAGGCGCACCCACCCCGTGTTGAGCACATAGAAGCGCACCGGGCTGTGGCGATCGGGTGGCATGGCCGAGCCGTCCGCGGCCGCCACTGTGACGGCCGCGGGAGGTGGGGGAGCCGGATGCCGTTCCCCCAGTTCACCCAGCGGTTCGGCCGTGAGCCAGGGGACGCGCTGAGCTTGCTGGACGCGCAGCTTCTCCAACACTCGCTCCCGGCGAACGAGGTGCAGAAGTGCTCGTGCCTCGTCGAGCCAACGGCGGCGATCAGCTTGCTCCACGTGACGGGCGAGTTCATACAACTGGCGGACCAACTGGTCGCTGTTCAGGGGCATAGTGGTCTCCCGCTCAAAGCTGCTTGGCCGTAACACTGTCGGCTTATTATACCACCAGCCCATGATGCTTTCCACTTTCACAGGAACGATTTGCTTTTAACTCCCAACAGGGATACAATCAGAGCGCGAAAAGCTTCCACTACACTCCCGGAAAGAGCAACGGAAGCTTACCTGCACGAGAAGGAGATTCGCCCCATCTGGTCATACAAGTTGGCCGTGTGAGGCACCTTACACTTGCGCGAGAACCAGCGCCCGATGAGCGACACAACCGCGCACCCCATTGCCCACACAGCAGTGCCGTCCACAGCGCAGCGCACTGGTGTGCTGCGTCGCCACCTCGCCGTAGCTACCACAGCGCTGGTTCTGGCGCTTGTATGGTGGTGGCCCCTCCCCCTCCGCATGACAACACACGTGCCGGGCAGCGCCACGTGGGCTTTCGACGAGTACACCTTCGTGTGGAACCTGTGGTGGTTCAAGGCGGCGCTGTTGCGCTTTCAGGTCAACCCGCTGCACAGCGACTGGATTTTCCACCCGGTGGGCATTGACCTGGTGCTCTACACGTACAACATGGGAAACGCCCTGCTGGCCTTCCCCCTCCTGGACACGGTGGGCCTGGTGCTCGCCAGCAACCTGGTGCTCCTCTTCACCACCGTGTTGAGCGCCTGGGGCGCCTGGTTGCTGGCACGGTGGGTGCTCCACGAGGCCGGCTACCGACGTCGAGCGCGGGAGTGGGGCGCTCTGGCCGCCGGGCTGCTCTACGCCTTTGGGGCCTACCGTTCGGTCTACGCCGCGTTGGGCCACTACGACATGGTGAGCACGGGGTTCATCCCCCTCTTCGCCCTCTTCTGGCTGAAGAGCTTGCGGCGCCCCGGCTGGCGAGCTTCCCTGCTGGCCGGGATTTTCCTGGCCGCCGCCCTCTACAACGAGATGATTTTCGGCGTCTTTCTGGGAATGCTGGCGGTCCTCCTGTGGCTCTTCTCGTGGGGGCGGTGGGCGCCCGGCTGGTGGCGGCGAGCCCTCGCCACGGGCGTGGTGGCCGCGCTCCTGTGGGCTCCCGTGGGTGTGCCGGTTGTGCGCACCTTCCTCAACAGCGATTTCGCCCTCGAAGGGTGGGGCGACGCCCTCAAGCTCTCCGCCGACCTGTGGAGTTTCGTCACGCCGGTGGCCCTCCACCCCTTCTTCGGGAGCGACTGGGTTCAGGAATTGCGGGCCGTCCGGGAGGGCACGGCCCGCTTTCGCGACGTGAACACCGTCTTCGTGGGGGTGAGCACGTTCGTGCTGGTCACGCTGGCCGCCCTGGTCCACCGACGGCGGGTGGCCGGCTGGTTCGTGGGACTGATCACCTTCCTGCTCTTCAGCCTGGGGCCGCTGCTCCAGGTGAACGGCCAGGTGGAGTATGACTTCGACGGCCTGCGCACCGGAATTCCCCTGCCCTTCATCCTGTTGCACTACATTCCTGTCGTGCGGGCCAACCGGGTGCCCAACCGCTTCAGCGTGGTCCTCATGCTCTGCGCGGCCGTGCTGGTGGCCTTTGCCGTCGCCTGGATCCTGCGCCGCGTGGTCACACGGCTTCCCCGCCCCGCTGCTGGCGGGCTGGGCGTCGGCCTGGTGGCGCTTCTGCTCTTCGAGCAACTGGCTCTGCCGTTGCCGCTGACCGACGCGCGGGTGCCGGCTGTCTACGCCCACGTGGCCGCCGACCCCGACGACGTGGCCGTGCTCCCCCTGCCGCTGGGCTGGCGCAACAGCTTCGGCGTGCTGGGCGCCGAGAACACGCGGGTGGAATACTACCAGACGGCCCACGGCAAGCGGCTGGTGAGCGGGAACATCTCCCGCGCGCCCCGCTCCAAGTTCGACTACTTCGCGCGGCTGCCGGTCATCCGCTCCCTCATTGCGCTCCAAACGGACGTGAACGCCCGGATTCCGCCCGAGCAAGTTGCCGAAGACCGGGCCCAGGCGGCGGCCCTGGCCCAGTTGCTGGGAATTCGCTACTTGGTGGTCCACCCGCCGGTGCCGGGACGCCCGCCCTACAGCGACACCTACGAGGCGACCCGCGCCTACGCCCTTTCCATGTGGGATGCGGACCTGGTGGCCGCCGCCGACGGGGTGGAGCTTTACCGGTTGCGCCTCCCCCCGCCGCCGGACGACCTGCTGGTGGACTTCGGTACCCCGGCCAGCGACATGTACCGGGGTGAGGGGTGGGGAGCCAACGAGGTCATTGCGGGCGCCAGCGCCAACTGGGCAATTGGCCCCAGGGCGACCGTCTTCCTGCCACCGGCTCCGCCCGACGCCCCCTTCGTTTACCTTACGTTGCGGCTGGCGCCCTTCGCGTATCCGGGCGCCCCTCCACAGCGCTTCGAAGTAGCCGTCAACGGGCGCCTCCTCCGCGCCGACGAGCCCAAAGCCATCATGGGCGAAGGGTGGACGGAATACGCCTTCACCGTGCCGGCCGATTTCCTCAACACCACGACGACCAACAAGGTGGTGCTCTCCTGGGCCTGGACAGCCCGTCCCCGCGATGTGCTCCCCCACGTCCGCCAGGTGGGACAGACGGGCGTGGAACTGCTGGCCGACGTGGAGGTAACCAGCGGTGGGCCGGCCTTCGGCGAGTTGGCGTACATCACGGTGAACGGGGAGGACGCCAGCGCGCACCGGCGCGGGGTGAACGTAACGGTGCTGGAGCCGCCCACAGGCCGCGTGGTGAACCGGGCCGGCTTCGACACGGCGGCCAACGTCTATGAGGCCCAAAAGCTGGCCGATTTCATTGCGGCCATCCCCGAGGGGCGCGTGGTGGTCGTGGCCTTTCAGGGGGACGCGCTGGCCCACCTGACGCCCGAAGCCCGGAAAGCGCTGGCCTCGCTGGGGGCCGCACAGGTGCCGGAGGCGCGCGGGACCAGCTACGCGCTCATCGGCGTGAAGGGCGCTCCGCCAGGCTCGGCGCTGGAGACGGTTAACGCGGAAGGCACGGCTTACGTGCGCCACCGCCCGGACGACCGCCCCTTGGCGGCGGCCCTGGATTGGGTGCGGTGGGGGCAGGAGGCAGGCGCGCCGTGAGCCGCAGCCGGCCGACTGGCGCGTTGCTGGGCGAGGGCGCGGCCACGTGGCTCGCCGGCCTGCTGGTGGCCCTGGTGGCGGCGGGCGCCTACCTGCCCCGCATGGCCCCCGGCCTGCTGTGGGGCGATGCCGCCGAACTCCAAATGGCCGCCTGGCTGGCCGGACTGGCCCATCCCACCGGCTATCCTCTCTTTCTCATTGTGGGCTGGGCCTGGACGCACGCTTTGGCGCCGTGGTTCTCCCCTGCGACCGCCTTGAACCTGATGGTGGCTCTTCTGGGCGCGCTGGCCGTCGGTGGGCTGGCCGCGCTGCTCGTCCACCTGTTGGCAGAGTGGGCACCTGGTCTTCCACCCATCGGCCAAGTCGCCCTGGCCGTTGGCGGTGCGCTCTGGTTCGGCCTCTCGCCCACCTTCTGGTCCCAAGCCCTCATCGCCGAGGTCTACACCCTCCACACCCTCTTCGTGGTGCTCCTGCTGGCGGCCCACGTCGCCCTTCTTCGGGCCGACGGCGAGCGGGGACGCCAGCGGGCGCTCTTCGCCACGGCCCTTCTCTACGGACTGAGCCTCACCCACCACCGCACCACGCTCCTGTGGGTTCCGGGCACCCTGGCTTTCCTGGCACTGGCCTGGCCCCGGTGGTGGCGGTCGCGGCAGCGCGTCCTTCTCGCCCTGGTGCTGGTGAGCCTCCCCCAACTCCTCTACCTCTACGTGGCCTGGCGCGGGCCGCTGACGCCCTACCTGCACCAACCCCTGGGCAACGGTCAGGTGCTCGAGCTGTACGACGGCTCCCTGCGGGCCTTCCTGGACCACGTGGCGGGAACTATGTTCCGGGGCGAATTGGGCCGCGTTGCCCCTGCCGATCGGCTGGCGCTCCTCTGGCGGCTGTGGGTTGAAAACGTCACGTGGCCGGGGCTGCTGCTGGGCGCCCTGGGCGCGCTCTGGCTGGCACGGGCCGGGTCCCTGGCCTGGCTGGCGCTCACCGGCACCGGATTCGCCGCCCACCTGCTCTTCGGGTTGGTCTACGGCATTGGGGACATCGAGGTCATGCTGATTCCAGCC
>WFWG01000276.1 GCA_015491235.1 Ardenticatenaceae bacterium
GGAACACGGCATTGACCTGCGCCAGGTGCAGGGCACGGGCCCCGGCGGGCGCGTGGTGGTGCGCGACGTGGAAGCGGCCCTGGCCCGCGCCGCTGTGCCGCCTGCTCCACCGGAGGTTACCGCGCCACCCGTCCAGCCCGTGGGCGCCGCCGAGGAGGTGCCCCTCTCGCGCATGCGCAAGCGCATCGCCGAGGTGATGACGGCCAGCAAGGCGCCGGTTCCCCACTTCTACGTGACCATGCGCGTGGACATGGAGGCCGCCATGCGCCTGCGACAGCAAATCAACGAGACCCTGGCCGCAGAGGGGCTCAAAGTCAGCGTCAACGACCTGGTCGTGAAGGCGGCGGCTCTGGCCCTGCGCAAGTTCCCCAACATCAACGCCAGTTTTGCCGGAGACCGCGTCATCCGTCACGGGGACGTAAACATCGGCGTGGCCGTAGCTCTGCCAGATGGCCTGATCACTGTTGTCGTGCACCACGCCGACCGGAAACCCCTCAGCCAGATCGCCCGCGAGACACGTGAAAAGGCGCAGCGCGCCCGCGAGGGCAAGCTCTTGCCCGATGATTTAGGCGGCAGCACCTTCACCGTCAGCAACCTGGGCATGTACGGCGTGGACCACTTCATCGCCGTCATCACCCCGCCGGAGGCCGCCATCCTGGCCGTGGGCGCGGTGCAAGAGCAGCCCGTGGTGCGGGACGGCGAAATCCGCGTGGGCCAGACCATGACCATCACGGTCTCCGCCGACCACCGGGTCACCGATGGTGCCGAGGCGGCTCAGTTCTTGGGCGAAATCAAGCGGCTGTTGGAGCACCCACTGCTAATGCTGGTGTGAATCCGCCCGAGAAGCGCCGAACTACGGGGTAATGAAGTCCGCTTCGATTCGTTACTCCACAAAAGAAGAAAGTCAAGCCCTTAGCGGCCTTCGGGAAGGGAGTCCATCAGGGCGGCTGCCTTAAAAAAGAGGTTGGGGTAGAGGTCCCTGCCGCCGAAAGTGGACCAGGGGCGGGCTACCGCCGATTCTAACAAAGAGAGGTCCCGGACACCATGTGCACCTCCCGTTTCCTCAATCAAACGGGCGTGCAGGAAGAGCACCTGCTCCACAGTGAGAGCCTTCATCGGCGGGCTAAGGCTTCCAAGGCTGGTCGGTACTGTTCAATGAACTCGGCGACTTGGCGCGCAAATTCCTCATTAATGCAAGCGTCAATGCCCGTGGGAGTAGGCGTTACTGGGGCAATGACGATACACCGTCGCCCCAAGTCCACTTTCACGGAAACTTCCGTCCCTTCTTCCAGCCCTAGTTGTTCCAATACGTCCTCAGGGAGGGAGACAACAACGTTGTTTCCTGCACGAAAGATTTTTTGTACCATTTGTCGGCCTCTTTTTTTTAAAATACATCTGTGTCGTGAGTATATTTCCCAACGACGCTGCCGTCAAATCGGTCAGAGGCAGAACAAGAGCGATTTGTCCCCTGTCATTTGCCCATTCGTTTTGCTTCCGGTAGAATAACGGCGCAAATAGCCGTTTGTCCTCTTCATGTGTCGGCCCCTGGCCGGTCAAAAGTCAAAATGCTTCAACGGTGAAGCGCTAACAGAACAGGGAGGTTGCCATGACCGAGTTTATCGCGGTTGGTGTCGAGACGCCCAGCTCCGTTCTCAACCACGTTGATCTGGGCCTGACCGACGACGACGTGCTCCGCATGTACGAACTCATGCTCCTCGCCCGTCGGCTCGACGAGCGGATGGAAATTCTCCAGCGCCAGGGAAAGGCCCACTTCCACATCTCCTGCCGGGGCCACGAGGCCACTCAAGTGGGATGCGCCTACGCCCTCGAAGCGGGCAAGGACTGGCTCCACCCCTACTACCGCGACCTGGGGGTTCTCCTGACGATCGGTGTGCCGGCCCGCGACCTTATGCTGAGTTGTCTCGCCAAGAAGAACGATCCGGCCAGCGGCGGCCGCCAGATGCCCGCTCACTGGGGGTACAAGCCCCTCAACGTCGTCACTCAGTCCAGCCCCGTGGCCACGCAGATCCCCCAGGCGGCCGGCATCGCCTACGCCATCAAGCGGCGCCGCGAGGACGCCGTGGTCTACGTCAGCTTCGGTGAAGGCGGCTCCAGCAAGGGGGACTTCCACGAAGGACTGAACTTTGCTGGCATTCACCGGTTGCCCGTCATCTTCGTGTGCGAAAACAACCGCTACGCCATCTCCGTGGCTCAGAACAAACAGATGGCTATCGAGAACGTGGCCGACCGGGCGGCCGGCTACGGGATGGCAGGCGTAGTGGTGGACGGGCAGGACGTGCTGGCCGTCTACAAAGCTATGAAAGAGGCAGTGGAGCGGGCTCGCCGGGGCGAAGGCCCCACACTGCTCGAGGCGAAGACCTACCGCATCGTGCCCCACTCCTCGGACGACGACGACCGCCTCTACCGCCCGCGCGAGGAAGTGGAATACTACCGCACGGTGAACGACCCTCTCAACCGCCTGCGCAACTATCTCTTCGAGAAGGGCATTGCCAATCAGGAAATGCTGGACGAGATCGAAGCGCGGGTGATGGGCGTGGTCAACGACGCCACCGACTGGGCCGAGCAGCAGCCCGACCCCGACCCGGCCGACGCCATGAAGCACGTCTACTGGGACCGCTAACCGGACGCTCTGCTCAACCGGGCAACGCGCCGAAAACCGAATAACACCCAAGGAGGCACAGGCGATGGCAGTCAAATCCATTCTCGAAGCTATTCACGACACGTTGTGGAAGGCGATGGAGGCCGACGAGCGGGTCGTCGTCCTGGGCGAAGACGTGGGCGCCAAGGGGGGCGTCTTCCGCGTTACGGCCGGCTTCCTGGAGCACTTCGGAGAGGAGCGCGTGATTGACACGCCGCTGGCGGAACTTTCCATCGTGGGCGTGGCCATCGGCATGGCTATCAACGGCCTGCTGCCCGTGGCCGAAATCCAGTTCGCCGACTTCATCCACCCCGCCTTCGACCAGATTGTGAACGAGGCGGCCCGCATCCGCTACCGCTCCAACGGCGCCTTCGAGTGCCCCATGGTCATCCGCACGCCCTACGGCGGTGGGATTCACGGCGGCCTCTACCACAGTCAGTCCATTGAGGGGTTCTTCACCCACGTTCCCGGCCTGAAGGTGATCGCGCCCAGCACACCCTACGACGCCGCCGGACTTCTCTGGGCGGCCATTCAGGACCGCGACCCGGTGCTCTACCTGGAGCACAAGAAGACCTACCGGCTCATCAAGGGCGAGGTGCCCGACGAGCTTTTCACCGTGCCCATCGGCAAGGGCGAGATCAAGCGCCCCGGCGAGGACATCACGGTTATCGCCTACGGCCTCATGCTGCACTATGCCCTGGAGGCGGCCGAGCGCGTAGCCAAAGATGGCATCAGCGTGGAAGTGGTGGACCCGCGCACCCTGCTGCCGGTGGACAAGGAACTCATCCTGGAGTCGGTGAAGAAGACCAGCAAAGTGCTCATCGTGCACGAGGACAACAAGTTCATGGGCTTTGGCGCCGAGTTGGCGGCCACCATTGTGGAGGAAGCCTTCGAGTGGTTGGACGCGCCCGTCAAGCGCCTCTGCGGCCCTGACGTGCCCGCCATGCCCTACAACGAGCCGCAGGAGAACTGGTTCATGATTAACCCGGACAAGATCGAGGCCGCCATTCGCGATCTGGCGGAGTATTGAAGCGGCCGTCACCTGACAAAATCCCCGAAGAAGAGGAGTGAGCGATGGCGATACCCGTCAAGATGCCCCAGTTAGGCGAAAGCGTCCACGAGGGAACCATCGGCAAGTGGTTGAAGAAGCCCGGCGACCGGGTGGAGAAGTACGAGCCGCTGCTGGAAGTGATTTCCGACAAGGTTGACACCGAGGTCACGGCAACGGAGTCGGGCGTGCTCCTCTCCATCGAGGTGCCGGAGGGCGAAACGGTGCCGGTGGGCACCGTGCTGGCGTGGATCGGAGAGCCGGGCGAACAACCACCCGGCAGCAAGGACGGAGAGGAACCGGCAGCAGCCGTGGCCGCGGCCAAAGAGCAGGCCGTGGAGGCCGCCCCAGCAGCGGCGCCCGCGAAGGCCCGCGGGAAAGCGCCTAAGCGCGTCTCGCCCGTGGTGGCCCGCTTGGCTGCCGAGTACAATGTGGACCTGTCGCAGGTGAAGGGCACCGGCCGCGGCGGGCGCATCACCAAGAAGGACATTCTGGCCTACATCGAGGCCCGCAAGAAGGCGGCCGAAGCGCCGCCCGCCGAGGCGCCAGCACCCGCACCGCCTCCGCCCGCGCCAGCGCCAGCAGCGCCTCCGCCGCCGACCGCTGCGCCAGCGCCTGCGCCCGTGCCGGAGGGCGAGTTGGTGCCCCTCACGCCCATGCGCAAGGCCATCGCCGAGCACATGGTGCGCAGTAAGCACACGGCGCCCCACGTGACCAGCGTCTTCGAGGCCGACCTGAGCCGCATCGTGGCCCACCGCGAGCGCCACAAGGCCGCTTACGAGCAGGAAGGGCTGCGGCTCACCTTCACGGCCTACTTCGTGGAGGCCGTGGCCCAGACGCTGCGCAAGCACCCCTTCGTCAACGCCACCTTCACCGAAGACGGCATTCTGGTGCGCAAGGCCATCAACATTGGCATTGCCGTGGCTACCCAAGGCGGCCAAGGGCTGATTGTGCCCGTTATCAGGAACGCCGATGAACTCAACCTGAAGGGCATCGTGCGGGCGCTGAACGACCTGACAGACCGGGCCCGCTCCGGCCGCCTGACGCCCGACGACGTGCAGGGGGGCACCTTCACCATCACGAACCACGGTGTGGGCGGCAGCCTCTTCGGAACGCCCATTATTAACCAGCCCCAATCGGCCATCATGGGCATCGGGAAGATTCAGAAGCGCCCGGTGGTCATCGAGCACGACGGGGTGGACGCTATCGCCATCCGACCGATGGTCTACCTCTCCATCACCTTCGACCACCGCGTGCTGGACGGCGCCAGCGCCGATGCCTTCATGGTGGACGTGATCAAGTACATCGAAAATTACCCGCTTTGAAAAGGAAGCCCCGGGGCCTCATGTGGGGCCCCGGGGCCACGTGCTCACGCCGTTACGTCAATGACAGCCACACCCACCAGCCCCACAGGCACATGCGCCGCCGCTCTCCGTCCCACTGGAGATCCTGCCTGAGCTGTGGACGACGAAGACCGGCAGATGACGCACAGTATTGGTACTCTCACAGTGTAGACACGCAACTGGCTCATCGGCCTCGGAGAATTTCTTGAGAACTTCAAACGTCTGTCGGCAGTCGAGGCATGTGTATTCGTAGAGTGGCATGGGTCCTCCCCCTCTTGAGCAATCGCTTGGCGATTTTGCTATACATTGTACCGAGAGTATTCTTACTCTACAAATGGCTCGGTGCCACCATCCTCCTTTTATCAATTGGGCTTGCAAATGCCATGTAT
>WFWG01000277.1 GCA_015491235.1 Ardenticatenaceae bacterium
CCTCCCACCTCCCCCGCGCCGCCCTCGCCAGCCGGAAGCCGAGCCGCTGGTGGTGCTTGAGGATGTCTGGTTTGGCTACGAGCCCGAACGGCCAGTGGTGCGCGGCGTAAGCCTGGAGATCCGGCCGGGCGACGTGATCGCCTTGTTGGGCCCCAACGGGGCCGGAAAGAGCACCCTCGTCCGCCAGATCATCGGCCTCCACCACCCTCAGCAGGGACGGGTGCTGGTGGAAGGCCGGGACACACGCTCCCTCACGGTGGCCCAGATTGCCCACACCGTCGGATATGTCTTCCAGAGCCCCACCCACATGCTCTTTGCGCCCACGGTGTGGGAGGAACTGGCCTTCGGCCCCCGCAACCTGGGGTTCGACGAGGCGCGCGTGGAACGCAACGTTCAGCGCAGCCTGGAGATCGTGAACCTGAAAGGCCACGAACAGGTCTCGCCCTTGGCCCTGAGCTACGGACAGCAGCGGCGAGTGGGCATCGGCGCTGTCCTGGCGATGGAGTCGCGCATTTTGCTCATGGACGAGCCCACCGCCGGCCAGGATTACCGCCATTACACGCGGTTCATGGACGCCGTGGTTCAAATGCCGTTCGATGCTATCGTGTTCATCACCCACGACGTGGACCTGGCCGTGCGGTACGCCAACCGAGTCATCTTGATGGCAGACGGTCGCATTGAGGCCGACGGCCCGCCGGAAGCCGTCCTGAGCGACTTCGCCCTGCTGCGGCGCTGCCGGGTGCGCCCCACCAGCCTGCTGGAGTTGAACGTGAACCTGCTGCCACAAACCGGTCGTTTCTGCTCTCTGGAAGAACTCGCCGGCATGGAGTTACCGGCGGACAGCGGGTGACGGCGGCAGAGAGACAATCAGTGCCGGGAACCGAATAACTTCAAGGAAAGTATGGGGTTTTTCCCCTTGAAGGAGTGTTCCTTGTCGGTCTCTTCTCCAAGCTGTTATCGGTCAACAAACCGTATAACGCACTGAAAGGAGGTTGCGATGCTCGGAACAGGGCGAACGGCGGGCGGGCAGGCAGCACTTATGAAGTTTCTCGGTTCCCTCGTCGTGGCCACGGTGGTGTTGTTCCTGGTCAACTTGTTGACCAGCGGTGAGCGGGCCAGTTCAACAGGGTGGCTCTTCTACATCATCGGCGGCATCATCGTCATCGCCATCTACTACTACTTCGCCGACAAGCCCATCTGGGACGTGACCACCCGCGAAGTCGTCATGATGGCCATTGGAGCGGTGCTCTACGGCATCTTCTCCTGGGCTACGAACGTCTTCCAGCTTCCTTCCGTGAGCTTCGTGGCCTTGCGCCCGGCTGTCGTCATTCCCATCTTCATGGGCCTGGCATTCGGGCCGGTGGTGGGCTTCTTCAGCGGGGCCGTGGGCAACATTATCGGCGACGCCCTCACAGGCTGGGGGGTCTTCCCTGTGTGGGACCTGGGCAACGGCCTGATGGGCATGATTCCCGGGCTCATTTGGGCCTTCCAGGACCGGGAAAAGGCCACCGACCGCCTGCTGGTCATCGTGGGCGCGCTGATGGCCATCTTCGTGGTGTTATCGTTCGTCTTCCCCAACGTGGAACATCCCTGGGCTGGCACGACGGCAGGCCAGTGGGCACCCGTCCTGCTGATTCTCCTGGTCGCCATCCTGGTGGTTGCCCGCGTCATCCTGCGCAACCGGCCAGACATCGCCGCCTCGGTGGTCTGGGGAGCGCTGGGAGTCATCATTGGCATGGGCTTTGCGTCCGTGGCCGACATCTGGGTGAACGGCTACAGCCCGGCCACGGCCATCCTGGGTGAGTTTCTCCCAGCGGCCGGCACGAACCTCATTTTCACCATCATCCTGGTTCCCATCCTCTACGCCGCCTGGGAGTCGGCCAGGGCTCAGACGGGGCGGTAATGCCCTTGCGCCCTTGTCGCGGCGGGGAAAGCCAAAGGCGCGGGCCGCAGATGGCCCGCGCCTTCCTTGTTTCTTGTCGTTATATTCATCATACCTGTGTGCCCCTCACCCGGGCACGCGGTCGGCCTCTTCCACACGTGAGGGAACCTCGTCGGAGCCAGAAGGCACAGAGGGTGATTCCCCGGCTGTAACCGAAGGGGCTGGCCGAACGTCCTGCACGATGTGAGGCTCATCGGGCAGGTAGCGAAAACGGCCGTGCGTGACGATGAGGTCGGCCAGCAGGCCCATCATGCCAATGAGCACGGCCACCACCAGAATGAGCACG
>WFWG01000278.1 GCA_015491235.1 Ardenticatenaceae bacterium
GCTCCCACCCGCCTCGAAGTGGCCGTTGGTGATGGCGTCAGTGGCGGGCGGCAGGCGCCACGTCACGGTGAGTGTGCCGGAAACGGCCAGCGGGGTCGGCGGCAGGGCGCCGCCGTCGGGCGCGCTGACGGTCACCGTAATGGTCCGGGTGGGCACGCCGGTGAAGAACTCGCCCCAGGCGCCCGGCTGGGGCACCCCGCCGAAGAAGGGATAAGGCTGGATTTCCAGCCGGGCACCCGGCACCGGCTGTCCGCCCCGGTCGAGCACGGTTCCCGTCAGGAAGGCCACGGCCACGTGTACGGTGTTCTCCTGCCAGGCGGAACAGAGGCCGGCCCGGTCACACGCCCGCCCCCGCAGAAGGTAGGAAGTCTCCGGCTGCACAGCCGCGGGTACTCCGCCCATGCCAAAGGTGACACTGGTCGCCTGGGTGGCCGTGAGCCACGGGCGCCAGAACTTCTCGACGCTCGTGCGCCACTGCACATCGTACCCGCTCACCCCGCTGGTGGCGTCGCTTCCCGCCAGGGTGACGGTGAAGGCGCCGGTGGCCCAGCGGGGCGCGCCCGGCCCCACGAGGCGGGGCGGCTGTGTGTCCACCACCGCGGTGACGGGGGGCGTGGGCCGGCCGTAAAAGGTCCAGGGCGGCCACGTTTTGGTGTTGTCGCGCGGCTGGTAGCTCTTGGGCACCACGCGCAGGGTCACAGTCTCCCCCTCCGAGGCCGTTAGCGCCCAGGAAGTGCCCGTCAAGTCCGCGGCCACCGTCGCCCACGTGCCGTCGGTGTTCCGGCGCTGCACGTCGAAGTAGAGGGCGTAGGGACCCAGCTCCAGCAGGTGGTCGGGCAGGTGGCCGCTCCAGGTCAACGTCACCGTGGTGTCGGTGACGAAGGCGGGGAGGGACGAGAGGGAGACGGTGGGGGCTTCCCGAAACTCCACCCCGTCCAGGATCACGTCGGTGTGGTCCTTGGCGTCCTGGTGGCGAACTTCCAGGAAGATGGTGGCCGCTGTGCCCGTGGGTGCAGCCGCGACGCTCAGGTTGCGCCACGCTTTGTCCGCCCCGTCCCACTCGCTCCAGACCACGCCGGGCGCCGTGGGGTCGGTGCCGCCGGCGGGGTCAATGCCGATGCGCTTCAGGATGGCACCGTCATTCTTGGGCCTGGCCGAACCGCCCCACAGGGAGAGGAACCACCCCGAGACCGAGTAGGGCGTGTTGGGCTTGAGCCCTTCCACCCGCTGGTAGAGCACGGCGTCGAAGGGGCGCCCCTCGGTGGTGAAGTTCTCGGCGAGCAGCGAGAGGGAGTTGTTCCCCTCTATGCGCTCCACCCACCCTCCGCGCGAGGCCGTGCTGCGGTATTCGGGGTTGCCGCTCAGGTTGAGGGCCGTCCAGCCGTCGGGCACCTGGCCGGCGATGCCAGCTTGGGCGTGAAAGCCGCCCTCGAAGCCGCCGTTTTGCACGAGCGTGGCAGCCAGGAGGAGAAGAGGAGAGAGCAGGCCGATGGCCAGCGTCAAGGGCACCACCAAACGCCACGTTCTTCTCATGCGCTGTGCTCCTGCACGCGGTTTTCTCACCACGGATTTCACAGATTTCACGGATGGAAGGATTTCTTTGACGCGCCGTGCCTCGGCACCGGGCTGGAATTTCGGAAAGAGGCGAGGTGCGACGCACTCGGCGAGTGCGTCGCACCCCCTCTCCTTCTACTCGGCAAAGAGCAACTCGACGTCTTCCTTGGTGAGGGCCTTGAAGAAACTCTTGTCCGTGGTGATGAGCTGATTGACCAGGTGGCGCTTGCGCTCCTGAAGTTGCAGGATTTTCTCCTCCACCGTGTCGCGGGTAATCAGCCGGTAGATGAAAACGGGCTTGTCCTGGCCGATGCGGTGAGTGCGGTCGGCGGCCTGGGCCTCCACGGCCGGGTTCCACCAGGGGTCGAGGTGGATGACGTAGTCGGCGGCCGTCAGGTTGAGGCCCAGCCCACCCGCCTTCAGGCTGATGAGGAAGAAGGGGATGGTAGGGTCGTTCTGGAAGCGGTCCACCTGCTCCTGCCGCTTGCGCGTGCGCCCGTCCAGGTAGGCGTAGGGGACCTGCTGGCGGTCCAACTCGCGGCGCACCAGCTTCAGCGCCTCCACGAACTGGGAGAAGAGCAGCACCTTGTGGCCCTCACTGCGCAGCGTCTCCAGCAACTCCACCAGCAACTCGAACTTGGCCGACTTGCCCCGGTAGTCGCCGTCCACCAGGAGAGGATGGATGGCAATCTGCCGCAGGCGCAGGAGGCCCTCCAGGATTTTCATGCGCACGTCGGCGCCAATGTCCTCTTCGATCATTCCCAGCAGCAGCGCGCGGTAGTGGTCACGCCAGCGCTCGTAGAGCCGCCGCTGGGCCGGCTCCATGTCGCAGAAGAGCACCCGCTCGGTGCGGGGCGGGAGCTCTGGGGCCACCTGTTCCTTGGTGCGCCGCAGGATGAAGGGGTAGACCAGCTTCTGCAGGAACTCGGCCGTCTCCTCGTCCTGTTGGCGCTCGATGGGCGAAGCAAACTCGCGCTTGAAGTATTCCAGGCTGCCCAGCAGCCCCGGGTTGAGGAAGGCAAACAAAGACCACAACTCCAGCGAGGAGTTCTGCACGGGCGTGCCCGTCAGTGCCAGGCGGTGGTCGCTCTGCAAGCGGCGCACGGCCCGCGCCGTCTTGGTCACCGGGTTCTTGACGGCCTGGGATTCGTCCAGCACCACGTAATGGAAGTGGTAGTTCTTGAGCACCTCCAGGTCCCGCAGCACCAGGCCGTAGGTGGTGATGACCAAGTCGTACTCTTCGAAGACTTCGGGCGACTTCGCGCGCTGCGGGCCGGCGTGGATGAGCACGCGCAGCGAGGGCGTGAACCGGTGGGCCTCCCGCTCCCAGTTGACCAGCAGCGAGCGGGGCACCACAATGAGGTCGGCGGCCTGGGCGTGGCCGCACTCGCGCAGCGAGAGCAGGAAAGCCAGCGCCTGAACCGTCTTGCCCAGGCCCATGTCGTCGGCCAGGCAACCGCCGAAGTCGTACTCGTGCAGGAAGTGAAGCCAGTCGTAGCCGGCCTTCTGGTAGGGGCGCAGTTCCCCCACGAATCCCCCGGGCAGTGGCTTCGGCTCGATGCCCTCGAAGTTGCGCAGCCGCTCCAGCCGCTCGCGGAACTGCTCGTCGGATTGGAACTCGTCGCTGAACTGGGCCAACTCGTCCACCAGCAGGGCGTGGTGGGCGCTCAGGCGGACGTGCTCCTCCTCCACCTCGCCCAACTCGAAGAGGTGGCGGTAGCGCCTGATCCACTCCTCGGGGATTTCGCCGATGGAGCCGTCGGCCAGCTTGACGTAGCGCTGCCGCTTCCGCAGGGCGCGCCGGATTTCCTTGAGGGAAACGGGCACGTCCCCGAACGTGACCACGGCCTGCACGTCGAACCAGTCAATGCCGGACGAGATGTAGAGGGAAATGGTGGGGCGGTTACGGTTCACCCGCACGCTCTTCAGCCGCTCCTCACCGTAAATCTCGTAGCCCGCTTCCGCCAGGCGGGGCACGTGTTTGAGGAGGAAGTCCACCGGCTTCACGTTCTTGCGCAACAGGAACAGGCCCGGCTCCGGCCCCCGCTTCAGGCCGTAGGAGGAAAGCTGCTTGAAGGCTTGCTCTTCGGTTGCGGGGTCGCGGTGGACGCGCACCAGCGTCCAAGTGTCCGGCCGGCGCACCGTGGTGACGGCCGGATACGAGCGGTCATAGGCCAGCTCGTGTTCGCCGTAGCCGAAGCGCAACTCGGCGCGGAGTTCGCCCTCCTCCTCGAAAAGGTAGAGGCGTGGCACGCAGCCTTCCTCGCGACACTCCTCCCACGTAATTTCGGCCCCGTGGAGCGCCACGCCCTCCACTTCGGCCACGGCAGGCAAGACCTCGTCCAGGAACGCTTCCACCTCGTCCGGCTCGACGATCGTCTCGGGGGCAGCCAAGGCGTCGGTAATGTCGGCCGTCGTGAGGGGAGACAGGACACGCCCAACGTACCGCCCGCCGACCACAACCCAGGTCGAGGGCACATTCGTAATTTCGACCACATCTTGAGGCGACGCCAGAAAGCCGGTCACGTCGTCCGGGATGACTTCCCACCGAACAAGCAACCCCCCGTCGGCTTGACGGTCCACGGCCAGGCGAAGGGAGAGGGGCGCCGGTAACCACTTCAGCAACTGCTGGAACGGTTCCTTCTCGGTGCCCAAGTAGAGCAGAACGCTGTCGGGGGTGAGCGACAGCATCTCCAGCACCGGGCCGGTCAAATTTTGCGCGTTTACCCCGCTGTAGTAATAAAAGGTCACGGCCGAAGC
>WFWG01000279.1 GCA_015491235.1 Ardenticatenaceae bacterium
GGGGTACAGGGGGTGGAACCCCCTGCCGGGGGGCATGGGGGGTGTCCCCCTGGGGCGTAGCGTTGGCTGCGCCCCTACACCCTTTTGCCGTTCGCACAACACCCAATGGCGTAAGTCCTGTCAAAAAGGGAGGAGACCACATTGGCACTGTGGCAACTCATTACCGCTCTCGTTCTCGGTTACGTGATCGGGTCAGTGCCCAATGGTGTTCTCATCGGTCGCCTTTACGGCGTAGACCCTCGGCAGGTGGGAAGTGGAAGAACCGGGGGAACCAATGTTTACCGCGCAGCAGGGCCAAAAGCTGGCCTCTTGACCGCTTTTGCCGACGCGATAAAAGGCCTTGTTGTCGTTGTGCTGGTTCGCACCCTTTTCCCTGAAATCCCTTTGGCTGTAGCCCTGGCCGGGTTGGCAGCGGTAGTGGGCCACAACTGGTCACTTTTCCTGAAATTTCGCGGCGGGGCCGGCACGATGACGAACTTGGGCGTCCTTTTGGGACTCTCGCCTGTGGCGTTGGCCGTTGCCGCCACCTGCGGGTTTGTGGCCCTGACACTGAGCCGCATGGCGTCGGTGGGCTCTTTGACAGCGGCATGGGCTGCCTTCGTGGCCTTTGTGGTGTTGGGAGTCATCGGGCGAACCCCTGTGCCCTTCGCCCTGTACGGCATCGGACAAGCTGTTGTCATCACGTGGGCGTTGCGGCCGAACATCAGGCGCATTTTGGAGGGCACTGAGCGCCGAATCGGTCAGTCAGGGTAGTGTCTCCCGAACTTCCGGGGTGGCCTTCAGAGCACATTAAACAGGCAAAAAAAGGGGACAAGAGATGAACGGGTGGGGTGGTTCTGGTATACCCAGCCAGACGTTTGTGTCCTGGCAAGCCGTTGATCCGGTTGTCCGCCGCTCGTGGCACCGTTGTCAACTCCGTTTTGATTCCTCTACACCGCCTCCCATTGTGCGGGCCTCCCCTTCAACGTTTCACCACCTCCGCGTGGCCCACTTTGATCTTATCGCCATTGCTCGCCCCTTTATGGAGGACATTCACCAGTTCGTGGAAGGGACCGATTACGTTGTCCTGCTGACGGACAACACGGGCTGCATTCTCGACTTGCTGGGCGACAAGCCTGCCGTTCAAATGCTCGGACGACTCGGCCTTGAGTTGGGGGTCTATTGGAACGAGGGGCAAATGGGCACCAATGCTATCGGACTCGCCCTGTTGGAGGCAATGCCCATCCAAATCACAGGTCCCCAACATTTCTTTGAAGTTCACCACACATTGACCTGCTCGGCAGCCCCCGTCCACGACGCGCGGGGCCGCATCGTGGGTGTGCTGGCTATGGCAGGCCGCGCCGAAACAGCCCACCCCCACACGCTGGCCGTGGTCATGGCAGCCGCTCGCGCCATTGCCAACCAGTTTCAGACGGACATGTACGTGCGGGAGGCCAACCGGCGCCTGGCGGAACTCAACAGCGTGTTCGGGGCCATCTCGGAAGGGGTGTTGAGCTGGAACACCGAGCTTATTATCACCCACATCAACCAGCAGGCTGGACATATTCTGGGCCTTCAGCCACACACCGTACTGGGGCGGCGGCTTGACGAGGTCATGGAAGTGCCCAAGCGGCTGTTGACCGTGATCGAGTCGAAAAAAGCACTGCGCGACGTGGAAGCCACGTTCAAGGTAAACGAGACCCGGGTGGACTGTTTGGTGAGCGCCCAGCCAATCTTTGAGGGCCAGGAGCACGTCATCGGGTACATCGTGACCATACGCCCCATTGAACGAGTGCGCCGGCTTGTTCACCGGTTGGTAGGGGCACAGGCCTCTTTTACGCTGGAGAGCTTGCTGGGCCACCTCAACTCGCCAGCCATCCAACATGTGCGCCGTCAGGCCCGCGTAGCCGCCAAAGGCCGAGCCCCGGTGCTCTTGCGTGGTGAACCGGGCGTTGGCAAAAATCCCTTGGCTCAGGCCATTCACAACGAGAGCCCCCGTGCTGATGGCCCGTTCATCGCTCTCAACTGCCGTGCTATTCCTCACGAGTTGATGATCAGCGAGTTTCTGGGATACGAGGGAGGCGCTTTCAGCGGTGCGCTGGCAGAAGGACGCCCCAGCAAGTTCGAGTTGGCCAATGGGGGCACGCTCTACCTGGAGGACATTGACGGGCTCTCGCTCGAAATGCAGGCGGCTTTGCTTCAGACCATTGATACCGAGCACGTGCTCCGGCTGGGAGGCACACGACCTATTCCCGTTGACGTGCGCATCATCGCTTCCACCTCGGCCAACCTGGAGCAACTGGTTCAAGAGGGGCACTTCCGGGCAGACTTGTACTACCGCTTTGGAGTGTTTGTCATTGACCTGCCGCCCTTGCGGGAGCGCCCAGAGGACATTCCCGTGCTCATCAAGCGTTTCCTGACCCGTATGGCCCGCCAGACAGGGCGTGAAGTGCATGTAACGCCCGAAGCCATCGAAGTGCTGAGCCAGTATCCCTGGCCGGGGAATATCCGCGAACTCGAGAACCTGCTGGAGCGACTTGTGACTGTGGACGGAAAGAGAACCATCGAAGCCGGCGACATACCCCCTTCCATGCGCTACAGCAACGTTTCCGTTGCATCAGCACCTATTTCGGGGCCAGTGCTTCCCCTGGCAGAACTGGAGCGGAAAGCCATCATGCAGGCCGGGTGGGCCTGTCAGGGGCAGGTTACCCGCATGGCGGAATTGCTCGGCATCAGCCGGACAACGCTCTGGCGCAAGATGAAGGAAATGGGCATTTCCCCCCACACCTTCAAGGTGCCCCCCTCAATACGGGCTTGAGGGCGGAAAGCGCGACGCCCTTTGGAAGTGCACCGCGCCTTCGTTGTGTTATACCAATTGCGTGGGGAAAAATTGTGGAGACCTGGGGCGGCGAAGCCGCCCCAGGTCTCCACTTTGCCGTTCGCACAACGCCCAACGGCGTACGTCCTGTCAATCAGGGGTCGGTTGTGAAGGCCCGCTTGCTTCGGGTGGTGCTGGCGGGCCGCTCTTTTCGTCCGGCGGCACGTCGGGCCACTCCGGCGAGGCTGGCAGCACGTGCTCCGGCGATGCTGGCTTGTTCGGGTAGACCAGGGTGCCAAAGCGGGTGAGCAACACGGCGCCAACCGCCAGGGAGACGATAACCAGCCGAATGAGCAGTCCGCCCCCCCAGGGTACCAGCCCGGCAGCCGACCAGAGGAGCCACAACACAACCACCCCCACGACGGCCGCGGCTGTCGGCCGCGGAAAGCGCACGTCGGCTGCCCGAAGCAGTCGCTCTCCCAGCAAGTGCCCCAGCCCGATCAGGCCGAAAAACCAGGCCGCCATAAGAGCCAGCCAGAGCACAAGGGCAACCGGGATGCCGATGATCGTAACGGCGAGAACCAGTCCCAGCAGCGAGGCAATGGGGAGCGTCACACAGCCCACGCCAAAGCTGGTCGCGGGGGCTTCCTCAGCAGCGTGCGCCACTCGGCGTAGGTGGTTCGGCAGGTAGAGGGCCACGAGAAAGGCCACACCAGCCAGGACGAGCGTCACAATCACGGTGCGCACCAGGGCTCCGAGGGCACTCAAGAGCAGCGCAAATGGACTGCGCTGCACGCGCACGACGCCTCTTTCCAGAAATCCAAGCGCTGGCGGTCCAATTTGTACCGTGGAGTTCTCTATCACATCCCCCTCAACGACAGCCCCTGGGGCGCGATCCACCGTTCCGCCCAGAGCCGCCACATTGCCACGCACAAGGGCCGTTTCTTCCAGGCGCAACGTCCCCCCGAAGAGGGCCACGTCGCCGTCCACCTCACCCGCCACTGTAGCGGTGCCCCCGACGAGGGCCATGTCCCCTTCCAGGCGGGCGCCTTCCTCAACGCGAGCCGTTCCGCCAAAGACGGCTAAATCTCCGCGCATAATTTGTCCGCGCTTCAGCACGAACGTGCCACCGAAGACAGCCCGGTCACCTTCCAACACCTGGCCCTGGGCAGCCACTGGCAGGACGACACTAAACGCGAGAATTGCCAGAAGGGTCAGGAATGCCAGACGCACACGTGATCTCATCGTATCTACTCCTACCTCTGTCGTGAACGTGCGTGCTCCGTCAAACTACGAACGTACCGCTACAACCTGGCGCTGAGGGAGGCGCACGGCCATGTAGACGAGGGCCAACCAGGCGACACCGGCAAGGGCCATCATCGCCACCAGCAGCCAGAAAAACGGCCCCAGCAGCACCGACTGCCACACGCCTACCAACGCCCACACCATGCGCCCCAGGAGGAGAGCTCCCTCGAACAGAATGCGAACTGTTCTCTGCCACTGAACCACTCCTCCTGGCGCAAAGAAGACCAGCACGAAGTCAGGACGGGCTAGAATGACCGTAGCGGCCATCAGCAAAGCCAACAACGTGCTCCCGATGAGCAACACCACACCACCGAGCAGATTTTGGCAGCGGCGGTTGGCTTCTACAGCCGCACGGGCCGCCCGCCGGGCAAAGTCGGGAGGCGGTTCCACAACCGGGGCTGTTCGCAGCACGCGGTCCACCTGTTGAAGCATCAGCCACGTCTGGGCACACGCCTGGCACATCTGGATGTGGGCTTGCAGACGGTCCCACTCCTGGTCCGACACGCCCCCGTCAATGGCGAGGGCCATGCGCTCCACGGCTTCGTCACACTTCACGGCTTCCCCTCCGCTTTCGGCGAGTGTACTCGGGCGCGGTCCGCCCTGGGGTTGCTGGTTCGCGCGTCATCGGCTGGTATCAGGTCGGGCGCCAAAGTGCGCATCAAGTCGGCCAACTTGAGCCGTGCACGGTGCAGGCGCGTTTTGAGGGCGCTGAGGCTCAAGCCCGTTATCTCACAGATTTCATCGTACGAAAGTCCGTACCAGTAGTGCAGCACCAACGGCAACCGATAGTTGGGCGGCAGCCGGTCCAACAGCGCTTGAAGGCGCGCGTTGCGGTCACGGATGACGGCCCGTTCTTCCGGGTCTACCTCCCTGGAGACAAGTGGTTCCCAGGGCGGCAGGTCCTCAAGGGAGACTTTCTGCAACCGGCGGCGCCGCAGGCGATCAATACAATGATGAGAGGCGATGGCCAGCACCCACGACGAAAATTTTCGCGACGGGTCGTAGGTGTGAAGCCGCTGGTAAACACGAATGAACGTCTCCTGGGCAGCGTCCTCAGCTTCAGCCGGGTCGCCCAACATGCGGTAGGCCAAGTTGTAAACAGGCGTTGCGTATGCCTCTACCAGTCGTTCAAAAGCCTGTTCATCGCCTGCCAGCGCTGCCTCGACCCACTCTCTTTCTCGCTGTTGAGCGGCCAGGCCGATTTGGCTCATTGTTCCGCGCCCCTTCTGTTCTCAGCACGCTGTACGCGCATTTGTCCTTCTCGGTTACACCAACGCGGTTATGAACCCCATTGCCCATAGCGCCCGGCTGGCCGGGGCGCCTGGTGAGGGGAACGGCGGCGCCGCTCGTAGTCAACGACCCGCCGGATGATCTCGTCAATGCCCACGCGCGGCTCGTATCCAATCGTGCGACGGATCTTGTTCAGGTCGGGCACGCGCCGGCGCATGTCCTCGAAGCCTTCGCCAAAAGCCTGGTCGTAAGGGATGTGAACGATCTCAGAGGCACTGCCACTGAGGGTTTTTACCCGGTGAGCCAGCTCGTTGATGGTAATCTCCTCGTCACTGCCAATGTTGAAAACCTGGCCCACGGCCTCCGGCGTCTCCATAAGACGGATGACGGCCTGCACCACGTCCTCCACGTAGCCGAAGCAGCGACTCTGCTCACCGTCGCCGTACACGGTGATGGGCTCGCCGTCCAGGGCCTGCTGCACGAAGCGGGGCAACACCATGCCGTAGCGGCCCGTCTGACGAGGTCCCACCGTGTTGAAGAAGCGGCCGATGACCACCGGCAGCCCCCGCTCGCGCCAGTAAGCCAGCGCCAGGAACTCGTCAATGGCCTTGCTGCAGGCGTAGGCCCACCGCCCGACGTGGGGCGGCCCAATGAGCAGGTCGTCGTCCTCGGAGTAGGGCACCTTCTCGGACTTGCCGTAAACCTCGCTGGTGGAGGCGACGAAGACCGGTTTTTTCTTCTTGCTCGCCAGGGCCAGCACGATCTCGGTACCGCGCAGGTTGGTCTCGATGGTGCGCACCGGGCTTTCCACCACCAAGCGCACGCCCACAGCCGCGGCCAGGTGAAAGATGACGTCGGCTCGGTCCACCAACTCGGCCATGACGGGGATGTTTTCCACCGTGTCAATGACGTAGTGAAAGCGGTCGTTGACTTTGAGGTGGTCAATGTTGCGAATGGTGCCCGTGGAGAGATCGTCAATGACGTAAACGACGTCCCCGCGTGCCAGCAGGGCCTCTGCCAGATGTGACCCGATAAAGCCGGCTCCACCCGTAATTAGCGCTTCCACGATCGTCCCCCTTCGTGAATTTTCGAGAAAACGCTATTGAACAGATGCTCCTCGGTTTGCTTTGTCGTCTCCGATTTGACACCGGGACAGTAACGATGTCAAAATGCTAGCCGTGAAACACAAAATGCCAAAGTGAGGTTTCCCATGTCTCGCCAACACGCTCCTCTTTCACTCGTCAGACGCCCCCTGTTCCTCGCCCTGCTGCTGATTGTGCTGAGCGGCTGTAGCCTCTTTGGCAGCGCCACCAAGCCCGCTTCGTTCGGCCAGAACAACACCCAGCGTCAGGCGTGGGAACGCTTGGGCATTACGTCTTACCGCACGCTGATCGAGGTGAAGCGCTACAAGGAACGCCGGCGTGTCGAGGCCATCGTGCAGGATGGCCGGCTGGTGCGCGCCACACTGCGCTACTGGAACGAAAAGAACCGCGATTGGGAGCCTCCGCTGGAGTTGAGCGACCAGCAGGGGGAGCCCTACACCGTGCCCGGGTTGTTCGAAATGGTGGGCGGCGAACTGGCCGGCCAGCAGCGCTCCGTAGCCGTCCAGTATGACGAGCGCTATCATTTTCCGGTGCTCATCGAGTTGGGCAACGTTCACGACGAGAGCGGGCAGGTCATGCCGGACACGAAAGTCATTGTACGCGTGCTCGAGTTCGAGCCGCTCAAGTAGCGGCAGGTGCCCCACCTGCGGCAGGTGCCCCACCTGCGGCAGGTGCCCCACCTGTCACCAGCACAGGTGCTACAGCCGCCGATAATACCGACGAAAGATGGGCACGCCGTGCTCGACACACCAGCGTTGGCGTGAACTCAGCGGTGCATCGGCAAAGCGCTCGCCCAGGGATGGGTCGTGAGGCGCAAAGGCCGGGTGTCTCTCCACAAGGGCATCCACCAACTCAGGGAACCCCTCCACGTCAGTTTCAAAGCGGAAAATGCCACCAGGGCGCAAAACGGTGGCAATCACGTCCAGCATGTAGGAGCTGATGAGGCGCCGCTTGGCCTGGCGCTTCTTCCACCAGGGGTCCGGCATGAGGATGTGCACCACGTCCACAGTGCTTGGCGGCACGATGTCCAACAACACGCCGCGCGCGTCGTCGTCGCACACCCACAGGTTGGACAGACCGCGAGCCTTCAGGCCCTCGTAAATGCGCTTGACCAACTTGGGACGGATCTCGAAGGCCAGGAAGTGGCGCTCAGGGTGGCGTTCCGCCCATTCGAGGATGAAGCGGCCATCGCCGGCCCCTATTTCGACTTCTACGGGTGCCTCCTGAAGAAAGCGGCGCAACCGCTTCCAGTGCTCCGGCGACGCCTGAGCCACACAGAACCAGGGCTCCGGCTCCGGCGGGACGAGGGGGTTGTTGGCATGGCGCTTGTACGGGTCCCCGCCGATGAGCCCCTTCTGAGCCCGGTGCAGGTCGTCAATCTCTTCGATTTCGTCCAGGTCAACGGGCAGCCGCCCCTTTCCGCGCCGCAGGCGAGTCGTCATCGAACCCCTCGCTCTGGCCAGTGGTCAGTAACAGGAGTTACGCGGTTTCCTTGGGCAGAATGTCTTGCCCAGCCGTATTCCGGGGGTGCAGGGGGTGAACCCCCCTGCACCCCCGGAATACGGC
>WFWG01000280.1 GCA_015491235.1 Ardenticatenaceae bacterium
GTGGTGGGTGTGGGCACCTGGGCGCTGGTGTTGGCCCTGGGCGTTGCGCCCTTGCAGGAGGACATCACGCTGCGTTGGGCCCAGCTGCTGGCGGCGCGAGGGGAGGTAGAGCGGGCGGTTGAGTACACTAAACGGCTGACGGGATGGCCTCCCCGCGAGCGGACGGCGGTTGTGGTAGCGGGCATTTACGGCAGCCAGACCCCCTTCTCACGCCAAGCGTGGCAGGAAGCCCGCGGGTGGCTGGCCCGTGCGCCACGCCCCCGCTCGGCCGCGTGGTGGCATACGATGTTACGGTTGAGCGATCGGGCAGCGCAGGCGGGCTGGATTTCGGAGGCCGAGCGGGAACGCTGGTACGCGGCCGCGCGTGCGTACTTCCCCGGCAACCTGGCCTGGCAGCGGTAACCGGCGGTGGCCGGGGCGTTAAAGGGTACCTTGGGTGTCCTCGCCGGTTCGGCGTGCCAGGCGCGCTCCCGGCCGCGGGACAAAGCCCTTGGGAAGGGGCGTTGCAACGGTCGGAAGCTCCGCCCTTCCGGCGGGAAGTGGTTTGGGTTCATGGTAACCCATGAGGGAGGTCTCGTGATGGTGACCACGACTGAAATCGCCCAACTGGCCCGGCAAGCCGTGGAAGTTCTCCAACCGTATCTCCCCGCGCTGGCCACCAGTGCGGCCACCGCAGCGGGCAAGGAAGCGCCCGACGCGGTCAGGGCCCTGTGGCAGGCGATACGCGACCGCCTGTCCCGCCGCGAGGCGGGGAGGGAAGCCGTGGAAGACATCATCACCCATCCTGGCGACCCGGCCTACCTCACCGTTTTCCTCGTGCAGGTGCAGAAGGCGCTGGCCCAGGACGCGGCCTTCCTCGCCGAAGTGCGCCGCCTGCTGGAGGCCGCGCAGGGGGAAACCACCTACCGGGCCGACCAGAGCGGCTCCGGCACCATTGCCCAGGGCCCCGGCGCGAAGGCGGTGGGAGAGCGGGGGGTGCTGATTGAGGGAGACGTGCAGGACAGCATCATCCTGACCGGAGACGATAACGAGTTGACGGTTGGAGGGTGAACGTTATCAGGAGCAGGAGACGATGGCGTTTGACGAACGCACCTGGAGGGAGCAACTGCGCGAGCGCCTGCAGGGCTGGAAAGCGCGCATGGCGCGGGCGGGGGTGACGTCCGTGTACGCGTTCCTCAGCGCGGCCACCCTGTGGCCGGTGGCCCAGGCCGCTCAGCAGGGGGACTGGGCGGCGCTGATGGCCCTGGGAGGCGTGCTGGGAGGTGTCGGGTCCAATCTCATTGCCAACCAGATCCAGCAGTGGAAGGACGAGGCGGACGGGGCCAGGCGGTTGGAGAAGGTTGTAGAGAATAACGAAGAACTCCGTCAGGCCCTGGACACTCTGTTGGAGAAACTGGGGACGTTGCCTCAGGCAGCCGGCGCGCTGAACGAGCAGGATAGGGACTGGTTCTGGGAAACGCTGCGGGAAGAGTTGGCGCAATTAGGAAGCCACATTCACCTGGAAGATGCCATCGCTGCCATTGATAGCCCTGGCGCCAAAATGGCTTCCGATCGCGCGGTGGTGGGCGACAATTTTCAAGATGCGGTCATCGTTACCGGTGACCAAAACGTCGTTCATGTAGAGGGTAAGGATCACGTCCGCCCTTCTGTGGCGGCCATGCGAAATTCCTACCTTAACTGGATCTTCCAGGCGACGCGGCTGTTGCCCCTGGAGGCCATCGATCCCCGCGCGGCCGCAGATCCTAATGCCAAACTCTACCTCAACGCGGTGTACACCGCGCTCCTTACCCTCACACCGGAGGCCCACGACCGCCTGATGCGGGACGAAATGAGCCTGCGTGAGGTGCGTCGCCGCTCTGCACTGGAGGAACTCAACGCCCATCCTCGTCTGGTGCTCCTGGGCGACCCAGGCAGCGGCAAGACCACGTTCGTCAACTTCGTTGCACTATGCCTGGCTGGCGAGTTGCTGGGCCATTCTGAGGCCAATCTCTCCCTCCTCACCGCGCCCTTACCCGATGACGATGGCAACGACCAGGATGAGCGCCAGCCCTGGGACCACGGTGCACTATTGCCCGTCCGCATTGTGTTGCGGGATTTTGCTGCCCGTGGCCTCCCGCCTCCGGGAGAGAAAGCCACTGTCAACCACTTATGGGACTTCCTCGCCCGTGGGTTGATGGGGCCCGGTCTGACGGACTTTGTCCCTCATCTGCGAGAGCACATGCTGGAGAAGGGTGGCATCTTTTTGTTCGACGGGCTGGACGAAGTGCCGGAGGCGGAACAACGCCGCGATCAAATTTTAGATGTCATCCACAGCGTCGCCGCAGCCTTTCCTAAGAGCCGGGTCGTGGTAACGAGCCGGGTATACGCGTACCGGCGCCAGGACTGGGCGCTTAACGACTTCGCCGTGTCCGTGCTCGCGCCCTTCAGCCGGGGGCAGATTATTCGCTTCGTGGACCGCTGGTACGAGCACACGGCCCACTTGCGGCAACAAAGCCTGGAGGATGCGCGGGGACAGGCTGCGGTGTTCAAGCAACGGGTGTTGACTAATGAGCGCTTCTACAAACTGGCAGAACGTCCCCTGCTCCTCACCTTGATGGCGAGCCTGAACGCGTGGCGCGGAGGCAGCCTGCCGGAGCGGCGGGTACAGTTGTATGAAGACATGGTGAATCTGCTCCTGGAGTGGTGGGAGCAGAAGCGGGTGGTTCGGGACGAAAAGGGGAGAGTTATTCTCCAACAACCGAGTTTGGCCGAGTTCTTACGTGTGGGCAAAGAGCGGATTCTGCGCGCCCTGGCCGAACTGGCCTTTGAGGCCCACGCATCGCAACCGGACACGCGCGGTACGGCGGACATTCTTCGTCGCGAGTTAGTGGATAAGCTGATAGCCATCAGTGAGAACCCCGATGTACGTCCTAAGCGTTTGGAGGAATACCTGCGGGACCGGGCGGGCGTGCTCATCGAGCGAGGTGTGGGGGTGTACGCGTTCCCACACCGGAGTTTCCAGGAGTATCTGGCAGCGTGGTATCTCACCGAGGAAGACTACCCGGAGAAAGTGGCCGATCTGGCGCGGCGAGATCCGGAGCGCTGGCGTGAGGTAGCGCTGTTGGCCGGGGCCAAGGCAGGACGAGGGGCATCCTACGCGATGTGGGCTCTGGTGGACGCGCTGAACCCAGAAGCCCCACCAGAAGTGGGGCAGGAGGTAACGAGCGAGGCGCTGTGGGGAGCGCATTTGGCCGGACACCTGCTGATGGAAAACATTGATCTGGTGAACCCGGAGCGATACAAACGCAGATTGCAGCCGCGTCGGGAATGGTTAGTGTACGTGATGCGCCACCGTGCACTTTTGCCTTCGGAACGTGTGCTGGCGGGAAACAACCTGGCCGCCCTGGGCGACCCCCGTTTCGACCCCGAGCACTGGCACCTGCCCCGCGAGCCCCTGCTGGGTTTCGTGCCTGTGCCCGAAGGGGAGTTCATCATGGGCAGCGACCCTGAAAAAGACCCCGAAGCCTATGAAGACGAGCAACCCCAGCACCGTCTACACTCGCCCACTTACTACATCGCCCGCTGGCCTGTCACCGTGGCCCAGTTTCGAGCGTTTGTGGAAAAAAGCGGACACATGAAGTGGGATCCACAACGGTTTGGAGACGTGGATACACATCCCGTGGTGGGAGTGACCTGGTACGACGCGCTGGCGTACGCACAGTGGCTGGACGAGCGCTTGAAGGAGATAGCAAGGGAACGTCTACAGCAGAGCCAAACCGAGGTCTGTCTCTTATACACATCTGA
>WFWG01000281.1 GCA_015491235.1 Ardenticatenaceae bacterium
CACCTTTGCCTCTCATCCTGCACGAAGTCGGCTCTTGCCCCATTCCTGACAGCCAGCGTGCTATGGCCGCTCGCCTTGACCGTGGCCTCGCTTTTCTCAGAAATTGTTGGATAAACGGAAAGCCCCGGCCCATTAGAGGGACGTGGTATCCGCTACTCTGGCGCCCAACTCCTGCTGGACACGCTCCAGCGAGAGATGCTCCCGCCAGAGATAGTAGAACCCCAGCGCTGTAATGGGCAACCAGAGGGCCGCGTGCAACACCAGCGTGTAGCCGGTGGCCACCTCGCCCGGCACACCAAAGGCCTTCAGGATCTCGATGCCGGGAGCGTCGAAAGTTCCGATGTAACCAGGCGCTGCTGGCAACGTAGTCGCCAAGTTGACCACTCCGTTCATGAGCATCAACACCAGGAAGCTGACCTGAAAGGGAAAGGCGTGCATCACGAACCAGTACTTGACCGTCTCGAAGAGCCACACCAGCACGCTGGTGGCGAAAATCACGCTCACGTCACGCCCGCTGCGCAAGCTCTCGAGCCCGCTCAAAAAGTGGTCGAAGAGACCGCGTGCCCGCTCGTGCCACCGGACCGGCACAACGAGCACAAGCACACGGTTGAACCACCGGCGGGCCACTTGGGGGCGCGCCGCCACGAACAGGAAAAAGACCAACCCACCCAGAAAGAGGAAACTGAACCCTATCACGACCGAACCGTAGCGTTGTCCTACCGGACTGAAGGGCACGGCTACGGCCACGAAGAGCAACATCGTCAGGCCGTCGAAGAGGCGCTCCACCACCACGGTCGCCATGCTAGCGGAAACGCTGACGCCCTCCCGCCGACGAAGCACGTAAGCGCGCAACAACTCCCCAGCGCGGGCTGGGTAGATGTTGTTGCCCATGTAGCCAATCGCGACCACAGGAAAGAGTGTCCGCAGCGGGATGGGCTTCAAGGGGCGCAACATGTAGTGCCACCGCCAAGCACGCACCCATACGCCCAAAAAATACGCCCCCACCCCCGGCAGGAGCCACCAATAGTTAGCCTGTTGCACCGTCTCCCACACCAACTCGAGCCGCAGGCCACGGAGGGCGACGTAGAGAAACAGAGCGCTAACGATCAGGCCCATCCAGAATCGAGGTCGTCTCATTTATGTTTTAACCCTCTTGCCGGACGGCCCGTTGCCACCGTGCGAACAAGCAAAGCGCTGCTTTCCGACACAGCAACGAGGCCCACCTGTACTTTACCACTGATTCGTTGGTTACGCATGAGATTTTCGTGGGAACTGCGCATAAACTTTGCGGGCCAGCGCCCGCTCCGCTTGTCAATTCACGTTCTGGCAAGTATGGTAATTATACGGCGAGAAGTCGAGGGGAGCAAAACGGAAGGGCACATCTGTGCCGTCATTTTGCCAGTGGCGCCTTCCCTGGTCGCCGTCCGACACCGTTTCTTGAACTCAACAGCGTAACCTTGTGTCACATGGACCCGTAATGCTTGGAAAGCAACCGTAACGGCCCCAAAATCGCCGAGGAGGGACCCAAATGTCACTCGCCCTCTCGCCCGAAGAGCGAACTCGCCTGCGAGAAACCGTCCTCGCCCAACTCGACCACCTGGACGACGCCACTTTACAAGCGCTTGCCCAACAGTTGAGACGTCATGCTGAGGCGATTCCGCCTGCTCCTTCTGGAACCGTAACCCGCCGGCGCTTTCTGGCCGGGCTGGCTGGAGCCGGCCTCATCGGCGCTGGCTTGGGTGGCGGAGGAGGTGTAGCCTACGGCGCTGCTCGCGCATGGGAGGACGCCAACCGCACGATCGCGACGTGGCGCGGCCTCGTCGTCCTCTACGAGGAGGCCGACGCCGTGGCACTGGACGCCCTCGTGCGACAAGCCTTGGACGAAGTGGGCAACTTGGTTGCTGCCCTGCGCCCCTTGGTCCCCCGAGTGCGGACTGGCGTCGAACGGGCTCAAACCTTCGTGGGAGAACTCGATCAAGTCTTGGTGGTCATTGACAACGGGCTGGCTGTCCTCGAAGGGGTGGTGAGCCGCCTGGCCGGCCTGCTGGCGTCACTGGAAGGCACCCTGGCAGAAGTGGGCGAGCGCACCGGCCCCTTGGGCAAGCGCGTCGGGGGCTTCTTCCGTGCCTTACTGGAGAGCCTCCCCTTTGGGCTGGGCGACCGCCTGCTGGCCGTCCTGGACGCCATTCAGGCCACTTTGAGCGCGTTACCCGAAAGCGTGGCCGCCATCAACACTGACGTTATCGAACCATTGCGCCAGCGATATTTTCCTCGCGAGGGGGAGACGGTGCGCGTGCACCTGACGGACGTTCTCGCTGCTTCCCTCTTCGAGCCGCTGATTACCCTGCTCGACCACACGGAGCAACTGCTGGTCCGTTGGGAGGAAGCCTTTGCCACCCCGGCTGCCAAACGGTTGGCCGAACTGGAACAGGCCCGCGAGACTATAGCCGCCTACCGGCAGGCTCACGGCCTGCCCGAAATGTAACACCAATTGGGTCTACAAATGCCATGTATTCGCGGGGGAGAAGGGGAACGAGGGATCAATCGTGCCTTCCCTGCACCACAGCCACCAGGGTGTCCACCTCGGCGGCAACTTCGCCCAATACTTGCTGCACGTCCTGCAAGCGCTCGTACTCGGCGCGGACGAAGCGCGCGTAGGGGTCAACGGCGTCGCGCAGCCGCCGCGTGCTGCGTTCCACTTCCTGAGTAAAGGTGTCATACAACACACGGCTTAAGTGGCGCTTCAGGTCAGCGACCTTTTGGCGCAAGTCGGTTTTGGCCCGGTTGCGGCGGTAGGGCAGAATGCCCAAGCCCAGCACGCCCAGGAGGCCGGCGGCCAATAGGCCAGTGGCGTCGGCCGTGGCACCCACCAGCAGCGCTTTCAACAAGGCCCCCAATCCGATTGCGCCCACTTCGGCGATGGCCATTTGTGTGAGCGCTGTTTGGACGCTGGCGGCCAGCTTGGCCGCCTCGGCGGCCCGGTCGTAGCGGGCCACGACCTGTTGGGTGGCGCGGCCAATGCGATAGAGCAACTGTTGCCGATTGTACTCGAAGCCACCAGCGGCATCTTGGGCGGCCTGCTCCAGTAGCTCCGTGCGGCGGCGCTGCCCCAACTCGCGGGCCAGAGCGCGCCACTGGCGGGCCTCGCGGTCCACCATCCAGTCAATCATATCCTGGACCTGGGTTTCAATTTGCTCCGGCGTGTTACCAACGACTTCCTGCTCGAAGGCCCGGCGCAGGGCACGACTGTTCAACAGGCCCAGCACCCGGGTGAGGCGCAAGGTTTCGTCGAAGAACTCTTCTCCCCGGGCCAGCATCTGGTCGAGCAGGCTCTCCATGCGCAGCTTGTGGTACTCGAACTCCTGCTCCATGTCCTGGCGGTAGAGGGCAAGTTGGTGCTCAACCCGCTCCAGGGTGGCTAAGTCTTCCTGCAAGAGAGCAGCCCGTGCCGCTACCCGTTCCTGGTAAACCTGAATCAGGCGGCGGGCCACGCCCAACGGGGCACTCAGCTTGAGGCGCACGCGGTTCTCCTCGGTGAGGGTCTCGAAGAGAAAGGTCTCGAAGGCGTGAAAGTCGGGGGGAGCATGTCCGTTCTGCTCCCGGACGGCCAGGGCTTTCTTGGCACTGAGGGGGAAAATGGCCGGTTCAAGGCCCAACAGGCGCGTGGCGTGGTCGCGCACGAACTCCACTACCGCGCGCCGTTCGGCTTCACCCTCCAACAGGTCAATCTTGTTCACCACCAGCACGACTTTCTTGCCCCAGTCGCGGATGTGCTCCAAGAAGGCCCGCTCCGACTCCGTGAAGGGGCGATCGGCGCTGGTGACGAAGAGCACCAGGTCGCTGCGGGGCACGAAGTCGCGGCTGATGGTCTCATGCTCGCGCAGCACGGCGTTGGTGCCCGGCGTGTCCACGATGTTGATCTCCCGCAGGAACTCGGCCGGGTAGGTGAGCACCCATGCGCCCCGGTCGTCTCGGTGGGGCTCGGCTTTCTCGCCGTAGCGCAGAATGTGGATTTGAGCCGTAGTGGGCGTGACCCCCTCAGCCAGGTAGCGCTCGCCCAGCAGGGCGTTGATCAGCGCCGACTTGCCGCTGTTGAACTCGCCAACCACCACGAGCAGGAAGAACTCGTCCAGTTGCTCGACGGCTTCCTGCAAAATCTCAACATCTTTGGGGTCAGCGCCCCAGGAAATCAACACGCTGACCAAGCGCTGTAGCACCCGCCGCTCGCGGCGCCGAATCTCGGCCTGCCGTGCAGTAAGCAACGTTCGGTCCATGCGAACTCCTTACTCGGCAAACGACTCCTCAGCCGAGGCACCGTAAACATCGGGCCGCGCTTCCTTGACCCACTCAGCCGGAATGCCGCAAAGGAACTGGAGGGGCTCCTTCCCCGTGTTGCGGTACTGATGTTTAACGAAAGGGGGCACGAAGACCACATCGCCGGCTTTGATAGGGTAGACTTCTTCACCAATCTGGACTTCGCCCTCGCCGCTGATAATGAAATTCTCGTGCTCGAACCAGTGCTCGTGGTAGGGCGTGTGGCCGCCGGGTTCCAGCTCGATGACGCGCAGGCGGTAGGTGGGAGCACCGTGTTTGGTGTCAATGATCCAGCGAATGTGGGCGCCTTTAGCCCCCTCGTCGTGTACGTCCTCCCGCTCGCACAAGGTGAAGTGATACGGGTGTTGCGGATTGACTTCGTTCATTGTGTCCCTCCCCACTTTTTATACCAATTGCGTTTGGTAACGTCGCCTGCTCACGGAAGTGGTGCGGCGCCGCCATCCCACCCACCCAAAAGGGGAAAGAGAGAGTTGGGGGGTGTCC
>WFWG01000282.1 GCA_015491235.1 Ardenticatenaceae bacterium
ATGCTGCCCGGCTTGCGCAGCCCGTTGAGCGGGTTGGCGTGCGTGACCGGGCTGGTTTCCGTGAGCCCGTAGCCTTCCACCACCTTAGCGCCGGTCATCTCCTCGAACTTCCTCTGCACCTCCACCGGCAGGGCAGCCGCCCCGCTGAGACAATACTTCACGGAGCGCAGGTTGTACTTCTGCACGTCCGGGTGGTTGATGATGGCCGTGTAGAGGGTGGGCACACCGGGGAAGAAGGTGGGCTGATACTTGTGAATGAGCTTCAAGAGGCGGTCTATCTCGCGCGGATTGGGGATCAAGATCATCGTGCCAGCCGACGAAATGGCGAAGTTCATAACCGTCGTCATGCCGTAGGAGTGGAAGAGGGGCAGCGCCCCCATCACGGACTCCTGCCCGACGCGCAGGTCCGGCGTCCAAGCGCGCACTTGCAGGGCATTGGCCACCAAGTTGCGGTGGAGCAGCATGGCGCCCTTCGGCACGCCCGTGGTGCCGCCGGTGTAGCCCAGCACCGCCAGGTCGTCCTTGGTCGTTCCGGCGGGGCGTCGCTCCTCTGGGCCGTGACGGCGCAACAAGGCAGAAAGCCAGTAGGTGTTGGGCAGGCCCCGAATGTCGGCGGCGTGCCCTTCCTTCTTCTCCTTGAAGAGCGTGAAGAGCACCTTGAGGAGCGGCGGGAAATACTCCTTGATGTTGGTCACGATGACGTGTTCGACGGGCGTCTCGTCCCGCACGGCCTGCACGCGGTCGAGGGTCATCGTCAGCGTCACGATGAAGCGGGCGCCGCTGTCGTTGAGCTGGTGGTGCAGTTCACGGGGCGTGTAGGTGGGGTTCGTGGGCACCACCACGCCGCCCGCCCGCAACGTGCCGTAGAAGGCAATCACGAACTGGGGGCAGTTGGGCATGTGGACGGCTACCTTGTCTCCCTTCTGCAACCCCAGCGCCTGGAGCGCCGCGGCAAAGCGGTTGACGGCCTCTTCCAGTTCACGATATGTCATCTTGCGGTCGAAAAAGATGATAGCCGCGTTGTCGGGAAACTGTTGGGCTGAAATCGTCAGGAAGGCATCCAGGGTGTGGTCGGGGTACTCCAGAGATTCGGGCACGCCTGGGTCGTAGAACTTCAGCCAGGGCTTTTCCATGAACAATCCTCCTTTGGATTATGCCTTTACAAACGGTCGGACATCACGTGCGGGGAAGCGTATCGCTTGCGTGTAAGGTGCGTGCGATTGTGGCGATGTGGTGTTTACAGTATACACCAAACAAACGTTTGGTGCAAGCACGGGCCAGATTTCACGGGTTGAAGAAATTTTGGCGCGCGGTGTCTTGGCACCGCTCTGGAATTCGGGAAGAGGCGTTAAGGTGCGACGCACCTCGGGAGGTGCGTCGCACCTCTCGCCCCGCTCACTTCACCCCCCACTCCCGGTACACTTCGTCCAACGAGCACCCACACGCTTCCTCGAAAATGTCCAAAAGGGCTTCTGCAGGGGCAATCCGGTACTGGTAGCGAGCGTAGTACGCGCGAAGAGCCTGGAAGAAAAGGTCGTCGCCCAAGCGCTGGCGCAACTCGTGGAAAAAGAGGGCACCTTTCAAGTAGACCACGATTCCGTAGGCTTCGCTCCGGCCCTTGAAGGCCCTGAGCGGCTGAGCGATAGCCGTCGAAATGTTGGCTTCTTCCTCGAACTTCTCCACCTCCCGCTCGTAGGCCTTTATCAAACGGGCGAAAGTGGCAGGGCGCTCGGCCTCGAAGTACAGGAGTGAACTGTAGGTGGTCAGCGCCTCGTCCTGCCAGGGGGCCCGGATGACGTCGTTGCCCACCACGCCGTACCACCACTGGTGGGCCACCTCGTGTGCCACGGCCACGGGCAAAAAGGAACGCCCCCGGTCCGACGTGTAGAGTTCAGCGCCGATGAGGGCTAAGCCGGGATACTCCACGCCAGCCGCGTTGCGCATCGGGATGGCCGCCACCTCCAGTTCGGCATAGGGGTAGGGGCCGAAACGCTCCTCGAAGACGGATACGCTCCCCCGCGCCACGTCCAACGCTTCGTCCCAGGCGGTTTCCCCCGCTTCAAGGCCCCAGTGGACCAGCCGCACGCCGCCCACTCTCTCCTCGCGGGGCGTGTAGGCCGGGCTGGCCACGACGGTGAACTCGCGCACCGGCCCGCTCACCATCTCGTAGAACGTGTAACCGTCGGCCTGGCGTTGCTCCACGATTGAGCCGGTCGCCACCAGCGACCACCCGGCCGGCACAGCCACGCGCACGCGGTAGAGGCCCACCTCGCTCACCACGGCGTCCCCCTCGCCAATGACCGGCTCCGCGTACCACTTCCCGTCCGCCCAGGCGGCCAGCAGGGGGTACCAGTTGGCCAGCGTCACCACTGGCCCATCGCTGGTGCGGTTGAAGATGCCGTACACCTCGTCGGAGCCAAAGTCTGTCGGCACCTGGCCGCGGAAGCGGGCCACCACGCGCGCCGAAGCGTCCGGCAGCAACGGTTCTGACAACGGCAGGCGAACAGCCGTCCCGTCGGACAGGAAAATTTCCGGTTCCACCGGCTGGCCGTCCACCGTGACGGCCTCCAGGGACACCTTTCCGCCGTAGATGACCGGCGCGTTGGGATAGAGGCGAAGGACGAGCTCGTCCAAGGGGCTGCCGGTGCGGTTCAAGACGGTTATGCGCGCCCGGCCCGCGTAGGCCCTTCCCTCCTCCTGTAACTCCAGGTCGAGGTCATAACACGCCCAAAGGGGCAACGTCTCCCACGCTGGCAGGTAATCGGAGCGCATGGCCTGGGCCTGTTCGGCGGGCGGACAGGCGGCCAGCACGTCGTTCTGCGAGCGCGGGGAGGGTGGAACCGTGGGCACGGCTGAGGGCGACGGAACTGGCTCCACCGTTGGGGAAGCCACCTTCCCGGTGGGAAGGGGAATCAGCGGGGAACGGCAGGCCAGTCCCCCCAAAGCCAACAGCACCAACACGCCCAGCCCGACGAGCACGTGGAGCGGCGAGCGCCCACGCCGGATTCCGCGCGCGTGTTCCTGGCTCACGGCTCCCCTCTCTTGACGCCCCACCGGGCGTAAAGGTCGTCCAGTTGACATGAACAGGCCTCCTCAAAGGTGTCCAGCAGCGCCTCGGGTTCAGCGAGCCCAAAGGCGTTCTGGCGGTAATAGTGTTGTAAGGCGGTCTCGAATGCCTCGTCGCCGATGCGGGCGCGCACCGCGCCGAAGAAGAGCACACCCCCGTCGTACACCGTAATCCAGTAGGCCTCCTGGTCGGTGCCAAACAACGTGGCCGGTGCGCCCAATGCTTGAAGGCGGCCCGACGCTTGCGCGGCGGCCACGCGCTGGCGGTAGCCCGCCAGCAGGGCGGTTGCCAGCGAAGGGCTGTGATGCTCGAAGAACCAGACCGCGCTGTACTCGGCCAGAGCTTCGTCCTGCCAAGGGGCGGCCACGCTGTGGCTGCCCACCACACCGTACCACCACTGGTGGGCGATCTCGTGGACGACGCCCAAATTCAGGAGGGAGGGGCGGCCGTAAAGCTCGGCGTCCAGCAGAAAGAGACCGGGAAACTCCATGCCGATGACCCGCTGGAGGGGCACGGCGACCACGTCCAACTCCGTGTACGGGTATGGCCCGAAGCGCTCCTCGAAGAAGGCCAGTGCTTGGCGGGCCGTTTCCAACACTGATGTCCCGGCCGCCTGCAGGGCTGCTCCGCTCCAGTGAACCAGCCGGACGCCGTTTCCCTCGGCCGTGTGGTCCACCAGCCCGCTACCGGCCACCAGCATGAAATGGCGCGCCGGCCCGCTGACGAAGTGGTGAACCGTGCCCGCCGGCTCATCCTGTACTCCCAGCCAGAAACCGGTCGCGGCCACCCGCCAGCCTGGGGGGAGGCGAACGCGCACCGTGTAGAGGGCCACATCGCCGTCCAAGGCGTCGCCCGTGAGAGGCACCGGCGGCAGGAGCCAGGCCCCGTGGCGCCAGGGGGCCAGGCGGGGATACCAGGAAGCCAGCACAAAGGTGTCTTGACCAGATACCACGTTGAACGTCCCATAAGCCGTCGGAGAACCAAAGTCCTGCGGCACACGTCCCTCGAACGCCAGGTTGAGGCGAAGCGCTCCGTGAGGCGGGAGCGCCTTGGGCAGGGGGAAGCGCACAATTGTTGGATCGGAGGGGTCTTCTTCCCACACAACCGGCAACGTGTTCACCTGGGCCGCCGTAATTTGCAGGCTGCCGCCGTAGAGGGTCTGGGCGTTGGGATAGGTGCGCAACAGCAAGTCGAGAAGCGGCTCGTTGGTATTGTTGAACACCGTGAGCGTAGCCGTGCCACTGTAAGCGTTCGCCCCTGGCTCCAGGGCGACGAAAAGGTCATAGCAGACGTAAAGGGGCAGCTTCGGCACGCCGTCCAGCGTTCCCGCGCGCATGGCCCGCGCCTGGACGTCAATCTGGCAGGCGTCCCCGACGAAGTCGGGCACGGGCGTGGGGGTCGGAGGGGGGCGCGTTGCCAAGGGCGTCGCCAGTAGCATCTGCACCAGGGACGAGTGCAAGCCAGTTGGTGGAGGGGCATCAGGCACAGGCTCTTGAGCGGAACCCCACAACACGACCACAACGAGCAAGCCGACAAGGGACAACACCAACATCCAGCGGGGACGACGCTCAAAAGCGCGCCCCACGAGCAGGAGCGCGCTCAGCACCAGCACAAAACCCTGGAAAACCCGCTGACGAACGCGCATGGTATGCGCATTGTATCACAGAGAGGGGAGAGCAACAAAAGAACCACACTTATGCTATATCCCGAAAATCCGCCCCCTTGTCATCAAAACGTAGCGCTTCCTCGCCACGCCCTAAGGCGCGCAAGACAAAAGCAATCCGCTCATAATTGAATCTGGGGCTGAAAATGCCGGCTAAATTAACTTCTTTCTCCAGATTGAGAAAACGATCAACTTCGTGACGTGCCGCTGCGAGGTCTCCCTGCTGCCAGAACACGAAGGCCAGTCCGGCTATCGCTTCCAGCGCCACCTGTGGAAAATCCTGCACATGCTCGACGACGTGTTGATAGGCTGCTTGCGCCGCTTTCCACCGGCGCAATCCTGCGTAGGCATGCCCGAGCGTGGTTCTGGTAATCAACAACGCCTGTTGCTCGCCAATCGCCTCAGAGAGAGCAATCGAGCGCTCTGCCAATTGAATCGCCCGATGATACTTTCCCTGCACCACAAGCAATCGCGCCCAGCCTTCGAGGATGCTGGGTTGCACGGCCATGAAATGGTGTTTTTCGGCCTTCTGAAACGCCTGCCGAAACGCATGCTCCGCGGCGGTCATGTCGCCGTATTCGCGCAATGCATCACCAAGGTTGTTATGCAAACATATTTCTGCGTATTCATCTTCTAAATCAATTACGATACGTAGCGCTTTGCGCCAATATCTGATAGCTTCTTCATAACATCGGTTATGAATACTCACAGCGCCCAAAAATACGAGTACATCTCTTTTCAAATACGCATCATTCACAGAGTCTGCCAGTTCGGTGATTTGTGCCATAAAGCGCCCATCATAGTTCCTCAATATCTCACTATCAATCAAACTCGCAAGCATTATTTCTTGATCGCCCACCTCCTCTGCCAGCCGCAATGCCTCTTCGTAAAATGAGCGGCACTTTGAAAACACCGGCTCCTGATACATGTAGATTTTCCCTTTCAGCAACGCCCATTTCGCCCGTTGGTGCTTTGTCAAGGGGGCATCTTTCAAGCGATCTAAAATCTCGACGGCCTGTTCGTATTTCCCCAACCGCACACAAAAATATGCCCATTCCAGATGAATATCATCGTCCACAGAGTGCTGTTCAACCTGATTGGCTGTTTGCTTGAACAAGGCTTCTCCGTCCCGGATCAGACCAGCGAGCCGATAGAACCGCGCCAACACCGGCAATGTTTCCGCCAGAAGGTCTTCGTTTCCATGGACTACCGCCCAGCGCCAGGCGCGTTCGATATTGTGCCGCTCGAGCCGTATACGATTCACGACAGGCACTGGGTGTGCTCCAAACAATGCATCGCGTTGTGCAACCAACCATCTGAGGTAATACGTTGCATGTGCCTCCTCAATGGCTTCTTGCCATTCCCCCTGCTCCAAATGCCGGGCGGCAAACTGGCGAATCAATTCGTGAATGGTATAACGCCCTGCTCGAACGTTCAGCAACGCCCGATCGACCAACATCGTCAAGTCTTCCAGGCGTGCTCCGAGAACCTTTTCGAGCGCCTGCGCGGTCGCCCCGCCCTGAAAAATGGTAAATCCTTGCAAAATACGCTGTTGGTCCGGCGTGAGCAACGCATACGAACCGTCCAACACAGCTTCGATACTGCGCTGTCGGGCGGGCACATCGGGGTGCATCGTCTGTAATGCTTCAATGTTCTGAACGACTTTGGAAACAATCTCACGCAACGACAAGCGGTTTCCCCAACCAGCAGCGAGCTCCAGCGCCAGCGGCCACCCTTCCAGGGTGCGACAGATATGCCCAATCAACGTTCGGGTTTCCAAAGTCGCTTCTGCCATACCACCCACCCGTTGAAAACGCTCAAGGAACAATGTTTCACTCGGCGTCCTTTCATGGGGCGTCTGCGGCACGGGGAGCCCTTCGAGCGGACGCACAATTTCAACGTGCAACCCCAGTGAACGGCGCGAGGTTGCCAGGATCTTCAGGTTGGGCACAGCATCCAAAAGTCTGGCAATGATGTGGCGAATTCCTGCGAGGTGCTCCAGGTTGTCGAGCACCAACAACGTTGGGGCGCGTTGCAACTGCGCGACCAGCGCATCAAACGAGGAGGCTTCGTTGTTCGATTGAAGGTCGGTTGCTTGTAAAATGGCACTGGCAACGCTGTCATCATCGGCGCTGGTCACATCCACCAATGAAACAAACCAGACCCCACCGGGAAACCGTGGCTCGATAGCCGTCAATGCAGACGCAAAATGGCGTGCAACCGCTATTGCCAGGCGTGTTTTCCCGATCCCACCGACACCCGTTATCGTGATGAGCCGCTGGTCGGAGGTCGCAAGGCGCATCAAGATGTCTTCTTTCTCCTCGTCACGTCCGTAAAAAGGGGTCATGTCTGGTGGGATGTTGTGGGGAACAGGTTGTAGAACACTCTCTTCGTTTGCAAGGAGGGCCAGCGCCTGGTCATGCAGACGTTGTAAGGTGGCGGAGGGAGGCGTGGGTACCGTTCCCCCTTCACCAAACGCCGTCTGATAATGCTTGACTACGGCTCGTGCCTCATCCTGTGCGAGTAATGCCTGCATCAACTGACGATGTGCCACCTCATACTCTGGATCGATGGTCAACTGGCGACGCGCCAATGCTTCCATGCGATGAACACGCCCCACATCTGCCTCATAGGCAGCCAGACGCGTCAATACAGCGAGAATCTGCCGCTGATATCGCTGGCGCCAGGGGAGGAGCCATTCGCTGTACAAATCGTTGAACAGCGTCAGGTCTTGCAAAAGGTCTCCGGTATAAAGGTCACTCAATTGCTTCAACAAGCACAAGGCATGGTACGTTGTTGGCGCTGTGATGGTCGGCAACACAGATTCGAGGTCGCGCATGATAGCATCGAAGCGGAAAATGTCAGCGTCCACCGGATAATTGGGATTCCACTGCAACGTGGTAGGTGTCACCAAGAGGGGTTCATACCCATCCCATGATTCCGGCAACGCCTTACGCAGCCGCAAAAGTGTCTGTCGCAAATTGCGCCGCCCTTTCTCCTCGGGCGTATCAGGCCAAAGTAGCGCCGCCAGATATTCGCGTGGTTGAGGGCTCTCTCGTTCCAGCAAAAGATAGGCGAGCAAGGCGGCTGTGCTTTTGGTGGGCAACGGTATCGGCTCGTCATGCCACTGAAGATGCAAATGTCCAAAGAAGGTTGCATACAGCATCTTCTTGCTCCACTTCTTGGAAAAATGTTCGTTTTCGTCGCCTTTTGTGACGCTTTTGTAACGCCCTGTGTAGTACAATGATGCCATATCAGCTCATTTCCTGCAACTCATCTCTGGCATTGCGTGTCATGTGCAGGATGGGCCAAGGTGTACGAGGCAAAACCAAACGAAAAAGGAGGCATCATGCTTGCATCATTTTTTTTGCCTATGAATACCCATTGAGCGCCATCAAACCATCACAAAATCGAAAGGAGGCATGAGCCGTTATGAAACGCGCGTTCTTCGTCTTTGGGACGATTTCGTCGATGTTCCTGCTGACACTGACCAGCCTGCTCTTTTTGCCATCGCAACCAGTGCGTGCGGCGACAGGCCCCATTTGCTACGTGAACAAAAATGCCACCGGCGCAGCCACTGGCAACAGCTGGGCCGACGCCTACACCACCGTGCAGGACGCTCTGGCCGACTTCAACTGCACCGAAATCTGGGTAGCGAGGGGCGTCTACTACCCGGACGAAGGCGCCGGTCAGATAGACAACGACCGCGCCAGCACCTTCCAACTCAATAGCGGCGTGGCGATTTACGGCGGTTTCGCTGCCACAGAGACACTACGTAGTCAGCGTAATCCGGTGGTCAACATTACCGTGCTCAGCGGCGATATCGACCAGAACGACACGACCGATGCCAACGGCGTGGTGACCGATACGGCGAACATCGTTGGCAACAACGCCTACCACGTCGTCACCGGCAATGGCACGGATAGCACCGCCGTACTGGACGGTTTCATTATTACGGCTGGACAAGCCAATGCGAGTGGCATCGAAGAAAAAGGTGGTGGCATACTCAACGATAACGGCAGCCCCACACTTGCCAACCTAACGTTCTCTGGGAATTTTGCTCTCTACGGCGGTGGGATGGGAAACCTCAACAACAGTAGTCCCACCTTGAACAACGTTACCTTCCTCAACAACTATGCTGCCGGCAACAGCGGCGGAATGGAAAACGACTTCGGTGCTACTGCATCGCTCACCAACGTCGTTTTCATCGGCAATGAGGCAGGCAGCTCGGGCGGTGGCTTGACTGCCTGGCGCAACGCGGCTGTCACGCTCTTCGATGTCACCTTCTCCAACAACTCAGCCACCTACGGTGGTGGGATGCTTATTGACTCCAGTAGCGTCACACTGACGAATGTGATCTTCGATGAGAATACCGCCACCGCCGGTGGTGGAATGTACAATTTCAAAAACAGCCCATTGCTGACCAACGTCACCTTCTCGAACAACTCAGCCACCGACGGTGGTGCTATCTACAACGAGATCAGCAGCCCCACCATCGTTGGTCTCACGCCTGGTGCCACATCCTTTACTTCCAATACTGCTGACTACGGCGGCGCCATGTACAACATCACCAGCACCGTCACCA
>WFWG01000283.1 GCA_015491235.1 Ardenticatenaceae bacterium
GAAGTAGACGGTAGCCAGACACCGCCTGCCCCTCACCAGACGAGGGTTTCCAAAACGCTTTGGAACCAGTATACGACAAAAGCGGACAGGTGTCAAGAATTTGCGCGGGCGATTTTTGGCGGACCTTCATTTGCCGTCGAGGGTGGGAGGAGAATGGCCGGGGGACACCGCCGTGCCCCTCGGCAGGGAGCTCTGCCCCCTGCCCTCCGGTTTTTGTGCCCCCACACGATTGAGGGAGACTACTCCATTATCACAAAAACAAAAAGGGCCTAGCCAGAATGGCCAGGCCTTTTGCTGGGCGTGGTGAATAGTCCGAAGGCCACACCAGGAGCGGGAGACGGGATTCGAACCCGCGACCCTCTGCTTGGAAGGCAGATGCTCTACCACTGAGCTACTCCCGCTTGTGGGAAAATTATACGGCGAGCCGTCAATTCCGTCAAACAACAACTCTTTACGTCCTCCTCTTTGTGTCGTTGACGCTTCCATGTGGCGCGACGAAGCACTCAAATCTCTAGCGGCAGGCGGGCGTAGAGCCCCCAATAGAGCTTCACTAGCGCAACTCAGCCATGAAATGGAATTGTGACCACGCGCCCAGCGGTTCAGCCTCTCTATCAGGCGTCAATGCCACAGGTACAGGGGAAGAGGCGGTCTGAGGTGCCATTTGGGAGCGTTGTCGGGGAGCGAAAACAAGGAAGAGGCTTACCAAAAGCATCACGGCCGCCACCGAGACGATGCGGCTGGCTTCGTAGTGGAACAAGGGAACTCGCCGTGGGCGCGGAGATGGAGAGAGCCGTGCTCGCAGTGCGCGGTAAACGCGCTGTGAAGGCTCTATTCCCTCAAACGCCTCTTGTATAAGGCGACATAAATCGTTATCGGCGTGGTGGTCGGACATTGTGGTATTTGCCTCCGCACGTGCCGAACGTCACGCTTTTTCCTTAATGACAGGACGTACGCAGTGGCGGTGCAAGGTTGCATTTGGGGGAGAGGAAGCTGGGGGGACACCCCCCACGCCCCCCGGCAGGGGGTTCCACCCCCTGCACCCCCGAAATACGGCTGGGCCAAACCTTTGTCCAAAGTAACCGCGTAACTCCTGTTAATGAATACCCCGAAAGCGCCTCCTTGGTTCATCTGTTCCAGGGTGCAGAACTGCCCGGAGAAGTCTATCCCTCCGGGCAATTCTTTTTCTCCTGTGCCGCACAGCTCGCGTGCGAGTTACGTACACCCATCCCGCAGCACGGCTCCCTTGCTACCGCTCGTCACCAGGCTGGCGTAGCGGCGCAGCCACTTGCTCCTCGTGCGGATGGGGGGCGGCGTCCATTCCGCCCGTCGGCGCGCCAGTTCCTCCTCGCTCACTTCCAGTTCCAGGCGACGGTTGGGGATGTCAATGGAAATGATGTCGCCGTCCCGCACCAGCGCGATGGGGCCTCCGGCCGCTGCCTCCGGCGAGACGTGGCCGATGCAGGCGCCGCGTGTGCCGCCGCTGAAACGCCCGTCGGTGATGAGGGCCACGCTGTCGCCCAAGCCCATGCCCATGATGTTGCTGGTCGGCGCCAGCATCTCTTGCATTCCAGGGCCGCCGCGCGGCCCTTCGTAGCGAATGACCACCACATCGCCCGGCTTGACCCGCCCGTTGAGAATGCCGGCGTTGGCCTCGTCGTGGCTGTCGAAGACCACGGCCGGCCCACGGTGGACCATCATCTCGGGCAGCACGCCGGCCGTCTTGACGATGGCTCCCTCCGGCGCCAGGTTGCCGAAGAGCACAGCCAGTCCGCCCGTTTCGCTGTACGGGTCGTCAATGGGACGGATGACTTCCCAATCTCGGCTCTCGCAGCCCAACACGTTCTCGCCCAGCGTCTTGCCGGTCACGGTCATCTGGTCCAGGTGAAGAATGCCCGGTCGCTTGGCCAGTTCGTTGAGAATGGCCGAGATGCCACCGGCACGGTCCACGTCCTCGATGTGGTAGTGGCTGGAGGGAGCCACCTTGCAAATACAGGGCGTGCGATCGGCGACCTCGTTGAGGCGCTCCAACGGATATTCGATGCCGGCCTCGTGGGCGATGGCGATGGTGTGGAGCACGGTGTTGGTGCTGCCCCCCATGGCCATGTCCAGGGCAAAGGCGTTGTCAATGGCCTCCGGCGTGACTATCTTGCGCGGCGTGAGGTTCCACTCGATGAGTTTCATGATCTGGAAGGCGGCCTGGCGGGCCAACTCCTCGCGCCGGGGGTCCACAGCGAGGATGGTGCCGTTGCCCGGCAGCGCCAACCCCAGCGCCTCGCAGAGACAGTTCATGGAGTTGGCCGTGAACATGCCGGAACAGGAGCCACACGTGGGGCAGGCGTAGTCTTCCAGCACTTTCAACTGCTGCTCGGTGATGCGCCCGGACTTGTAGGCGCCCACACCCTCGAAGACGGAAATCAGGTCAATCACCTGGCCGTCGGGCGTTTTGCCGGCGGCCATTGGTCCCCCGCTGATGAAGATGGTGGGGATGTCGAGCCGCACGGCGGCCATCAACATGCCGGGCACGATCTTGTCACAGTTGGGAATGCAGATGAGGGCGTCGAACTGGTGGGCAGCCACCATTGTCTCCACGGCATCGGCAATCAACTCGCGGCTGGGCAGGGAGTATTTCATCCCTTCGTGGCCCATGGCAATGCCGTCGTCCACGCCGATGGTGTTGAACATGAAGGGCACCCCACCGGCCTCGCGCACCGCCTCGCGCACGACCTCGCCGAACTCCTTCAGGTGGACGTGGCCGGGAACGATGTCCACGTAGGAGTTGGCAATGGCGATGAAGGGCTTGTCGAAGTCTTCGTCGCGCACCCCTGTGGCCTTGAGCAAGGCCCGGTGGGGGGCCCGCTCGAAGCCGCGTTTGATGATGTCCGAGCGCATTCGACGACCGTCTGCTCCGTTTCCGCGCATGTTCCCCTCCTCAACTTTTGGAAAGAGTAGTAAAAAGGGAATATTTCTTCCAATGGCGCACTTCGCGGGCCATTGGAAGAAATATCGTTAGGCTTTTTCGGTGTGATATGGAATTTTCTCTGTCGGCGTTTTACCCAAAATTCGCTGTGGTCGAGTGGTAGACCGACAGGTCTCCAAAACCTGTCAGGTCTGGTTCAGCTTCCCGTCTTCTCTTCCTCGTACACGTAGGTGAGCCAGCCGTGGCGGTCTTCGGCCCGGCCCTCCACGATGGCGAAGAAGTCCTCCTGCAGGGCTTTGGTGATGGGTCCACGGGTGCCGCTGCCCACCTTCTGCCCGTCCACCGAGCGAACGGGCGTAATCTCAGCAGCCGTGCCGGTCATGAAGATTTCGTCAGCGATGTAGAGCATCTCGCGGGCGATGGGCTGCTCGCGCAGCGGGTAGCCGTGATCCTCGATCAACTGCATGACCAACTTGCGCGTGATGCCGAGCAGGATGGAATTGGCCACCGGCGGCGTGTAAATCACCCCGTCCATCACGAGGAAGATGTTTTCGCCGCTGCCCTCGCTCACGTAGCCGTGGATGTCCAACGCAATGCCCTCGGCAAAGCCCAAGTCGTGGGCTTCCATGGTGATGAGTTGCGAGTTGACGTACTGGCCGCCGATTTTGGCCATGGCGGGGAACGTGTCGGGGGCCATGCGGCGCCACGAGCTGACCATCACGTCCACCCCGTTTTCGATAGCTTCAGCTCCCAAGTAACGGCCCCACTCGATGGTGATGATGACCACGTGAACCGGACAGCCACGCGGGTCAACCCCCAAGCGCTCGGCACCCCGGAAGATAAGCGGACGAATGTACGCCGAAGGTTGCCGGTTGGCCCGCAGCGTCTCCAAAATGGCCTGGTTGATTTCTTCCTCCGTGTACGGAATTTCCATGCGACAGAGTTTGCAGGAGTTAAACAGGCGGCGGGTGTGGTCTTGAAGCGCCAACACGGCCGGGCCACGGGGCGTTGGGTAGGCTCGAATGCCCTCAAAGACGCTGGAGCCGTAGTGCAGCGCGTGCGCCATGACGTGAACAGTGGCCTGGTCCCACGGAACCAATTGGCCGTCCATCCAGATATAATCAGCTTTCGTCGCCATAATACCCTCCGTGGTTGTTTATGAAGTTTTGCTGGGCAACTGAGCCGGCACTGTCCCCTTGGGGAGACAGCAGCTCACGCAACGACAAAGCCCCCACAACCTGGCACCGTTGCCAGGCTGTTTTACCCCGTCGGCACTTGGTCGGTGGACGGCGAAGTGGACGTGTGGACGGCGAGCGTTCTCTCGGGGGGTGGCTGGCCGTCCAGCACGCCCAGCCGCCAGAGTCCGTACTCGATGCTGTCCACGAGCGCCTGCCACGAGGCCTCGATAATATTGGTCGAACATCCCACAGTCGTCCAGACTTCGTGACCACAGCGCGTGTCAATCAACACGCGGGTGGTGGCGCCCGTGCCACTGGTGCCGTCGAGGATACGTACTTTATAGTCCGTTAAGCAAAAGTCGGCAAGTGTCGGATAGTAGGGGAGCAGCGCCTTGCGCAGCGCCGCGTCCAAGGCGTTGACCGGCCCGTTGCCCTCGGCAGCCGTGTGGACCATTTCACCGTTCACGCGCACTTTGACCATGGCCTCGGCCAGCACGCCTCGCCCGTCGCGGTGCTCCACGATGACTGTGAAATCAATCAACTCGAAGGGCGGACGGTATCCGGCTCGACTGCGCCGGATGATGAGAGCGGCTGAGGCTTCGGCCGCCTCGAAGGAAAAGCCCTGAGCCTCTAACTCCTTGATGTGTCGGGCCACTTCGCGGGCCTCTTCCTTGCTCAAGGACTCCTCGAATCCCAGTTCCTGGACCTTGTAGAGGATGTTCCCCTTGCCCGAGAGCTCCGAGACCACCACGCGGGTGCGGTTGCCCACCAGCTCGGGGTCAATGTGCTGGTAACTGTGGCGGTACTTGACGGTGGCGTCGGCGTGGAGCCCGGCTTTGTGGGCAAAGGCGCTCACGCCCACGTAGGGCTGGTGGGTGTCGTGGGGCAGGTTGCAGAGCTCGGCCACCACGCGGGAGATTTCGGTGAGCTTGCGCAACTGCTCGTCCGTCACGCACTCGATGCCCATCTTGAGCTTGAGGTTGGCAATGGTGGAGATCAGGTTGCAGTTGCCCACGCGCTCACCGTAGCCGTTGATGGTGCCCTGCACGTGGGTAGCACCCGCCCGCACGGCGGCCAAGGCGTTGGCGACCCCCATTTCGGCGTCGTTGTGGGTGTGGATACCCACCCGCACGGGCACCCGCGCCACGACGGCCCGCGTGATTTCCTCCACGTCCCAGGGCATGGAGCCGCCGTTGGTGTCGCAGAGCACCACCGTCTCCGCGCCGCCCCGGATAGCGGCTTCCAGCGTTTCCAAGGCGTAGGCGGAATCCGCGCGGTAGCCGTCGAAGAAGTGTTCGGCGTCGTAAATCACGCGCCGCCCCTGAGCGCGCAGGTAGCGCACCGTTTCCTCGATCATGCGCAGGTTCTCCTCCAGGGAGACGCGCAAGACCTCGCGCACGTGGAGCGTCCACGTCTTGCCCACGATGGTCACAACCTCCGTGCCAGCGTCCAACAGGGCTTGCACGCTGGGGTCCTCCTCCACGGCTAAGTCGGCGCGCCCCGTGTAGCTGAAGGCGCACACGAGGGTGTGCTTCAAGTCCAAGTCCCTGACCCGCCGGAAGTACTCCGCGTCCTTGGGATTGGAACCGGGCCAACCGCCCTCCACGTAGTGGACCCCCAGGTCGTCCAGCAACTGGGTGATGCGCAGCTTGTCGTTCACCGAAAGGGAGATGCCCTCTCGCTGGGTACCATCTCGCAACGTGGTGTCGTACAGTTCGACCGTCGTCATTTCTGCTCCTCCTTGAAACTCGTGGGGACTCAAAGGGCAACGCACTTTGACTTTGCGAAGCGCGTCGCCCCTGAAGGGCTTTGGGCCGCGCTCACGCTACGGGATCGCCCGTAATTGAACTGGGGACCAGGTCGGCGACCCGGGTCCCCAACACCTCCGTCGAGACAGCTTTTTCGTCGGGGCGCGCGATGTCGGCCGTGCGCAGCCCCTCGGCAAGGGCTCGGCGCACGGCTTCCTCGACGCTTTGCGCCTCGCGTTCCAGCTTCAGGGAGTGGCGCAGCAGGAGCGCGGCGCTCAGGATGGCGCCAACGGGGTTGGCGATGCCTTTGCCGGCGATGTCAGGTGCCGAGCCGTGAACCGGTTCGTACAACCCCGGCCCACGTTCGCCCAGGGAGGCGCTGGGCAACATGCCCAGGGAGCCGGCCAGCATGGCGGCCTCGTCCGTGAGGATGTCGCCGAACATGTTGCCGGTCACAATCACGTCGAAGTCGGCCGGGCGGCGCAGCAGGTGCATGGCGGCCGCGTCCACCAACATGTGTTCGAGGTGCACGTCGGGGAACTCCTCGGCCATGATGCGGCTGGTCACCTGGCGCCAGAGGCGGGAGGAGGCCAGCACGTTGGCCTTGTCCACGCTGGTGACCTTGCGGCGGCGTTCGCGCGCGATTTGACCGGCCAGTCGCACCACGCGGGCGATCTCCGGCTCGGTGTAGCGCATGGTGTCGTAGGCGGTGCCGTCCGTGGGCTCCTGGCGCGGGCCGAAGTAGATGCCACCCGTCAACTCCCGCACCACCAACAAGTCCACGCCGGCAACGATGTGCGGCTTGAGGGGCGAAGCGTCCACCAGCTCGGGGTACAATTTCACAGGCCGCAGGTTGGCGAAGAGGTGCAGTTCCTTGCGCAGCCGCAGCAACCCTTGCTCGGGGCGCACAGGGGCGGTGGGATCGTCCCACTTGGGGCCGCCCACGGCGCCCAGCAGCACCGCGTCGGCCCGGCGGCAGGCGTTCAAAGTCTCGTCCGTAAGCGCGGTACCATACGCGTCAATGGAACAACCTCCAATCAAATGCTCCTCGAAGCGAAACGTGTGGCCGAAAGTGTCGGCCACGGCTTGCAAAACCCGCACAGCCTCTCGGGTTACCTCCGGGCCAATGCCGTCACCTCCCAGCACGATGATTGTGGCTTCCACGGTCACCTCCGTTTCGGTGATCAGTAGTCAGTAACCAGTGATCAGTGAAGTGGGTACTGATTACTGTTCACTGATTACTGACCACTGATCACTGATTACTGGTTACTGGCCACTGATCACTGGAACGTGCGTTACATCTGGCAGCACCAGGTCTGGCTTGACGCCCCGGTGCAGGTCCTCGGGGCGGAACTTGCCCGTTTGCACCAGGATGCCCTTCATGCCCACTTTCTGAGCCGCACCCACATCGCTGATGACGTCGTCGCCCACCATGGCGACACGCTCCGGCGGGAGGCCCAAGGCGTCGAGGGCCAGCTTGAAGAATTCGGGGGCTGGCTTGCCGATGACAATCGGCTCCTGGCCGCTGGCGTAGGCCAAGGCTGTGGCGTAAGCGCCCGTGTCGAGGCGCAGGCCGTCGGGTGCCTTCCAGTAGCGGCCCATGCCCAGCGCCACCAGCCGCGCCCCGTTCATCAGGAGCCGGAAGGCGCGGTTCAGGGTGCGGGCATTCCAGCCGTCGCCCATGTCGCCCACCACCACGTAGTCGGCGCCCTCTTCGGCTTCCTCCTCCAGAAGAGGCAGGCCCTCGAACTCCTCGCGGGTGGGGGGCGCCACGAAGAGGGCCACGGCCCGCGCGCCCTGCTGGCGGAGCCACCGGGCAGCAGCCGCGGGAGGTGTCAGAATCATTTCGACAGTCAGGGGCACACCATAAGCCCGAAAGCGCTCCACGATGAGGCGACGGGGTACCAGCGTAGTGTTGCTGAGGATGCGGAAGGGAAAACGGGCGTCGAGCAACCCCCGCAGCATTTCGACGACGCCCGGCAGGGGCTCGCCGCCCGTGACGAGTACACCGTCCAGGTCGAACAAAAGGCCATCAAGTTCGGCGTCCATGACTTCTCTCCCTGACAGGAAATGGGCAGGCTAAAAAGCGCGACGGGCTTGAAAAGCTCGTCGTCCCTCAGTGACCTTGCCCCCCGCGAAGCCGACGACTAGCGATAGTACTCCTGAATCATCCGGCAGGCGTACTCCTGTTCGCGGGGCACGGACGAGGAGACGGAATTCCCGTTTCCGTTGCCCTTTCCGTTGCTCTGCACTTTTACGTCCTGCTTGGGGACTTGCAGTTTGACCGTCATGATTGCCTCCTTGCTTGTTGTACGCCGCTCACTGTTGTTCGCTCGCCTTCAAGTACTCGAGGTACCCGCCCGCCTCCCGCACCTTGATGGCGAACTCGGGCAGCGGGGTAAACGTGGCCTCCTCTCCTGTGCGCAGGTTCTTGAGCCAGCCGGCCGTCAGGTCAACCTCGACCTCGTCGCCCGTCTCGAAATATTGGGGCGCGTTGGGCAGCTCGACGATGAGGAAGCCGTTGTTGATGGCGTTGCGGTAGAAGATGTTGGCGAAGCTCTCGGCGATGACCATTTCCACGCCGGCGGCCTTGAGCGCCCAGACGGCGTGCTCGCGGCTGCTGCCCGTGCCGAAGTTCTTGCCCGCCACAATGATGTCGCCGGGCTGAACCTTCCGAGGGAAGTCCGGGTCCAGGTCTTCCATGACGTGCTGGCCCAGGTAAGCCGGGTCGTCGCTCGTCAGGTAGCGGGCCGGGATGATTTCGTCGGTGTTGATGTGGTCGCGTGCGTAAACGTGAACGCGCCCTTTGATCTTCATGCGGCCTCCTCCGTGGCAGATTCCAGGGTTCGCGGGTCGGTGATGTAGCCGGTGACGGCGCTGGCGGCCACCACCGCCGGGCTGGCCAGGTAAATCTGGGCGGTGGGATGGCCCATGCGGCCGGTAAAGTTCCGGTTCGTGGACGAGATGCAGACGTCGTTGGGACCCAGCACGCCAGTGTGCATGCCCAAACAAGCCCCGCACGAGGGGTAAGAGACCGTGGCGCCGGCCTCCACGAAGATTTCCAGCAGCCCCTCGCGGAGCGCCTGCTTGTAAATCTCCTGCGTGGCCGGCACGATAATCATGCGCACCCACGGCGCCACCTGGCGCCCCTTGAGGATGTTGGCGGCCACCCGCAAGTCGCTGATGCGACCGTTGGTGCAACTGCCCAGGTACGCCTGGTCAATGCGAATGCCAACCGCCTCGCTGATGGGCTTGCCGTTGCCAGGGCGGTTGGGGAAGGCCACCACCGGCTCCAGTTGGCTCAAGTCCACCTCCACCACCTGGGCGTACTCGGCGTCCGGGTCCGGCTGGAAGCAGTGCCAGCGCTCCTCCGGCGTGCCCTTCTCGCGCAGGTAGGCTTGCGTCACCTCGTCGGCCGCGATGACGCCGGTCATGCCGCCAGCCTCCACGGCCATGTTGGTGAGGGTGAAGCGCTCCTCCATCGAGAGAGTAGCCATGCCCTCACCGCCCCACTCCATGGCCATGCCACGGGCGCCGTCGTCGCCAATGCGCCGGATGACCTCCAGGATAATGTCCTTGGCGTAGACACCGGGGTTGAGGCGCCCCTTCAACTCGATGCGCAGCGTTTCGGGCACGCGCAGCCAGATTTTGCCCGCGTAGATGGCGCCGGCCAGGTCGGTGGAGCCGATGCCGGTGGCGAAGGTGCCCAGCGCGCCCGCGTTGGGCGTGTGGGAGTCGCCCGAGACCACCACCTCGCCGGGGGCGGGCAGGCCGCTGGCCTCGAAGACCGTGTGGGCAATGCCGCCCCGCCCCACCTCGTACCAGTGCTTGATGCCGTGGCGCTGCACCCACTCCCTGAGGCGCTGGTACAGCTTGGCCGAGGCGATGTCCTTGGCCGGCACGGTGTGGTCTGGGACGGCCACCACACGCTCCGGGTTCCAGACGCGGTCCATGTCGCGCGCCTCAAGCATCTTGATGGCAGCCGGCGTCGTGATTTCATGGGCCAACACCCAGTCCACAGGCACCTCCAGCAACTCGCCGGGGCGCACTCGATCCCGTCCGACTTTGTGGGCCAGTATCTTCTCTGCCAATGTCATACCCATCGTGTTTTCACCTCGCTCTGAAGAGATTGCGCGGTGCGGGCGAGGCCGTCGCCCACCCGCACCGCGAGACTTTTGGTGCAGGAAGAGGGAACCTGCGCCGTTCAAGCCGGAATGGTCACAGCGGCCACCTTCTCCTCCTGGGCCGCGATGAGGCGGTTGAGCGCCTGCACGTAGGCCTTGGCGCTGGCCACGATGATGTCGGTGTCCACCCCACGGCCCGAGTAGATGCGGTGAGTGGTGCCCGTCTGCGGGTTCACTCGCTCGTCGCCCACCTCGCCCTCGATGCGTACCGTCACGTCGCCCACGGCGTCAATGCCCTCGGTGACGCTTTGCACCGTGTACTCGATGAGGCGGTTGGGCACCTGCACAATCTTGCGGATGGCCGTGTAGGTGGCGTCCACCGGGCCCGTGCCGGTACCCGTCTCGCTGAAGAGTTCCCCGTCGGCGCGGCGCAACACCACCGTGGCCGTGGGAATGTTCTTGTTGCCGCAGATGACCTGCACCTGCTCCAGGTGCCAGGTCTCCACCGGCTGGTAGAGTTGCTCGCCCACGATAGCCTCGATGTCGGCGTCGGCCACGTACTTCTTCTTGTCGGCCAGTTCCTTGAAGCGGCGGAAGGCCTCGTCCAATTGCTCCTTGCTCAGGTGATAGCCGAGCTGCTCCAGCCGCACGCGGAACGCGTGGCGGCCGCTGTGCTTGCCCAGCACCAGGCGGCTTTCCGGCACGCCCACCAGCTTGGCGTCCATGATTTCATACGTGCGCTTGTGTTTGAGCATTCCGTCCTGGTGGATGCCGGCCTCGTGGGCAAAGGCGTTGGCCCCCACGATGGCCTTGTTGGGGGGCACGGGAATGCCGGTAAAGCGGCTCACCATGTCGCTGGTGCGGTGGATTTCTGTGGTGACAATGTTGGTGCGCAGGCCGAAGAAAGGCTTGCGCACGTAGAGGGCCATGACCACCTCTTCCATCGAGCAGTTGCCGGCCCGCTCACCGATGCCGTTGATGGTGCACTCCACCTGGCGGGCGCCGTTGCGCACGCCGGCCAGCGCGTTGGCCGTGGCCAGGCCCAGGTCGTCGTGGGTGTGGACGGAGATGATGACCTCACCGCTGGCCACTTTAGGTTTCAGGCCGGGCGTGTTCTCGATGATGAGACGGATGAGCTCGCCGAACTCCCACGGCGTGGTGTAGCCCACCGTGTCGGGGATGTTGAGTGTGGTAGCGCCCGACTCCAGCGCGGCGGCCAGCACTTCATAGAGGAAGCGCGGGTCACTGCGGCCAGCGTCCTCTGGCGAGAACTCCACGTCATCGCAGAAGGACCGCGCGAAGGCCACCATCTCGCGCACGGTTTGCACCACTTCCTCGCGCGTCATGCGCAGCTTGTGCTCCATGTGGATGTCGCTGGTGGCGATGAAGGTGTGGATGCGCGGCTTGGCCGCGTGGCGCACGGCCTCCCACGCCTTGGCGATGTCGTCCCGGTTGGCGCGGGCCAGGCCGGCGATGACCGGCCCGTCGGGCGTGCCCACCGTGCGGGCAATCTCGGCCACGGCTTCCAGGTCACCCGGTGAGGCGGCCGGAAAGCCGGCCTCGATGATGTCCACGCCCAAGCGAGCCAGTTGCTTGGCGATTTCCAGCTTCTCGTGCTTGTAGAGCGTGGCACCTGGCGACTGCTCGCCGTCGCGCAAAGTGGTGTCGAAAATCAACACCGTGTCCTGAGGTGGAAACAGGTTCACAACCCCACTGTCTCCGTTGTCCATTTTTCCTAACTCCTTTCCTCGTGAGCTTTCGTCTGACTTTTCCCTACCACCAACCGCACTCCATCCCTTTGGCAAAGGCCACTAAGCCCATCCTCGCACACGAGGACCACCCCCTTTCCTTTTGGTGTGGGAAGGACCTGACAGGCTTCCGAAGCCTGTCAGGTTTGCTACGCAGGGCGCACCAGCCACTCTCCCAGGCGGCGGGAGGACTGCCAGGGAGAGGCGCGCTCCGTGAAGACGGGCACCCGCTCCTCGGCCTCCACCCGCTCGATGATGCGGCGCATGGTCTTCACCGCCTCCACCGGATAGCTGCCGGTGGCCGTCTCTCCGGAAAGCATGACGGCGTCGGTGCCGTCGAGAATGGCGTTGACCACGTCGCTCACCTCGGCGCGGGTGGGGCGGGGCTGGACGCACATGCTCTCCAACATTTGGGTGGCCGTCACCACCGGCTTGCCGGCCCGGTTGCACCGCCGAATCACCATCTTCTGGATGAGCGGCACATCCTCGGGCGGCATCTCCAGCCCCAGGTCGCCCCGCGCCACCATGATGCCGTCGGCGGCGGCGATAATGGCGTCCACGTGCTGAACGGCCTCGGGTGTCTCGATCTTGGCCATCAGCCTGGGAACTCGCTGGCCAGAGGCCAGTTCGGCCACCAGGGCCCGTGCGGCGAAGATTTCGTTGGGGTGGCGCACGTAGGAGAGGGCCACCCACTCGGCCTCCAGTTCCACGGCCAGGCGCAGGTCGCGCTCATCCTTGGCCGTCAACCCGCCACCGTTGGAGGTGGCGCGGGCACCACGGGTGGGCAGGTTGATGCCCTTGGCGGACGTCAGCCTGCCGCCCACCACCACTTGGCAGATCACGAAGTGGGGCGGCTCCACCCGTTCCACCCGCAACTCGAGCTTGCCGTCGTCCAGAAGAACGGTGTCGCCGGCGTGCAACTCCAGAACTGCCCCTGGCACGGGAATTTCCCGTTCGCCGCCGGCAACGCGGGCACCGGCCACCAGCCGCACTTCGTCTCCCGGCGTGAGGGTGATTCCCTCGCCCACGTCGCCGACGCGCAGCTTGGCCCCCTGAAGGTCGAACAACAGGCTCACGGGCCGCCCAACTTCGGCAGCCGCCTGGCGCACTGCCTGCGCGATTCGGCGGTGAGTGGCGTGGTCACCGTGGGACATGTTGAGCCGGGCAATGTCCATGCCAGCCCGAATCATCTCGCACAACGTGGCGTGTGTCCAAGACGCTGGGCCAATGGTGGCCACAATCCGCGTTCGAGGTCTTTCGGCGCGTTCCATGCTCTCACTCGACTTCCTTCGGGTTGATCCACGGCATCATGCGGCGCAGCCGTCGGCCCACTTCCTCGATGGGGTGACGGCGCTCTTCCTCGCGGCGCTGGTTGAACCAGGGCCGCCCTTTGGCGTTCTCCTCCAGCCACTTGCGGGCGAAGGTGCCGTCCTGAATTTCAGCCAGAATCTGGCGCATGGTCTGGCGCACGTGTTCGTCAATGACGCGCGGGCCGGAGACGTAGTCGCCGTACTCCGCCGTGTCGCTGACCGAGTAGCGCATGTAGCTCAGGCCGCCCTGGTAGAAGAGGTCCACGATAAGTTTGAGTTCGTGCAGGCACTCGAAGTAGGCGATTTCGGGCTGATAGCCGGCCTCCACCAGCGTCTCGAAAGCCGCCTTGACCAGCGCCGAAACGCCGCCGCACAGCACCACCTGCTCGCCGAAGAGGTCGGTTTCGGTCTCCTCGGCGAAGGTGGTTTCCAGCACGCCGGCGCGGGTGCAACCCAGGGCCTTGGCGTAGGCCAGCGCATTGGCCAGGGCCTGCCCGCTGGCGTCCTGGTGGATGGCCACCAGGGCGGGGATGCCCACTCCTTCCACGTAGAGCTCCCGCAGGCGGTGGCCGGGCCCCTTGGGGGCCACCATGCTCACGTCCACCGTCTCCGGCGGCACAATCTGCTCGAAGCGGATGTTGAACCCGTGGGCGAACATCAGGGTGGCCCCGGGCCGCAAGTTGGGTTCGACTTCCTCGCGGTAGAGCTGGGCTTGTATCGTGTCGGGCACCAGCATCATCACAAAGTCGGCCCCGGCCACGGCCTCCCCCACGGGCTGAACGGTCAACCCCTCGGCCTCGGCCTTGGGCCAACTTTTGCTGCCGGGGTAGAGGCCCACCACCACGTCCACCCCGCTGTCGCGCAGGTTGAGGGCGTGGGCGTGGCCTTGACTCCCGTAGCCCAACACAGCCACGCGCTTGCCGTCCAGACGGGAGAGGTCAGCGTCCTTGTCGTAGTAAATGGTGACCATGCAAATCCTCCTCGGAGAAATTGGTGTTTCCGTTGATGTTCCACCGGTTCACAACACGGAGCCGTTGCCGCCCACGCGGCCATGCCCGTTCACCGAGGTGCCCCGGACCATAGCCACGATGCCCGTGCGCACCATCTCGATGATGCCGAATGGGCGCATCACGTCAACGAAGGAGTTGATTTTGTCCTCCTCGCCGGTGAGTTCCACGATGAGGCTCTCCGGCGCCACGTCCACCACGTGGCCCCGAAAGACCTGGGTCAACTGGATAATTTCGGGTCGCGTCTTGGCGTCGGCCTTCACCTTGATGAGCACCAGGTCGCGCACCACGGCCGGCTTCTCGGTGATGTCCTCGACCTCGATCACGTTGACCAGCTTGTAGAGGTTGTGGACCACGCGGCTTGCGTCGGTTCGCGTGGCGTCCACCACGATGGTCATGCGCGAGACCTCCGGCACCTCGGTCTCGCCAACGGTCAGGCTGTCAATGTTGAAGCCGCGCCGGCGGAAGAGGCTGGCCACGCGGTTGAGCACGCCGGGCTTGTTTTCCACCCGTGCCACCAGGACGTGCTTCATTTGGACACCTCCTTCTCGTACTGTTCCACAGGCCGCCGAATCATGGCGTGCAGGTCGGCCCCGGCAGGCACCATGGGGTAAACGATGTCCTCCTTCTCGACGATGAAGTCAATCAGCACCGGCCCGTCCACCTCGCGGGCCTTCTGGACCGTGGGAATTACTTCCTCGCGGCGCGTGACGCGGAAGGCCGGGATGTCATAAGCGGCGGCCAGCTTGCAGAAGTCGGGGTTGACCAGTGGGGTGGCAGCGTACCGCTTCTCGTAGAAGAACTCCTGCCACTGGCGCACCATGCCCAGGTAGCCGTTGTTGATGATGGCGATGCGGATGGGCACGCGCTCCTGCACGGCCGTGGCCAGCTCGGCCTGGGTCATCTGGAAGCCGCCATCCCCGGCGATGACCCACACCTCCTCGTCGGGGCGCGCCAGCTTGGCGCCAATGCCGGCCGGCAGGGCGAAGCCCATGGTGCCCAGGCCGCCACTGGTGATGAGGGTGAAGGGGCGCTCGTGGCGGTAGTACTGGGCTTCCCACATCTGGTGCTGGCCCACGTCGGTCACCACGATGGCGTTGCCCTCGGTGGCCCGCCAGATGTCGTGAATCACGTGGGCGCCCCACAGTTTGCCGCCGCCGTCCCAGTTGAGGATGTCGCGCCGGCGGGTGTCGTCGCGCCACTCGTCAATCTGCTCCAGCCAGGCGGAGCGGTCCACCGGCTCCACGTGGGGGAGCAGTTCCTGGAGCACCGCCTTGAGGTCGCCCACGATGCCCACGTCCACCTTGACGTTCTTGTTGATTTCGCTGGGGTCAATGTCCACGTGAATCTTGCGGGCCTTGGGAGCGTAGGTCTTCACGTTGCCGGTCACCCGGTCGTCGAAGCGCATTCCAAAGGCCAGCAGCAGGTCGGCTTCCTGAATGGCCTGGTTGACGTAGGCCTCGCCGTGCATCCCCATCATGCCCAGGCAGAGGGGGTGGGAGGCGGGGAAGTTCCCCAAGCCGAGGAGCGTCTGGGCCACGGGAATGCGTCCCCGCTCGGCGAACTCGCGCAACTCGCGCATGGCTCCGCTCATCAGCACGCCGTGCCCAGCCAAGATGACGGGCCGGCGGGCAGAATTGATGAGTTCCACGGCGCGCTCCAAATCCTCGGGCGGAATGACCGTGCGGGGCTTGTAGCCGGGTAACTCGACGGGGTCCTCGGGGTAGACGAACTCGGTGCGGGCAATTTGCACGTCCTTGGGAATGTCAATGAGCACCGGGCCGGGACGGCCCGTGCGGGCGATGTAGAAAGCTTCCTTCACAGTGCGGGCCAAGTCGCGCACGTCGGTCACCAGGTAGTTGTGCTTGGTGATGGGCAGCGTGATGCCGGTCACGTCGGTCTCCTGAAAGGCGTCCGACCCGATGGCCAACGTGGGCACCTGGCCGGTGATGCAGACCACGGGCGAGGAGTCCATCATGGCCGTGGCAATGCCCGTCACCATGTTGGTGGCCCCCGGTCCACTGGTGGCCATGGCCACCCCCACACGCCCGCTGGCGCGAGCGTAGCCGTCGGCGGCGTGAACGGCGCCCTGCTCGTGGCGCACCAGCACGTGGCGCACGGGGTAGAAGTTCATGGCGTCATAAGTGGGCAGGATGGCGCCGCCGGGGTAACCAAACACGAGCTCCACGCCCTCGCGCAAGAGGCACTCCCACAAAATCTCAGCCCCAGTTAGTTCCATACCATCATCCCCCTTTCACAAACACCTGACGGTCGTTTTTCACAAACGCACAACGCCCGCCTTCACCACGAGTGGTGTCAGCGGGCGTCATTGCCCTGAAAAAGTTAAGGCCTCCCGCGTTGGGAGGCCTTCTGTTCCTTGCTTTGTGCCTGGTAACCGGTGCTTAGGTGCTGCTTCCGGCCCTCCCAACGCGCATTCGCTCCTTGCCCAAAATAATGACAAGGAGCTGAATAATAAGGACCAGGACCAGAAGCAACACTGACAGCACCATAAGGCTTTCCTCGTTCCGTTTTTCACGTGGCCGCTTTGTTAGGCTAATATATCACGCCTTCTCGTTGAAGTCAAGGGGGTGAGGAACGGATTTGGGCCAAGACTACCCGGATGGGTAGTTGGACAAGGTGTTACCCGCTTGGGAACTCAACACGTTTTAACGCGATGCTTTTTCTGTTGCTTCGGGTTCTCCTGCGGGCAGAAAGTCTTCCCCGAAGTGGCAGGCCACCCAGTGGCCGGGTCGCAGCTCCCGCAACTCCGGTTCGGCTTCGCTGCACTCCGGCTTGGCAAAGGGGCAACGCGGGTGGAACCGGCACCCCGACGGCGGGTTCAGCGGGCTGGGCACGTCTCCCGGCAGGATGATGCGTTCCTTCTTGCGGGTGGGGTCGGGCACAGGCACGGCCGAGAGCAGGGCTTGGGTGTAGGGGTGCACCGGCGTGTAGAAGAGTTCTTCCTTGGCCGCCAGTTCCACGATTTTGCCCAGGTACATGACGGCCACGCGGTGCGAGATGTGTTCCACCACCGCCAGGTTGTGGGCCACGAAGAGATACGTGAGCTTGAATTCCTCCTGCAAGTCCATCAACAGGTTGAGAATTTGCGCCTGGATGGAAACGTCCAGCGCCGAGACGGGCTCGTCCAGCACCAGGAACTGGGGTTGCAAGGCCAGCGCTCGGGCAATGCCAATGCGCTGCCGCTGCCCCCCGGAGAACTCATGGGGGTAGCGGTAGGCGTGGTAGGGCTCCAGGCCCACCTTGCGCAACATCTCCATCATCGTCTCCCGCCGCTCCTTGGGGGTGCCGATGCCGTGGATCTTCAACCCTTCCATGATGGACTCGCCCACGGGCAGGCGGGGGTCCAGGGAAGAAAAGGGGTCCTGGAAGACGATTTGCATCCGGCGCCGCAGCGCCTTGAGTTCACGCCCGTTGAGGGCAAAGATGTTCTGGCTGTCGAAGTAGGCTTCTCCGGCCGTGGGCTCCAGCAAGCGCAACAAGGTCAGGGCGGCGGTGGTCTTGCCGCACCCCGATTCGCCCACCAGGCCCAGGGTTTCCCCCTCGTAGATGGTGAAGCTGATGTCGTCCACGGCCTTGACCCAGGCCACGATCCGGCGGAGAAGTCCACCCCGCACGGGGAAGTACTTCTTCAGGCCGCGCACTTCCACCAGCGGTTTGTGGGAATTGGGCGAGTGGAGCGTCATGGTTTGGCCTCGCGAGTCGAAGTGGAACTGGATGCCGTTGCTGGCGCAGAGGCCGAGACGGCCGCGGCCTCGTACAGCCAACACCGCACCAGGTGGTTCGACGCAACGGGAAGCAAGTTCGGCTCCTCGACTTCACAGCGCTCCAGGCTGAGCTCCAGCCGAGCCTGACAGCGAGGCCAGAAGCGGCAGCCAGGAGGCAGGTCTACCAGGTTGGGCACAGTACCGGGAATGGTCTCCAGGCGCGAGCGGAACTGCCCCAACACGGGCAGGGATGCCAGCAGGCCCTGGGTGTAGGGATGCTTGGGGTCGTGGAAGAGCGCCTCCGCCGGAGCCTGCTCCACGATCTGGCCGGCGTACATCACCGCCACCCGGTCGGCCATTTCCGCTATCACGCCCAGGTCGTGGGAGATCAGGATGATGGCCGTGCCGAAGCGATTCCGCAGGTCGAGCAGCAGGTCCAGAATCTGGGCCTGGATGGTCACGTCGAGAGCTGTGGTGGGCTCGTCGGCGATGAGCAACTTGGGGCGCAGGGCCAGCGCCATGGCAATCATCACCCGCTGAGCCTGGCCGCCGGAAAGCTCGTGGGGGTAAGCGTGGGCCTTTTGAGCCGGGTCGGGAATACCTACGAGGCGAAGCAGTTCCACCGCCTGTTGCCAGGCCTCCTTCTTCTTCATGCCCCGGTGGACCTGAAACACTTCTGCCACCTGGTCGCCGATGGGGTAGACTGGGTTCAGGCTGCTCTTGGGCTGTTGGAAGATCATGGAGATGCGGTTGCCCCGAATGTGGGCCATCTCCGATTCGGGCAGGTCCAGCAAGTTCACTCCCTCGAACCAGATTTCTCCCGCCACGACACGGCCCGGCGGGTCCACCAGGCGCATGATGGAGAACGAGGTTACGCTCTTGCCACAGCCCGACTCTCCCACCAGGCCCAAAACCTCACCCGGCATGACCTGGAAGGAAACCCCGTCCACGGCCTTGACCACGCCGTCGTGGGTGAAGAAGTAGGTCTTCAAGTCGCGCACGTCCAGCAGGGGTTGGGTCATAGTTGTGCTCCTTTCACTCCTGGTGCAGGCGAGGGTCCAGGGCATCCCGCAGCGCATCGCCCAGCAGGTTGAAGGCCAGCACAGTAATCATGATGGCTAGGCCGGGAAAGAAGACCAGGTGGGGCGCGGTAAAGACCTGGTTGCGCTCCTCGCCCAGCATGGAGCCCCACTCGGCGGTGGGGGGCTGAGCTCCCAGGCCCAGGAAGGAAAGGGCCGCCGCGTCCAGAATGGCGGTGGCGATTCCCAGGGTGGCCTGGACGATGAGGGGTGGCAGTGAGTTGGGCAGAATGTGCTTGACCAAAATGAGCAGGTGGCTGGCCCCCAGGGCACGAGCGGCCAGCACGAACTCCCGCTCCTTCACGGAGAGCACACTGGCCCGCACCACCCGCGCGTACACGGGCGTGGAGACGATGGCGATGGCCAGGAGTGCGTTTTGCAGGCCCCGCCCCAGCACAGTCACGATGGCAATTGCCAGCAGCAATGCCGGGAAGGCCAACAGCACATCCATGAAGCGCATGATGAGATTGTCCACCCAGCCGCCCACGTATCCGGCTACGGCCCCCAACACTGTGCCCGCCAAAATGGCCACAGTAACCGTGGTGAACCCCACGAAGAGGGAGACGCGGGTGCCGTAAATCACCCGGCTGAACACGTCCCGCGCGTTTCCGTCCAGGCCCATGATGTGCTGGGGTTGGTCCTTGGGACAGCCCAGCAAGTAAATACAGGGCTTTTGGCGACGGCGAATGCCCTCCTCTTTCCCCAGGAGCACGTCGTTGGGATCGTAGGGCGCCAGCAGGGGGGCGAACAGCGCCACGAACAGCAAAAACAGAATAATGCCCCCGCCCACCAGGCCGGAGCGGTGTCGCAGCAGCCGCCGCAGGGCCAGTTGCCACGGGCTGGTGGGGCGCTCTCGCGCTCCAAGCACACGTTCGGCAGTCGTCGTGGTCATTGGTCACTCCAGGCGAATGCGTGGGTCAATGAACACGTACAAGATGTCCACCGCTAGGTTGGCGAAGACGTAGATAATGGCAATGATGACAGTGAAGCCCTGCACCACGGGGTAATCCCGCGCGGTGATGGCCTCGTACAACATGCTGCCCACCCCCGCAAAGCTGAAGATGGTCTCGGTGAGCACCGCGCCGGAGAAGAGCAGGCCCACCTGCAGGCCGATGATGGTTACCACAGGAATGAGGGCATTGCGAAAGGCGTGTTTGAGAATGACAACGGGTGTGCGCAGACCTTTGGCCCGCGCCGCCCGGATGTAGTCCTGGCGCAGCACTTCCAACATGCTGGAGCGCGTCATGCGCGCGATGATCGCCATCGGGATGGTGCTGAGGGCGCCCGCTGGCAGAATCAGGTGCCGCAGGGCGTCCTTGAGCACGTCCCACTCGCGAGTCAGGATGGAGTTCAAGATGTACATGTTGGAAAAGAAATTGTAAACGTAGAAGCGGACGGTCTCCGGCTCCACGGTCCAGCCCCAGACCTCGTAAAAAGGCGTGGCCGTGAGCGCGGCGGAGAGGCGGCCCGCTGGCGGCAGCCAAAGGGGGGTGCCCTTGAGCAAAAGGGCAAAGGTGTAGGCCAGCAGCAAGCCCAGCCAGTAGACCGGCATGGAAACACCGATGTTGGCCAGGAACATGGTAAACAGGTCAATGGCCGAGTTCTGCCGAATCGCGGAAATCAGTCCCAGGGGGATGCCCACCATGATGGCAATGAACAGCGCCGCCAAGCTGAGCTCGATGGTCACCGGCAGTCGTTCGATGATGATCACGAGCACAGGTCGGCCATACCGCAGCGAGTCACCCAGGTCGCCCCGGAAGAAGTCCCGAACGTACGCGACGAACTGCTCGTAAATGGGGCGGTCGAGGCCGTGTTCCCGGTAGAAGCGCTCACACACCTCTTGCGTGGCCTTTTCGCCCAGGATGGCCTTGCACGGGTCGCCGGGGATGATGCGAGCCAGTGCAAAGGTTACGAACAGGATGCCGAAAATCACCGGCACGGAAAGGAGCAGGCGGCGAACAATGTACTGGGTCATCAGGACAGGCCCTCGTCTCTTCTCGTGCTCCGCCACAGTGGAGTTTGAGAGAAACAGCAACGAAGAACGGTGAGTTCCAAGTAACCAAAGAATACTCGGTTTCTCGCCGAGGTCAAGAAGGCAAAAAAGCGGGGCGACAAACCCTTGCCGCCCCGCTCGCTGAGTTCCACTCTTGCCGTTACTCCTGCTTGTTCATCAGGCCGAAGAAGTAGGACGGGTACTCGAAGGCGCCCGTGTTGCCCACGTGGTAGGGGCTGGCCTCGTTCAGCAGGGCGTCGAAGGAGCGCACCACGTCGTTGGCATCCAGGGTGGAGCCGTCGTGGAACTTGACGCCCTTGCGCAAGGTGCAGGTCACAACCGTGCTGTTCTCGGTGATCTCGCACTTCTCGGCCAGGCGCGGCACCATTTCGCCGTCCGCGGTGTACTGGTAGAGGCCCTCGGTGACCATCTTGCAGGCATCCAGGGACTCGCCGTCGGTCTCGTCGGCGCAGTAGAGGCTGATGGGCTCCGCGGCCTTCAGGTAGACCAGCGTGTCCCGACCTTCTGGCTCAAAGGTCCACAGCTCGGGCGGACCCAACACCGCGGCCTTGGCGTTCTTCACGTCCGCGCGGGCCGCGTCGGCCGCCGCCCCGTGGGCCACCGGAATCATGGGCACCAGCTCCCGAATGGCGTTGTTCGCCTCCTCGTAATACGGTCGGGCCTCTTCAGGATCGGCGATGGTGGCGGCCTTCTCCAGCGGCTCGTAGATTTCGGGGTACGGTTCGCCGTATTGGGGGTTATTCTTGCTGAAGTGGAAGTCCAGGAAGTTGGTCACGTGCAGGTAGTCGGCACCCCATCCCAGCAGGTAGAGGCCGTCCAACTCGCCCGCTGTGGACTTGGCAATGAACTCGCCCGACTCCATGACGATGACCTCGGCCTTGATGCCCAGGTTCTCCATGAGCTGGTTCTGAATTTCCACGGCCACCTTGCTCGGTTCGGGCAGGTAGACGCGGAAGACGTCGCGGTAGTAAATCTTGGTCTCAAAGCGCACACCCTCGTCGTTCTTGGTCAGGCCGACTTCGTCCAGCAGCTTGTTGGCCGCCTCGGGGTCGAACGAGTACCAGGGCTCGCCCACGCAGCCGTTCTCGATCACGCACGGGGTGAAGAAGTCGGCCACTTCGGAGCCCTCGGGGTAGTAGTTCTTCACGATGCGCTCGCGGTCAATGCCCATGGCAATGGCCCGGCGCACCCGCACGTCGTCGAAGGGCTTGACCGTGTTGATGAAGGCAATGTAGAAAATGTTCGGGTTCCGAACGGGCAGCAACACCAGGTTGGGGTCGTTCTTCACCGTCTCGAAGTCATCAGGGCTCACTTTGGTGATGTAATCGGCGGTGCCAGCCTGGAGCTCCAGCAGGCGCTGCGCGCCTTCCTTGGCCCAGCGGAAGACCAAGGTTTCGGTCTTGGCCGGCTCACCCCAGTAGTCCTCGAAGCGCTTGAAGACAATCTTGTCTCCCCGGAACCACTTTTCGATCTTGTAAGGCCCGGTCCCCACCGGCTGGGTGAGCAGGGTTTCTTTGTTGGCCTCGTTGGCGTTGGCCTCGATCCACTCCCGTGGCCGGATGAAGAAGGGCTGGAAGGCGATCTTGGCCAGGAAAGCGGGATCGGGCTTGCACAGTGTGAACTGCACCGTGTACTCGTCCAGGGCTTTAATCTCCTTCACCTTGCTGCTTTCGCAGCTTTCGTCGGTTACGACGAGTGGCTCGAACGCGGGGGCTTCAGTTGGCTTGGGGGCTTCGGTGGGCTTCGGGGCTTCTGTCGGCTTGGGGGCTTCGGTGGGCTTGGGCGCCTCGGTCGGCGCCGGTGTGGCCTGGGCGCAGGCGGCCAAGCTCACGGCCACCACGACCAGCAACAGCCAGATCAGGCGACGCATTGCTCCTCCTCCTTGAGTGTTTAACGGGGTTGATAAGACGGGAAGAGTATAACCTAAAAGAAACCCCGTGTCAACGCAGGGCGGATAAGCGGATTTCCCGCTCGCTCGATAGGATCACGAAAGGGTGAGTGACATTTACTTTCCGGCAGTGACCAAGACCCACTTTCACCTTTTTCGGCTTCGCGATATAATTGCAATACCCTTTGCACGCTGGCCGACTGGAGGAGAGCGGTGAAGCTGACCCGTGCTGATGTGGAACATATCGCCCAACTGGCCCGCCTGGAACTCGCTCCAGAGGAAATCGAGCTTTTCAGGGAACAACTCTCAGCCATTCTGGAGTACGCCGCGCGGCTCCAGGAACTCGACACAGAGGCCATCCCGCCCACCGCGCAGGTCATCGAGTGGCGCAACGTCATGCGTGACGACGAGGTGCGCCCTTCCTTGCCCCAAGACGAGGTGCTGGCCAACGCGCCTGAAGCGCGTGACGGCTACTTCGTGGTGCCCACCGTGCTGGAGGAGCACGCCTGAGGTGTGTGCCTGTGAAGCGACGCGGGATCGCGCCAGGCTGTCTCTGGGGCGTGCTGGTGGCTGTGCTCCTCTACGTGGGCGTTGGGTTGGCCTTTCACGTGGGGTGGAGCCGCGCGGTGGAAGCCTGCCGAGCCGCGCGCCGCGCGCGCGGCGAGTTCGTGGAGCCGGGCGTTCCGCCAGAGGTGGGGGTACTCTTCAACGTGCCCTTCTGGCCCATCTACGTGGCCGCTAACCTCTACCACGACGGCACGCCCTTTGCCACCCCGTGCACACACTGACTGATTACTGATCACTGATTACCGAATACAGGACAAGGCCCCATGAACGAACTCTGTCAGCTCACCCTTCACGAAGCCAAAGCGCTGTTGGAGCGGGGCGAATGCTCCGCCGTGGAACTCACCGAGGCGTGTCTGGCTCGCATCGAGGAGGTGGAGGAGACGGTGCGGGCTTACATCACCGTCACGCCCGATCTGGCACTGGAGCAGGCCCGGGCCGCCGACGAGGCCCGCGTGCGGGGCGAATCGGCGCCGCTGCTGGGCTTGCCGCTGGCCATCAAGGACGTGCTTTCCACCCGGGGCGTGCGCACCACCTGCGGCTCCCGCATCCTTGAGAACTACGTGCCCCCCTACGACGCCACGGTGGTGGCGCGCCTGCGGGCAGCCGGCGCCGTCATGCTGGGCAAGACCAACACCGACGAGTTTGCTATGGGCTCCTCCACCGAGAACTCGGCCTTCTTTACCACGCGCAACCCGTGGGACCTCGAGCGGGTCCCTGGTGGGTCGAGCGGCGGCAGCGCGGCGGCCGTAGCCGCCGACGAGTGCCTGGCCGCCTTGGGCACCGACACAGGCGGCAGCGTGCGTCAGCCAGCCGCCCTGTGCGGCATTGTCGGCCTGAAGCCCACCTACGGCCGCATGAGCCGCTACGGGTTGATTGCCTACGCCTCCTCGCTCGACCAGGTGGGCACCCTCACCAAGGACGTGCGGGATGCCGCGCTGCTGCTGGAAGTGCTCGCGGGCCACGACCCCTGTGACTCCACGGCGGCCGACGTGCCCGTGCCCGCCTACACGGCAGCCCTGACGGGCGACGTGCGCGGCCTGCGACTGGGCGTGATTCGCGAGTGGCTGGAGAACCCCGGCCTCGATTCCGGCGTGGCCGCCGCCGTTCAACAGGCGCTGGAAACACTGACGACTCTTGGCATGGAAGTGCGCGAGGTCACGCTGCCCCACAGCGACTACGCCTTGCCCGTCTACTACCTCATCGCGCCGGCCGAGGCCTCGTCCAACCTGGCCCGCTACGACGGCGTGGCCTACGGCTTCCGCGCGCCCGGCGCCGACGACATTTGGGACCTCTTCGCCCGCACGCGGGGGGCCGGCTTCGGCGCCGAGGTGAAGCGGCGCATCATGCTGGGCACCTACGCCCTCTCGGCTGGCTACTACGACCAATATTACAAGAAGGCGCAAAAGGTGCGCACGCTCATCAAACAGGACTTCGACCGCGCCTTTGAAGAGGTGGACGTGGTGGTAGGCCCCACGTCCCCCGTGCCGGCCTTCAAGATCGGCGAGCGCGTGGACGACCCCCTGCAAATGTACCTGGCCGACATTTTCACCATCTCGGTGAACTTGGCCGGGTTGCCCGGCATCAGCGTGCCCTGTGGCTTCGCCAGTGGCCTGCCCGTGGGGTTGCAATTCATTGGCAAGCCGTGGGACGAGGCCACGTTGCTGCGCGTGGCCTATGCCTACGAACAGGCCACTGACTGGCACACCCGCAAGCCAGCACTGTAAGGAGGATCGGACAGGGTTTCGCAACCTTGGGAGATCTGGAGGAAACGGACGCGACGATTCGACAGCAAAGGAGTCAACCCATGCACGTAGTCATTCCGGTAGCTGGTTTCGGCACCCGCCTGCGACCGCACACCTACACCAAGCCCAAGCCCCTTATGAAGGTGGCTGGCAACACGATCCTGGGGTACATCCTCGACATGTTGAAGGAGGCTGGTATCGAGGAAATCACCTTTATTGTGGGCTACCTGGGCGACCAGATTCGCGAGTACGTGGAAACCCACTACCAGTTCCGCACCCACTACGCGGAGCAGAAGGAACTGAAGGGCCAGGCGCACGCCATCGCCCTGGCGCGCGAGTTCGTGCGCGAGCCCATGCTCATCATCTTCGCCGACACCATCTTCGACGCTGACTTGGCTGCCCTGCACGAAGTGACGTCGGACGGGATCATCTTCGTAAAAGAGGTGGAAGACCCGCGCCGCTTCGGCATCGTCACGCTGAACGAGGGGGGCTACGTGGAGCGCTTCGTGGAGAAACCCGAGGAGCCCTTCTCCAACCTGGCCATCATCGGCGTCTACTACATTCGCGACTACCAGGGGCTCTTCGAGGCCATTGACGAGTTGATTGCCCGCGACATCAAGACCAAGGGCGAGTACTTCCTGGCCGACGCGCTCCAGATCATGGTGGACCGGGGAGCGCGCTTCGAGACCCAGCCAGTCACCATCTGGGAGGATTGCGGCACGCCCGAGGCGCTGTTGAACGCCAACCGCTACTTGCTGGAGCACGGCAAGGCGGCCACCGAAATGGTCTCGGCCACCAACACGCTCATCATCCCGCCCGTCTACATCGCCTCCGATGTGGTGCTGGAGAACTCCATTATCGGCCCCTACGTGAGCCTGGCCGACGGGTGCGTGATCCGCGACTCCATCATCCGCGACTCCATTGTGGACGAGGGCTCGCTGATCGAAGACACCATGCTCATGCGCTCCCTGATTGGCAAGAGCGCCACGGTGCGGGGCCGGTTCCGTCGCCTCAACGTGGGCGACTCGTCGGTGGTGGACTTCACCCTGTGAGCGAGGAGTGTTCCCGTGGACTACGACCGATTCGTGGCGACGCGGCTCAAAACCATCCCCCCCAGCGGCATCCGGCGCTTTTTCGACATCATTGCCACCATGCCGGACGTGATTTCGCTGGGCATCGGAGAGCCAGACTTCATCACGCCCCACGAAATCGTGGAGGCCGGCATCCGCTCCCTGCGGGACGGGCACACCGGCTACACCTCCAACAGCGGCCTCTTCGAGTTGCGGGAAGCGCTCAGCGACTACCTGGCGCGGCGGTACGGCGTGCAGTACGACCCGGAGCGCGAAATCCTCATCACCGTGGGGGTCAGCGAGGCGCTGCACCTGACGGCCACCGCCCTGTTGAACCCCGGCGACGAGGTCATCATCCCCGAGCCCTGTTTCGTCAGCTACGCGCCCACGGTGGCCTTGGCGGGGGGGAGGCCCGTCCACGTGCCCACCCGGGCTGAGGATGCCTTCCAGGTAGACGCCGAACAAGTGGCTCGCGCTGTCACGCCCCGCACCAAGGCCGTCCTGATCGGCTACCCCAACAATCCCACGGGCGCGGTCATGAGCCGGGAGCGGCTGGCCGAGTTGGTGGGCCTGGCCAAGGCCCACAACCTGCTCATCTGGTCGGACGAAATCTACGACCGCTTGGTCTACGGGGTGGAACACGTGTGCGTGCCCACACTGCCTGGCGCGCGCGAGCGCACCATCTTGCTGGGCGGCTTCTCCAAGGACTTCGCCATGACGGGGTGGCGACTGGGGTACGCCTGCGGCCCCGCGCCGCTGATTGCCGGGCTGCGCAAGGTTCACCAGTACATCGTGATGAGCGCGCCCACCACGGCCCAGTACGCGGCCCTGGAAGCCCTCAAGGTGGCCGACGAGGTGGTGGAGCACATGCGCCTGGCCTACGACCGCCGGCGCCAGGTCATCGTGCGGGGCCTCAACGAGATCGGGCTGCCCACCTTCGAGCCGCGGGGCGCCTTCTACGTCTTCCCCAACATCGAGTCCACGGGCCTGAGCAGCGAGGAGTTTTCCGAGCGCCTGCTCCTGGAAGAGCGGGTGGCCGTCATTCCGGGGTCGGTTTTCGGCCCCAGCGGGGAGGGGTTCGTGCGCTGCTCCTACGCCACCTCCCTCACCGAACTGGAAGAGGCGCTGGACCGCATCGAGCGTTTCGTGGCGCGGGTGCGGCGGGAACGACGCGCCCGCCCGGAGGAGTAAGCGGTGCGACCGGAAACATTTCGGGGAGAACGGGCAGGACGACTGCGCCGAGTTGGGCACGGAGAAGGAGCCTATTGGGCCTTCGTGCCTCACCCTCTGCCACCCAAACTCTCTTACACGTCGTCCCTAATCCGCCTGCTCTCCGAGGCTGACCGGGCCGTAGGTGAACTCTCCGGCCTGGGCCAGACGATGGACGAGGAAAGCGCGAATTTATTCGTGGCTCCGCTCATCCGCCGCGAGGCTGTGCTCTCGTCGCGCATCGAGGGCACGCGTGCGGACTTGGAGGAACTGTACCTGTATGAGGCTGGCGCGCGGGTGGCCGATGAGGCCGACGTGCGTGAAGTTCACAATTACGTGCGGGCGCTAGAGTACGGATTGGCTCAGATCAAGGATCCGAAGGGCCTTCCCCTCTCGCTACGCCTGCTCCGCGAAGTCCACAGCCGTTTGATGGAAGGTGTGCGCGGGGAACACGCTACGCCCGGCGAGTTTCGCCGAACGCAGAACTGGATTGGGCCGCCCGGCAGCACGTTGCAGACGGCTACCTTTATTCCGCCCCCTCCCGATGACTTGATGCCGGCCCTTGACAACTTCGAGAAGTACCTACACGCGAAAGACGAACATCCACCGCTGGTGCGGCTGGCCTTCGTCCACTATCAATTTGAGGCTATTCATCCCTTTTTGGACGGCAACGGGCGCATTGGCCGACTGCTCATTGCGCTGCTACTTGTGGAATGGAAGTTGCTTTCTCATCCCCTGCTTTACTTGAGCGCCTTCTTCGAGCGCCACCGCCAAGAGTATTATGACCGCCTTCAGGCTGTGAGTCAGGAGGGAGCTTGGGAAGCGTGGGTGGAATTTTTCCTGCGCGGTGTGGCCGAACAAGCTGCCGACACAGCCGAGCGCATCAAACGACTTCAGGCGCTGCAAAAGAAATGGCGTGAACTTTTGCGCCATGAAACGCGTTCCACGAACGCGCTGCGCCTGGTGGACATGCTATTCCGAAAGCCGACCGTCACGGTTCCGCAAGTGCAGGAGGAATTGGGGCTTCCGTATCGTTCAAGCGCGCGTACCCTTGTCTTGCGGTTGGTTGACCTTGGCATCCTTGTTCCTGTTGCTGGACAAAACAGGCCAAGAAGATTCGAGGCCCGTGATATCGTCCAATTGTTGTCGGTGCAATGATGCAAGAGACAATTTAGGCACACAAATTGTCTCTTGCGGGGAGAAATGACAAATTTTTGTCATTAAGGAACTCCATTTCCATTGGTGCAGGAGAGAAGCCTATGGAATACGAAGCCATTATTGGCCTTGAGGTCCACGTCCAACTGCTCACCAAGTCCAAAATGTTCTGCGGGTGCGACGCCAACTACCAGGACGCGCCGCCCAACACGCACGTCTGTCCCGTGTGCTTGGGGCTACCCGGCGCGCTGCCCGTCATCAACAGAAAGGCCGTCGAGTACACCATCATGACGGGGCTGGCCCTCAACTGTGAGATTGCCCGCGAGACCAAGTGGGACCGCAAGAACTACCACTACCCCGACTTGCCCAAGGGCTACCAGATTTCCCAGTACGACTTGCCCCTCACCGTCAACGGATACCTGACGATCGAAGTGGACGGCCAGCCCAAGCGCATCGGCATCCGGCGCGTCCACCTGGAGGAGGACACGGGCCGCCTTTACCACGTGAACGGGCAGGCGCTCGTGGACTACAACCGCAGCGGCGTCCCCCTTATCGAGATCGTGAGCGAGCCGGACATTCGCTCGCCCGAGGAGGCGCGCCTCTACCTGCAAAAGCTGCGCACCATCGTGCGCTACCTGGGCGTTTCCAGCGGCGACATGGAGGCCGGCGCCCTGCGCGTGGACGCCAACGTGAGCGTGCGACCGGTGGGTCAAGAGACCTTCGGCACCCAGGTGGAAGTGAAGAACATGAACTCCTTTCGCAGCGTCAAGCTGGCCCTGGAGTACGAAATCAAGCGCCAGATCGCCATCCTGGAGGCGGGGGGCACGGTGGAGCGCGAGACGCGCGGTTGGATCGAGACCGAGGGGCGCACGGCTTCCCAGCGCTCCAAGGAGGAGGCCCACGACTACCGCTACTTCCCGGAGCCGGACTTGCCGCCCCTTGACATTTCCCCCGCCTGGGTGGAGGAGTTGCGCCGCGCCCTCCCCGAAATGCCCGACCAGAAGGCCGAGCGCTATCAGCGCGAGTACGGCCTCACGGCCTATGACGCCGGGCTGCTAGTGGCCGAACGGGCTGTGGCCGAGTGGTACGAGGAGGCCGTGGCCCTGGGGCAGCAGGCCAAGCCCGCCGTAGCTCCCAAGACGATCGCCAACTGGGTTACGGGCGAGGTCTTCCGGCTGCTGCGCGAGCACAACCAGGAGATCGGCGACCTGCGCCTCACCCCGGCAGCCCTGGTGGAGTTGCTGGGGCTGGTGGCAAGCGGCGCCATTACCGCCAACGTGGCCAAGAACGTCCTGCGGGAAGTGGCCGAGAGCGGCAAGTCGCCCGCCCAGATCGTGGACGAGCGCGGCCTGCGGCAAATCAGCGACGAGACCCGCCTGGCTGAAGTCGTGGCCCAGGTGCTCGACCAGCACCCCGATGAGGTGCAAGCCTACCTGAACGGACGCGAAAAGGTCATCAAGTGGCTCATGGGCCAGGTCATGCGGGCCACGCGGGGTCAGGCCAACCCACAAGTGGTCATGTCCTTGCTCAAGCAACACCTGGAGGCGCGCCGGCCGTCGGATTCGTGAGCGGCCGCGCGCGAAAACCGCAAACCCTCGACGAGGAGGCGTTATGACGACGTCAAAATCGCCCGGTCGGCCTGCGAAGCGCACCATGTGGGACATCGCTTCGCACTTCTACGCCGACGCCGTGGCCGACATGGCCGTCCACCCCGGCGTCCGCGACCAACTCCGCGAACCCCAGCGCGTGCTCAACGTCTCCTTCCCCGTGAAAATGGACGACGGCTCCGTGCGCATGTTCACCGGCTGGCGCGTCCACCACAACATCGTGCGAGGGCCTGCCAAGGGGGGCATCCGCTACGCTCCTGGCCTCACCCTGGAGGACGTGCAGGGGCTGGCCATGATGATGACCTGGAAGACGGCGGTCGTGGGCCTGCCCTTCGGCGGTGCCAAGGGGGGGGTGGCGTGTGACCCGCACCGCCTCTCGCACGACGAACTGGAGCGCATTACCCGCCGCTACACCCTGGAAATCATTCCCCTGCTGGGCCCCGAGCGGGACATTCCCGCCCCCGACATGGGCACCGACGAGCGGGTGATGGCCTGGATTATGGACACCTACTCGCTGGTCAAGGGGTACTCCGTCCCGGCGGTGGTGACGGGCAAGCCCGTGGCCGTGGGCGGCTCCCACGGCCGGCGGCGGGCCACCGGGCGGGGCGTGGTCTTCGTCCTGCGGGAGCTGGCCGAGCGGGTGGGGCTCGACCTGCGGGGCGCGCGAGTGGCCGTCCACGGCTTCGGCAAGGTGGGCTCGACGGTGGCCTACATGCTCTACCACGTGCTGGGGTCCCGCGTAGTGGCCGTCTGCGACTCGCGGGGCGGGGTCTACCACCCGGACGGGCTGGACATTCTCGATCTGCAACGCTACAAGGCCGAGACGGGCAGTGTGGTCGGGTTTCCCGGCGGGGAGGCGGTGAGCAGCCCGGAGATGCTCACCGTGCCCTGCGACGTGCTCGTTCCGGCTTCGGTGGAGTGTGTCATCACCGAGGAGAACGCCGACCGCGTGCAGGCCCGCGTCATCGTGGAGGCAGCCAACGCGCCCCTCACGCCCGAGGCCGACCACATCCTCCGGGAGCGGGGCGTGGCGGTCGTCCCCGACGTGCTGGCCAACGCTGGCGGCGTGACCGTCTCCTACTTCGAGTGGGTGCAGGACTTGCAAAGTTTCTTCTGGACCGAGGAGGAAGTGACCCAGCAGTTGAAGCGGGTGATGACGCGCGCCTTCGACCGCGTCTACACCCTGGCGTCCGAGGCGAACGTTTCGTTGCGCACGGCGGCCTACCGGCTGGCCATCAGCCGGGTGGCCACCGCTTACGAGTTGCGCGGTTTTTACCCCTGAAAGCGAGGTGACAGGTCATGAGAAGCGACGCGCCGGACACAGGACGTTCTGGGGAGCAGGCCTACCGCCAGGCCATGGCCCGGCAGGTGGTGGGGGCCTTCGCCGTTGGCCCCAACCCTTACGACATGGCCGTAGAACAGTTCGAGAGCGCCCTGCCCTACCTGAAGCTGAAGCGCGGCTTGATCGAGCACATGCGGCGCACCAACCGGGCCCTGCTGGTCAGCTTTCCGGTCATCATGGACGACGGCAGCGTGGAGGTGTTCGACGGGTATCGGGTCCACCACTACACCAACCTGGGCGCCACCCACGGCGGCGTGCGCTATCACCCCGGCGTGGACCTGGACGAAATGAAGGCCCTGGCCATGTGGAACACCTGGAAGGCCGCCGTGGTCAACATCCCCTTTGGCGGCGCGGCTGGCGGGGTCACGGTGAACCCCTTTCGCCTGAGCCGCCGCGAGCTGGAGCGCCTGACGCGGCGCTACGTGACGGAGATCTCCCCCCTGCTGGGACCCGAGGTGGACGTGCTGGGGCCCGACTTGAACACCGACGAGCAGATCATGGCCTGGGCCATGGACACGATTTCCATGGCAAAGGGGTACTCGGTCAACGCCATTGCCACGGGCAAGCCCGAGCCGCTGGGAGGCACGGCCGGCCACGTGGGCTCCATCGGGCTGGGCATCGCCTACGTGGTTACGGAGCTTTTCCGGCGCCTGGAACGGCCGCTGGAGGGCGCCCGCGTGGCCGTCCAGGGATTTGGCCGCGTGGGGGCTCGCGCTGCCCTCTACCTGGAGCGGCTGGGAGCGCGCGTCGTGGCGATTACGGACCTGGGCGGCGGCATCTACGCGCCGGACGGCCTGCCCGTAGAGCGCGTCGAGCGGCACGCGGCGGAGGCCGGCACTGTGGCGGGCTTCCCCCACACCGAGCCCATCACCGACAATGACCTGCTCTCCATGCCGGTGGACGTGCTGGTGCTGGCGGCCCTGGGCAACCAAATCCGGGCCGACAACGCTCACCGTGTCCGCGCGGAAGTGATCGTCGAGGGGGGGCCGGGCATCGTCACCCCCCGCGCCGACCGCGTCCTGGCCGAAACGCGCCCCGACAGCATCGTGGTGCCCCACATCCTGGCCGCGGCCGGCGGCATGGTGGTGGACTACTTCGAGTGGGTGCAGGACTTGCAGAGCTTCTTCTGGACCGAGGAGGAAGTCAAGGCCAAGTTGCGCGAAATCATGGTCAGCGCCTTCGACCGCGTCTGGTCGCTGGCTCAGGAGAAAGGAATTCCCCTGCGCACGGCAGCCTACGTGGTGGCCATCTCCCGCGTGGCCGAGGCCACCCTGGTGCGGGGCATCTGGCCCTAAGCGCCCAAGGTGCGTCGCCCTTTATCCTCACCGGTCGGCGGGCGGGGAAACAGCACCAAGCTGCTCGCGGAAGAATTCCACCGTGCGCCGCAGCCCCTCCTCCAGCGGGACGGTCGGCTCCCACCCCAGTTCCTGGCGGGCTCGGGTAGCATCCAGGTAAATGCGGAAGGTCTCCCCCACCTTGGGTGGCCCGTGGACCGGCGCGCGCCGGTAACCGGTGAGGGCTTTCAGGGCGGCGAAAATCTCGTTGACCGAGGTGCCCTGCCCGGTGCCCAGGTTGTAGATGCGGCCACTGCCGCGCTCCAGCACCATCAGGTTGGCCCGCGCGCAGTCGCTCACGTACACGAAGTCCCGCTCCTGCTCGCCGCTGCCGTTGATGACCACCTGTTCGTCCAGGAGCATCTGGCGTGCGAAGATGGCCACCACGCCGGCCTCGCCCTTGGGGTCCTGGCGGGGGCCGTAGACGTTGGGGTAGCGCAAGACCGTGTAGTCGAGGCCGTAGTTCTGGCGGTACATGTAAAGGTAGTGCTCGACGGCGTGTTTGGTGGCCCCGTACTCGCAGATGGGGTTGACCGGGTGTTCCTCGTCGCAGGGCAGGTAGACCGGCTCGCCGTAGACCGCCCCGCCGGTGGAAATATAGATGAACTTCTTGACTCCGTGGCGGCGGGCGGCCAGCAGCAAGTTGAGTGAGCCGATAATGTTGACCTCGGCGTCGTAGATGGGGTCGGCCACGGAGTGGCGCACGTTGACCTGGGCGGCGTGGTGGTTCACCACGTCGGGCTTTTCGCGGGCGAAGACCTCTTCCAGGGCGTCCGCGTCGCGGATGTCCACCTCGTAGAAGCGGGCGGCCGGGTGTACGTTCTGGCGGTTGCCGGTGGTCAAGTTGTCCACCACGGCCACCTCGTACCCGGCCTCAAGGTAAGCGTCAACCACGTGGGAGCCGATGAAGCCGGCTCCACCTGTGACCAGAATCTTCATTCGTTTCCTCCGCCTGGGGGTTGTCAGTGGTCAGTAGTCAGTAATCAGTAATCAGTAATCAGTGACAGGAGTTACGCGGTTACCTTGGGCAGAAGGTTTGGCCCAGCCGTATTCCGGGGGTGCAGGGGGTGGAATCCCCTGCACCCCCGGAA
>WFWG01000284.1 GCA_015491235.1 Ardenticatenaceae bacterium
AAATGCTGGCCGACCGCATTCTCTCCGGCCACGCCTCGCGGCGGGACGTGGAGTTGCTCAAGGCCGTCAGCGACCAGATGACCAACAAGTGCTTCTGCCCGCTGGGCGAGGCGTCCCGCATGGTCGTGCAGGGGGCCTACAAGTACTTTGAAGAGGAGTTGTACCGTTGGGTTCAGCGCCGGAAAGAAGCAGTGGCCGTCGTCTAATGGAGTTACGCTGTTGCTCTTGGACAACGGTTTGATCTGGCTGTCCAGAGGTGCAGGGGGGGTCAACGGCGTAAGTCCTGTGGCCTGAAAGGGAGCAAATAAGCGATGAGCGCAGACACGGTGACGATTTACATCAACGGACAACCGGTTGAGGCGCCGGCCGGAACGGTCATTGTCGAGGCAGCCCGCTCGGCGGGCATTGAGATCCCCGTCTTCTGTTACCACCCCAAGCTCACGCCGGTGGGCATGTGTCGCATGTGCCTGGTGAAGGTGGGCCAGCCGGCGCGCGCCAAAGACGGCTCGCCCGAGCTCGACGAGGAGGGCAAACCGGTCATCCGCTGGTTCCCCCGGCTGATGACCGCCTGCACGACGCCCGTCTCCGAGGGGATGCACGTCATCACCAACACGCCCGAGGTGGCCGACGCCTGGCGGGGCACGCTGGAGTTCATCCTCACCAGCCACCCGCTGGACTGCCCCGTGTGCGACAAGGGCGGTGAGTGTCCCCTCCAGGACCTCACCTTCAAGTACGGGCCCGACCTGAGCCGCTTCTACGTGCCCTACAAAATGCACTTCCAGAAGCCTGTGCCCTTGGGCGAACTCATCTGGCTGGACCGCGAGCGCTGCATCTACTGCTCGCGCTGCATTCGCTTCTGCGACGAGGTGGCCAACGACCCGGTGCTGGAGTTCGCCGACCGCGGGCGCTCCCAGGAGATCGTCACCTTCAGCGATCCGCCCTTCGACTCCTACTTCAGCGGCAACACCACCGACATCTGCCCGGTGGGGGCGCTGACGACCGAGGACTTCCGCTTCAAGGCCCGCGTGTGGGAGTTGAACAACGTGCCCAGCATCTGTCCCCACTGCCCGGTGGGGTGCAACATCGTGATCGGCGAGCGGGCGGGCGAGATCAAGCGCATCATGCCCCGCGCCAACGAGTGGGTCAACGAGATTTGGATTTGTGACAAGGGGCGTTTCGGGCATCACTTCGTGGGCGCCCCCGACCGCCTGACAGCGCCCCTCGTGCGGGACGAGGACGGTCAGTTCCGCGAGGTGACCTGGCCCGAGGCGCTGGACTACGTGGCCAACCGCCTGGCCGCCATCATTTCGACCCACGGGGCGGCCGCGGTGGGCGGCCTGGCGGGCGCGCGCGCGGCCAACGAGGACCTCTATCTCTTCGTCAAGTTCTTCCGCGACGTGCTCGGCTCGCCCAACGTGGACCACCGGGTGGCCTGGCCGACCGGCACGGGCATCGAGCAGGCCGTTGCCCAGGTGGGGCTGGCCTCTGAGTCCAACCTGGGCGCGCTGGGCCAGGGCAGTCTCATCTTGCTGGTGGGCTCCGACCTGGAGGAAGAGCAGCCCGTGGCCTACCTGCGGGTGCGCCGCGCGCGGCGCAACGGGGCCACCGTCGTCGTTGCCCAGGCGCGGCCCGTGAAGGAGCAGGCCGAAGCTGCTCACACGCTGACGTATCGCGTGGGCGGCGAGGCGCACCTGATGGCCGCGCTGCTGAAGGTGCTTCTCGAAGAACACGCCGAGGCGCTGGACGCCAAGCGCTTCGACAAGCTGGAGGGGAGCCAGGCCCTGCGAGAGGGAGTGGGGGCGCTGAGCCTCGACGAATTGACGGCTGTGGCTGGCGTGGACGCGGAAGCCGTCCGGCAAGTGGCAGCGCTGATTGCCGGCGCCCAGGATCTGATCGTCATGGTGGGGCGTGAGGCCCTGGTGGGGGCCGAGGCCAACGCGCCCGCGCTGGTGGACGCGGCAGTGGGCTTGCTGGCCGCCACCGGCAAGGCCGGCCAGACTAACAGCGGCCTAGTGGCCCTCTGGCCCCACAACAACAGCCAGGGCGCCTGCGACATGGGCGTGCTGCCCGACCTGCTGCCCGGCTACCGGCCCGCCGACGAGGTGGGCGCTACGGCCGACGAGATGTTGAGCGGGGCGGCTGGCCTCAAAGCCCTCTACGTGATGGCCGCCGACCCGGCGCGCGACCGCCCCTCCAGCCGCGCGACGCTGGAAGGGCTGGAGTTCCTGGTGGTGCAGGACCTCTTCCTCACCGAGACGGCCCAACTGGCCGACGTGGTGCTGCCGGCGGCCGCCTTCGCCGAGCGGGCGGGCAGCTACACTTCGATGGAGCGGCGCGTCCAGCGGGCCGAGCAGGCCCTGCGACCGCCGGGCGAAGCCATGCCCGACTGGTGGATCATCGCTCAACTGGCCGAGCGCTTCGACGCGGCCTGGCCGCCCTACGCCACAGCCGTGGACGTGATGGAAGAGATTGCCAAGCAGGTCAAGCTCTACAAGGGCATGACCTACGACAAGTTGGAGGGCGAGCCGGTGGAGTGGTCCACTGTGGCGGGATACCACCACATCTACACCGGCACCTCCACGCTGAACACCTGGTTTGGCCGTCGGTGGTCGGTGGCGGCCGAGGCGCGCCGGCCCAAGTACGCGCTCCGCTGGTCCGGCTTGCAGCCGCCGCGCCAAGCCGACGGCGTGCGCCTGGTGCCCCGCCGCCGCCTCTACGACCACGGCACTATGATCGCGCGCAGTCATTTGCTCGACTGGCGACGGGCCACGCCCGTGGTGGTGCTTTCGGCCGACGATGCTGGCAAGTTAGGCGTCGAGCCCGACGAACTCGTGCGCGTGCGGGTAAACGGGACGTCAGCCGTGGCGCCTGCCCGGGTGGACCCGCACCTGCCCGCCGGCGTGGCCGTGGTCCCCTTCGACGTGGACGGGGCCGGGTGGAACGCCCTCACCGACGGCGGCTTGCGCGCGCCGGTGGGTGCGCTCGAAAAAGCTGAAGAGGTCGAGGAAACGCCATGACCACCGCCGACCTGGTCGAAATCGTCGTCAAGAGTCTCATCATCATCTTTGCCCTCTTGACGGGCTTTGCCTACATGACCTGGTTTGAGCGGCGCGTGATTGCCCGCTTGCAGTCTCGCCTGGGGCCGAACCGCGTGGGGCCTTTTGGCCTCCTCCAGCCCCTGGCCGACGGCCTGAAGCTCTTCTTCAAGGAAGACATCATACCGGCCGAGGCCGACCGGACGCTCTACTTGCTGGCGCCGCTGCTGGCTGTGGTGCCGGCCATCATGGCCTTCGCCGTGGTGCCCGTGGGTCCCACCATCACGCTCTTTGGCCGTCAGGTGACTCTCTACCTGGCTGACCTCAACATCGCCCTGCTCTACTTCCTGGGGCTGGGTTCGTTGGGCGTTTACGGCGTGGTGCTGGCCGGATGGGCCTCCAACAACAAGTATGCCCTGCTGGGTGGGCTGCGCGCCTCGGCCCAGATGATTTCATACGAGCTGGCGATGGGGCTGGCGGTGCTCTCGGTGGTCATGTTGACCGGCTCGCTCAGCCTGGTGGACATCGTCAACGCTCAGGCGGGGGGGCGCTGGTTCGTCCTGCTTCAGCCGCTGGCTTTCCTGATTTTCCTGATCACCATGATTGCCGAGACCAAGCGCGCCCCCTTCGACCTGCCGGAGGCCGAACAGGAGTTGGTGGCCGGCTTTCACACCGAATACAGCAGCATGAAGTTCGCCCTCTTCTTCATGGGCGAGTACATCGCCATGATTGCCATTAGTGGTCTGGCGGTAAGCTTGTTCCTGGGCGGCTGGCGCGGCCCCTTTGCGGAGCAGTTTCCAATCCTGGGCGTGCTCTACTTCTTCGTCAAGCTGGTGGCCTTCCTCTTCTTCTTCGTCTGGTTGCGGGCCACCCTGCCGCGCCTGCGCTACGACCACTTGATGTACCTGGGCTGGAAAGTGCTGTTGCCCCTCTCCCTGGCCAACGTGGTGGTGACGGCCGTCGTCGTGGTAGCGAGGGATACGGGGTTTTTCGGGTTGTTGTA
>WFWG01000285.1 GCA_015491235.1 Ardenticatenaceae bacterium
CCCCCTGCCGGGGGGCGTGGGGGTGTCCCCCCGGCCCTCCAAATACAGTTTTGCACCGCCACCGCGTACGTCCTGTGATTGACTGTGAGGAGGAATCAAATGACAACGGTGCCGCGCACGGCTGATGTGGTGATCGTCGGCGGCGGGGTGATGGGCGTCAGCACGGCCTATCACCTGGCCCGCAAGGGGTGCCCCAGGGTGCTCCTGCTGGAGCGAGAACCCTACTTTGGCCAGGGCTCGACGGGCGCCTGCGCCGGTGGCATCCGCCACCAGTTCTCCAGCGAGGTGAACATCCGCCTCTCGATTGAGAGCATCCGCATGTTGGAGCGCTTCCCCGAGGAGATGGGGCAGGAAATCGGCCTCAACCAGTGCGGCTATCTTTTCCTCCTGACCACCAACGAGGAGGTGGCCCAGTTCCGGCGCCACGTGGCGCTCCAGCACCGCCTTGGCGTGATGACCGAGTGGCTCACGGTGGACGAGATTGCCCGCCGTGTGCCCCAGCTCAACCTGGAGGGCATCCAGGGGGGCACCTTCTACGGCCGGGACGGCCTGTGCGACCCCCACAGCGTGGTGATGGGCTACGTGCAGCAGGCCCGCCGGCTGGGCGCCACCCTGCTGACCGACACGCCCGTGACCGCCATCGAGGTGGAAAAGGGGCGCGTGGTGGGCGTGCGCACGCCGGCCGGCCGCGTGGCGACCGAACACGTGGTGATTGCGGCCGGCCCGTGGTCGGGGCTTGTGGGCGAGCTGGCCGGCGTCTCCATCCCCGTGCGCCCCCTGCGCCGCCAGATTGCCGTCACCCGCCCCCTGCCCTGGGTCACGCGCGATTTCCCCTTCGTGATTGACTTCCACCTGAGCCTCTACTTCCACTGGGAGTCGGGCGGCATCCTGACGGGCATGTCCAACCACACGGAGACCTTTGGCTTCAAGACGAGTGTGGACCCCGAGTGGACCCTGGTTCACCTGGAGCACGCCGTGTGGCGCCTGCCGCCCCTGGCCGACGCCGAACTCCAGGCCCAGTGGGCCGGCCTCTACGAGGTCACGCCGGACCACAACCCCATCATCGGCCGCGTGCCGCCGGTGGAGGGGCTGTACGCGGTGACCGGCTTCAGCGGGCACGGCTTCATGCACGGGCCCGTGGCCGGCCTGCTGGTGGCCGAGGAGATCCTGGACGGCGGGGCGCATACAGTTGACATCACCCCGCTGCGCTACGAGCGCTTCGCCGAGGGCGCCCTCTGGCCGGAGCGCCACGTGGTCTAGGCCAGGGGGGCCCCGGCGACCCCCTGCTGGTCGGCCCTTCTCGTCGGCCCGTCAGTCCCCCTCCCCCGAGGGCGGCAGGCCGGCCAGGTTGTGGCGCACGGTCCGCACGTGGGGGTGATCCGGCGGCAGGCGCTCCTCGAAGATGCGCAGGGCGCGCTCGAAGCAGGCGCGGGCCTTCTCTAGGTCGCCCAGGTCCTTCAGCACGCTGCCCAGGTTGTTGACCAGCGTGGCCACGTTGGGGTGCTCCTGGCCCAGGTGCTGCTCGAAGATGCGCAGGGCGCGCTCGAAGCAGGCGCGGGCGCCTTCCAGGTCGCCCAGGTCCTGCAGCACCAGTCCCAGGTTGTTGACGTCTCGGGCGACGTTGGGGTGGTGGGGGCCGAAGGCGGCCTCGTCGATGCGCAGGGCGCGCTCGTAGCAGGCGCGGCCCCCCTCCAGGTCGTCCAGGTCATGCAGCACCAGTCCCAGGTTGTTGACCAGCGTGGCCACGTTGGGGTGCTCCTCGCCCAGGTGCTGCTCGAGGAGGCGCAGGGCGCGCTCGTAGCAGGCGCGGGCCTCGGCGTAGGCGGCCACAGCGTACAGGTGGTAGCCCAAACTGTTCCACAGGCGGCCGGCGGCGGGGGGCGCGAGGTCCTCCGCCCCGGCCGCGGCGGCCCGGAGGTGGGGCAGCAGGGGGGCAAACAGGGTGTAGTCGCCAGTGCGGTCCACCTCGTCGTTGGTCTCCACGGCCAGGTCGGCCAGGGCCTCCAGGAAGGCTTCGGCCCCGGCCTCCCGGCCGGCCTCGCCCTTCAGCAACCGGCGGGCGAACTCGGCCAGCAGGGGGTGCACGGCCGGGCCGCCCTCGCCGGCCTGCCACAGGGCCAGGTTCACCAGCTCGTGCACCGCCTCCCCCAGGGCCTCCGGGTCCTCCACCGCCCGCTGCAGGACGGCGGCGGGGATGGGCTCGTTGGGGGCCAGCAGGCCGGCCAGCAGGAAGAGGCGGCGGGCCGCCGCGCCCCGCACCCGTTCCCAGGAGAGGGTAAAGGTGGCCCACAGGCTCAGGTCGTGGTCGGTGGGGTTGCCCCATTCCGGCTTCCAGCCCCGCATGGAACGGTGGTCGAAGAGGTCCTCCAGGCGCGCCAGGTAGTCGGCCACGCTCAGGTAGGGCTGGGCGGCCAGGTAGCGGGCGGCCAGCTCCAGGGCCAGGGGCAGGTGGCCCAGGCGCGCGGCCAGGGCGTCCAGGTCGGCGTCGGCGGCCCGCTCCGGCGGCAGGGCGCGGCGCAGGAAGGCGCGGCTCTCGGCCGGGGTGAAGGCGGCCAGCGGCCGCACCTGCACCCCCAGGTCGTGGGGCCAGTGGCTCCGGCGGGCGGTGATGAGCAGGCGCAGGTGGGGGTGGCGCAGGCGGCGCAGGGCCTCGCGGGCGGCCGGCAGGTCTTCCAGGTTGTCCAGCACCACCAATCGCGGCCCCTCGGCCTGCCAGGCCCGCAGCACGCGGCCGGCGAACTCGTCGCGCCCTTCGCCCTCGGCCTGGCGCAGGCCCAGGGCCTCGCCGTTGCGGGCGATCTGCTCGTCCAGTTGGGCGGGGTCGCGCAGGTCGAGCCAGTGGACGCCGCGGAAGCGGTAGCCGTAGCGGTAGGCGAACTCCACGGCCAGTTGGGTTTTGCCCACGCCGCCCAGGCCGGCCACGGCCTGGGTGACCACCACTGGCGGGGCCTCATCCCCCTCGGGCGGGCAGAGGGCCGCGGCCAGGGCGCGCAGCTCCGCCTCGCGGCCGGTGAAGGCCGCGTTGCGGCCAAAGGGCAGGGTGGAGCCGGGCGGCAGCGCGCCGGGCAGGGTGACCTGTTCCGTCAGGGCCTGCGCCCGCGCGGCGGGCAGGGTCACGGTGTTCCCGTGGCCGACGATGATCACGCTGCCGCGCACGTCGCCGTAGACCAGCACCTGGCCGCGCCGCAGGGCCTCCTGCAGGGCGGCGGCCTCCGGCGCGGGCAGCGGCCCGCCCGCCTCCAGGCGCGCCAGGATGTGGTCCAGGCGGCGCAGGGTCTCGGCGAAGCCGGCCCGCTGCTCGGCGCGCACCTGCTGCACCATCTGCAGGGTGACCGGCACGGCGTAGTCGCGCAGGCGGCCGACGGCCAGTTGCAGCGCCTCGGCGTAGAGGCGGGCGCCCTCGGCGCGCTGCGCTTCCGGCAGGTGGGGCAGGTCGCGGTCGAAGGCGGCCCGCAGGGCGCCCTCCAGGCCGCTCAGGTCGAAGGCCGCCGGCAGGGCGGCCAGTTGCGCCTGCACGGCGGGCAGGTCGCCGAAGGTCAGGTCGTGGAAGACCCGGCGCAGGTCCTCGTCGGGGCAGTTCCTGGCCTCCTGGAGCCAGCGGTGGGCCTCCTGGGCGGCCTGTTGCAGGCGCCGTTGGGCCTCTTCGCCCTGGAGCCAGGCCTCCAGGCGGGCCTGCACCTCCGCGCCGATGAGCGTCTCGGCCACCACCCCGGCGGCCTCGTCGCCCAGCCAGGTCCTGGCCTGGAGCTTGAGCAGCGCCGTCAGCAGGCGCAGGGTGGTTTGTTGGAAAGCCATTGGGAGCCTCCTCCGGAGCCGCTGACGTCAGGAAACCACCGCTGAAGCGTCGAGCGAAACTTCCCGAAAGCTCGATCCTGGCAGTGGCGAAGGCTCACGCTCTCGGCCAATTCCTGAAAAATGCGAGCTGAAAAGGGGCGCCTGCTTTGTCGCAGAGCCTTTTCAAGAACCTCTTTGGGCCTCTCCGGCTTGTTCAGAGCATTCAAGGACACCTGCTCCAGTATAGCCTGCAACTCGTCGCTTTCCAAGCCAATCACTTCGGCAACATGTGGCGATGGGGACCAGACCCACGCTTCCAGTTCCGGATCGAGCACGACGGCGGCAACGTGCTCAGGCGTCCAACCGTTTTGCACAAGCCGCGCCTCGATATCCGACTCTATCTCGCCTGGCGACCTGTGCTCATGCCCTGAACCCTCCCGGTCAAGCATCACAAGGGCATAATCTGCTTTCCCCACATATTGCCGAAGGAACTCATGGCCATGTGAACGCACGCCGGCATCTCTGTGGGGATGCCGGACGACTTTGGCGCGCACAGGTCGTATGCCCAAGGCATGGCGTCTCTTCTCGATGAGCGTTCGTACAGTCCACTCCGCATCGGCGTCGGCTACCAGAATGACCAAATCAATCGTATCCCCATGTGTCATCCCAAAACCCCCGAAGCGAACAGTATGTCCAACGGCTGCCCTGAGCGCCACTCGTGGAGTTCCGGGTGTGCGTCTCCTCGCACAACATCCGTGGCGCCGGAGTTCGTCTTTCCAAACACCAGAAGATCCTTCGGCTGGGCTAAGGCCATGAACACGGGCGAATGCGTGGCCAGAAAAACTTGCCCCTCGTACACCGAATGGAGCGCCTGGAAAACCGCTTCTATGGCCCTGGGATGAATACCGTTCTCCGGTTCCTCTATCAAGAAAACCCGTTCCTTCGGGGGCAAATAGGCGATGAGCGTCAGCGCCAAGAGCCGTAACGTGCCGTCAGAGAGCATCCACGATGGAACGGAGATGCCGTTACAGTACCGGATGGTCAGGTATCGCGATCGGTCTTCTGGACGCTCTTTGACTTCGACGTTTTCCAGGTCCTCAAGGACGGTTTTCAGGTGGCCTACCCACCACTCAAATCGTTTTCTGTGCGCGAAGGTGAGCATCTCGATCATGATGGGAAGATTCGAGCCGTCCGGTTGAAAGACACGCGGTGAGTCGCCCGGACAGGGCTGGCGCATGGCAAGGCTGTTCAGGCGTAGAGTTTGTATGCCTTCCTTCAAAAAATCTCTGAACCACAGCGCGACGGGGAATCTGTCCGTGTCTTCCGGGACCCCTGATAGGGCCAAGCGTTTGGGCGAAAGCCGAAACGTAATGTTCCAACCGGTCCGTTCTGAGCGGAAATAATCGTTTCCTTTGGGACGAACTTTCCTGACGACCACGCGGTATCCCTTGGGTGTTTTGGCCCCACTGGGATGCACCACGTTTCGCTCCACAGGTTCCACGGGAAATAAGGTGCGCCGATACGAAGCTTCATCCTCCTGAGAGCCAACAACAAGCCACAAATTTTCTCCCGTTACGACAATTCCCTCACCATTTTCACCAAGTCCCACGCCGACCTCATATCGTATGCGGGTGTATCCGTTCGTCTGCAGTGTTTCAGGGATATCCGCCTCGACAGCGAACTCGAACCCCTTTTCCGGGTTTTCATGCCTCCAGACAATTTCCCGCAGCGAGTTTCCCCTCCGTCGAACGGCCTCTTCCACGTTGCTTTCAAGCGCGTCTTGCAAGAACTGGAACACTTCCAGCAGTGAACTCTTCCCGCTGGCGTTTGGACCTATCAGAATATTAAAAGGTCTCAGCCGAATGTCTATCATGTGAAGGCACTTAAACCGCCTGGCCTCTATTTTCTTGAACATTTGTCGTCCTCCTGTATCACCGAGACGGCCAACACGTGCTGTGGAGATGTTCATCGTCAGGAGGAGAATGCCACCGGTCTTGAGGTGAATCATGGGCATTCCCCTTATGTTTTTAACCGCCGACGCACAGGACTGACGCCGTTGGGCGTTGTGCTCGCTTCATTATACGTCCGAGGGCCCGGCAGGACAATTTTTCGCGCCACCCGGCTTGAGGGCGTTCGGAAGTTCGTGGCCCGTGGAGGGCTCACACAGGGGCACGGGGAACACAGGGAGGCGTAAGGTGCGACGCACTTCCGGAAGTGCGTCGCACCGTTTCATTCTCCGTCCGACGGCCCGGCAGGACAATTTTTCGCGCCACCAAGCTCCTCAAGGCGTCCCTTTCAGGGGGAGGCGCGCCGTTCGATCACGAAGATGCGCGGGTGGAGGCCGCCCTGGGTTACCCGTATCACGTGCCGCAGGCGCCAGCCCGGGTGCTCCTCCAGGAGGGCGCTCATCAGGCGCACCTCGTGGGTGATGAAGGCGCCGCGCGCCCCTGGCCTGGCGACTCTGGCCGCCTCGGCCAGGATGGCGGGGTAGAGTTCCACGTTTTCCTCGTGGGAGCCCACGCGGTGCCCGAAGGGCAGGTCGGCGCAGACGGCGTCCACGCTGTGGTCCGGCAGGGGCGTGGCGCGGGCGTCCCAGGGGTGGAGTTCGACTTTTCCCTCGAAGCCGGCCGCCGCCACGTTCTGGCGGGCGCAGGCCAGGGCTTCGGGGTCCGTGTCGCAGCCCAGGGCGCGCCGGACCGGTCCCCACGCCAGCCGCTCGACGAGCAGTGTGCCGGAGCCGCAGGCCGGGTTGAAGAAGACGTCGTCCGGCCGGGGGCAGGTGAGGCGCACCATGGCCGCGGCAATGGCCGCGTTGAGGGCGCCCTCGAAGTCGCACACCCGCCAGGGGCGCGCCGAGAGGGGGCGCGGAGAGAGGCGCACCAGCACGTCCCAGCCGGGGCCGCCGTCGGCGGGGCGGCGCAGCCGAATTTGCAGGTCGCCCTCGTGGGAGGCCACCACCAGGCCGGTGGCCGTGGCCAGCTCGTCCTTCAGCCGCTCCATGACGGGCGTGTGAGCGCCCGCCGCGCTGATGGCCAGCAGGCGGTAGGTCCCCGGCGGCATCAGGCGGCGGGCGGTTTCGATTTGAGCCAGGAGGGCGTGGAAGTGCTGGTGGCCCAGCAGGGCGCGCGGCCGGGGCACGTCGTAGCGGCGGAGCAGGTAGGCGGCCAGCACCGTGCGCAGTGCCAGCACCTGGCGCAGGTCGCCAGTGAAGTCGAAGGCCACCGCGCCCGGCGGGGCCACGGCGTGCAGGCGCGCCCGCGTGCCGAAGCGCTCCCGCACCTCTTCCGCGGCCACGGCTTCCAGGCCGCGCGGGACGGTCACCTCCACCGTGTGGCAGGGC
>WFWG01000286.1 GCA_015491235.1 Ardenticatenaceae bacterium
CCCCCTGCCGGGGGGCGTGGGGGGTGTCCCCCCAGCAGGGCGCAGCGTGCTGCTGCGCCCCTACACCTTTCCCCTTTTGGGTGGTGGGCGGGATGGCGCCGCCGCCCCCCTTCTGTGAGTCTGTGTCCTGTTCAGGTGAGCGGGTCACATTGGCCGTTTTCGCCAAACTCCAGTTCGTACAAATAAACCGACGGAGAGGAGGAGCGGGGTGAACCGGGCAGCACGACTCCTGGAACTTCAGAAAATAGACCTGGAGATCAAGGACAAACTCAAGCGGATGCGGGAAATTTCTCAGACCCTTCAGGAAGACCCGTTGGCCGACCTGCGCGAGAAACACGAGGAAATGCGCCGGGATTTGGAGTACCTGGAATCCCTGCAACGGGAGCTGGAGTTGGAACTCCTGGGCATTTCCGACCACCTGGAGGAGCAGGAACAACTCCTCTACAGCGGGCGGATTCGCAACCCCAAGGAACTGGCCCACCTGCAGAAAGAGGTCGAAGCGCTCAAGCGCCGGCGCGACCAACTGGACGAGCGCCTGATGGCCTCCCTGGAGCGCACGGAGCAATTGCGCAACCGGTTCAGCGAACTCGAGCGGCAACTGAAAGAGGCCGAGGCCCGCTGGGAGGAGCAACGGGCCAAGTGGGAAACCGTAGAACGAAAGGTGAAGCGCTATCTGCTCTTGTTGCGCCGCCAGCGCGAGCTGTTGCGCAAGCGCATCCCCCCCGGCGACTTGAAACTTTACGAGGAACTCGCGCGCCTGAAGGGGGGCGTGGCCGTGGCCGAACTGAAGGAAGGCGTGTGCAGCGTGTGCGGCGTGAGCGTCCCCCAGCGTCAAATCGAGGCCGTGCGGCGTGGGGACGAACTGATTACGTGCAGCAACTGTGAGCGCATCCTGGCCATCGTGACGTGACCGCGTCCGCCGGCAACTGCCAATTCGCTGTTTTGGGCCTTCGCTGGTATAATTCCCGGTGCGGTGGACCTCCTCAGCGCACATGTTGTGATGGGCGGGCCGGACGAGTTGTCTCCATCCTTCCTGACACTCCTCGATCCCGGTGCTGCTTGAGTGAAACGGTGTGGCCCATGTCGTCAAGCCGGGTGATTGCCGAAATCAAAGAGCGCCTCGACATTGTGGAGATTGTCGGCCGGTACGTAACCCTGAAACGCTCCGGGCGCACCTATAAAGCCCTGTGTCCCTTCCACCAGGAACGCACGCCCAGCTTCGTGGTCTTTCCCCACACGGGCACCTGGCACTGCTTCGGCGCGTGCAGCGAGGGCGGGGACATCTTTTCCTTCATCATGAAAATCGAGGGGTTGAGCTTCGTCGAGGCGCTGGCTCTCCTGGCCCGCGAGGCCGGCGTCGAGTGGCAGCCCACCGGCGAGACCGGCGCCGAAGCCCGCCGGCAGCGGGAGCGCCTGCGCGCCGCGTGCGAGGCAGCCGCCTCCCTGTTCGCGGAGTGGCTGTTGACTCGCCCTGAAGCTGAACGCTGCCGCGCCTACCTGGAACAGCGCCGCATTCGTCCGGAGACGGCCCGCCTCTTCGGGTTGGGCTACGCTCCCAACCAGTGGGAGGCCCTGCTCCAGGCGCTCACCGGGCGGGGCTATTCGCCGGAAGACCTGGAAAACGCCGGGCTGGTGGTGCGCTCCGAGGCCGGCAGCTATTACGACCGCTTTCGCCACCGCCTGATGTTTCCCATTCGCAACGTGCGCGGCGAAGTGGTGGGGTTCGGGGCCCGGGCACTGGAGGACGGGCAACAGCCCAAGTACCTCAACTCTCCCCAAACCCGCCTCTTCGACAAGGGGCGGCTGCTGTACGGGCTCGACCTGGCCAAAGACGCCATCCGCAACGCCAACCGGGTGGTGGTCGTGGAAGGCTACATGGACGTGATCGCCGCTCACCAGGCCGGCTTTCGGAACGTGGTCGCCAGCCTGGGAACGGCGCTCACCGTGGAGCAGATTCGCCTGATCAAGCGCTTCACGACGAACATCACTCTGGCGTTGGACGCCGACGAGGCCGGCGTGGAGGCCACCAAACGGGGCATCGAGGCCGCCCGCCAGGCGCTGGACAAGCGCCTGGTGCCGCGCGTGGGGCGCCGTGGCCGCCTTCACCGCGACTACGAAATCGAGGGCGACCTGCGGGTGGCCGTGCTGCCGCCGGGGTACGATCCCGACGACCTCATCAACGAGAACCCGGAGCGCTGGCGAACGCTCGTCGAAGGGGCGCTGCCGGTGATTGACTTCCTCTTCGAGGCGGCCACTCGCGGGCGAGACCTGAGCGACGTGCAACAGCGCGCCGCCGTGGCCGACGAACTCGTGCCCATTGTGGCCCAAATCGGCAACGTCGTCGTGCGGACCCACTACGTGCAGCGCCTGGCCCGTCTCCTCCAGGTGAACGAGCAGGACCTGTACGCCGCCATCCAGCAGCGCCGCCGGCGCCCTTCCACGGCCCACGACGAGCCGCCCCAAGCGGTGGAAACGGGGCTGGCCGACGTGCCGGCCGGCGAAACCTACCTGTTGTACCTGCTGATGCGGTGGCCCTCCTGCCTGCCGATTGTCCTGGAAATGGGCCTGAGCCCCGCCGACTGGACGACGACCGAGTTTCGCGTCCTGTTCGAGGCGTTGGTTCGACACCTCCCCCAGGACGCCGTGGCCGTCGAGGAAATGCTGGCCGACCTGCCACCGCCCGTGGCCGAGCGGGCGGCCCACGTGTGCGCCGCCTACGACCAGCACCCACCGCTTTCGCCCGAACTGGTCGAATACGAGGTGCGCAACCGCGTGGACGACCTCAAAATTCGCGCGCTGAGACGGGAGTACGAGCACCTGCAACACCTCTTGACCGACGTGCAACACAACGGGGAAGAAGATCCCGGCCAGCTTGCCGAGCTGCTCCGCCGCCAGGCCGATTTGAGCCGCCAGATCGTGGCGCGGGAACATGCCCGGCGGGCACGCCGCCCACCCGAGGCGCGGGTTTCCTGACACGACGTTGCCTTATACCAATTGGGCGTGGAAACGGCGTGAGGTCACATACTCCTTCGAAGACTCGGAGGCGAGCGCATGAACATGTGCGGCCCGCACCACCTCATTCCGGGGGTGCAGGGGGTTCCCCCCTGCAC
>WFWG01000287.1 GCA_015491235.1 Ardenticatenaceae bacterium
AAAATACTCCAACCACCCACTTGAATCCACCACCTTCATACTCGATCCTCTTCACGATCAATATTCGTATCTATGCCCTTCAAAAATCCGCGCGCCTCCTTTACAGGACAGACAGGGATCAACTCGATTCTATTGTCGTATAAAATAATTCTCACCTTCTGTCCAGGACGCAGGCCCAACAGTTTTCGAATCCGGTTGGGAATTGTGATTCGGAATTTAGGCGAGATTATTATGGCTTCCATACCCTTTCTCCTAACGATAGCGTCAGCGGCGCGCCGTCCTACCGCCACAACTGGCGCAGGATTTTAAGCCGAATTTCCGCCCATGTTCGCGCGTGGAGTGAAGCCGCGTCCGCTGAACGCACGGTTAGGCCATCCGCTTCTCCGCCATAACTTCGGCTTCCCTCTTCCACCGCGCCGCCATCCGCTTCATCTCTTCCTCATACTTCGGCCAGTCATGCAACGTCTCCGGGTCAAAATCCGCTCCGTTCGGCCATACTAACGTATGTGCCTCCGGGTCAATTTCCACCCGGCGAAACATCGCCTCATCCCTCAACGCCCCATACATCGGCCCCGCCAGCACCTCTCGAAAGTCAATCACCCGCTCCACACCGTCGTCGAAGACCACGCGCAGAGTGTACGGCCCTACCACCTCAAAGTCCACCACACGATAAATCTTGTGCTCTTCCATCCTCCCTCGTCTCCTTTACCGTAGTACCGTAGAGGGGCTATTTTGTACGGCAACAGCCCCCGCTGCAAGCGTTCCCAATTTTCCTGCAACTCCCCTTGATGAAGCTCGGCCCATGCTTCCACCAACCGCCGTTGACGCTGTGGGAAGCGGGCAAGCTCCGGCAAAGCATCCTCCAAAAGTACGCCTAGTGTGCTCAACGTCTGAGATATTGTACTCCATTTTCCGTGCCCAACGCAAAAGTTCAGCCACCGGCGTCAGCGGTTGGCGGCAACACGTTTCCATAACCGCTGCCTGAATAAAGAGACGCGGCTCGGCGCCGCTGGGCCGTAAGCACACGGGACAGCGGCGCCAAGCCACCTGTGAATGGACGGCGTTTGCAAACGAAATGTTGACCACGGGCCGGGCCCAAAAGCTAACACGCAATACTTCGGTTAACAAGCCAGCACGCCTACATCTACATCCGCTCGATAACCGCGTCGGCGAACTCGGACGTGCCCACCTGGGTCGCGCCCTCCATCTGGCGCGCCAGGTCATACGTGACCACTTTGTCCTGAATGGCGCGGGTGATGCCCTGGCGGACGAGTTGGGCGGCCTCGTCCCAGCCGATGTGCTCCAGCATCATCACGCCGCTCAGGGTGAGGGCTGTGGGGTTGACCTTGTTCTGGCCGGCGTACTTGGGGGCCGTGCCGTGCACCGCCTCGAAGACGGCCACCGTGTCGCCAATGTTGGCGCCGTGGGCAATCCCCAGGCCACCCACCTGCGCGGCCGCGGCGTCGCTCAGGTAGTCGCCGTTGAGGTTGGGCAACGCCAGCACGTCGTACTCGGCCGTGCGGGTGAGAAGCTGCTGGAGCATGTTGTCGGCAATGCGGTCTTTCATGACCACCTTGCCCTCGGGGCGCCGGCCGTCGTAGACCTCCCACAGTTCCTGTTCGGTGATGGTCTGGTCGCCGAACTCCTCGCGGGCCACCTCGTAGCCCCAGTCCCGGAAGGCGCCCTCGGTGTACTTCATGATGTTGCCCTTGTGGACCAGCGTCACGCTCTCGCGGTTGCGCTGGAGGGCATACCGGATGGCCTGGCGAACCAGGCGCTTGGTCTTGAACTCGCTGATGGGCTTGACGCCCACGCCGGTGGTCTCGATGTTCTCGATGGCCACCTCCATCTCGTCGCGCAGGAAGGTGAGGAACTTGATGGCCTCCGGCGTGCCCGCCTGCCACTCGATGCCCGCGTACACGTCTTCGGTGGCCTCGCGGAAGAGCACCATGTCCATCAGCTCGGGGCGCTTTACAGGACTGGGGAGGCCGGGAATGTAGTAAACCGGCCGCACGTTGGCGTAGAGGTCGAGTTGCTGCCGGATGGCCACGTTGAGGCTGCGGATACCCCCGCCCACGGGCGTGGTCAGTGGCCCCTTGATGCCCACGTGGTAATATTCGAAGGCCCGCAGCGTCTCCTCGGGCAGCCACTCCCCAAAGCGCTCGTAGGCCCGCTCGCCGGCGAAGACCTCGACCCAGGCGATTTTCCGCGTGCCATTGTAGGCCTTCTCCACGGCAGCGTCCAAGATGCGCCTCATGGCTGGCGTCACGTCCGTGCCAATGCCGTCACCCAGAATGTAGGGAATGATGGGACGGTTCGGAACGCGCAACTGCCCGTTCTCCCACGTAATGCGTTCACCGTCGGCCGGTGGCGTAAAGGTCTTGAATTCCATTGTGCTCCTCCTTTGGAGTAATGTCGTCTGTCAAACTTGTGCAAGTTCGGCTGGTACACCGGCTGGCACCTGGCGGCCTTCCTGTTCCAACACGGTTTGGAGGGCAGTGATGGCCACCTCCAGCATGTCGTCGTCCGGCTCACGTGTGGTCAGGCGCTGGAGCATCAGGCTGGGGGTAATCAGCCAGCGCACCGCGCGGCGGTGGAAATGCTGGGCACTCCAACGGATGACTTCGTAGCTGACGCCAGCGATCACTGGGATCAACAGGATTCGTGATGTGATCCGCCAGAAGAACGAAGGGCGCCCCAAAAGGGCAAAGAGCAGAATGCTCACCACCACCACGACGAGCAAAAAGCCCGTCCCGCAGCGGGGATGCACGAGGCTGAACCGGCGCACGCTGGCCGGCGTGAGGGGCGCCCCGGCCTCGTAGGCGTTGATGGTCTTATGTTCGGCCCCGTGGTAGGCAAAGACGCGCTTCACGTCCTCCATGCGGCCAATGGCCACAATGTAGCCCACCAGCATGGCCAGGCGAATAAGCCCTTCCACCAAGTTGCTGACCACATCCGACGCGATGAAACGGTCCAGCCACTGAACGATCATCAAGGGCACCACGAAGAAAAGCCCCACGGCCAGCAACAGGGAAAAGGCCACAAGCCCCAGGGTGCTGCCTGATTCAAAGGGGTTCTCCTTGGCCCCCTCTTCCTCATCGGGCATGGCCACGTTGGCCGACCAGATGAGGGCACGCGTACCCAGCCCCAGGGCATCCCACAGCAGGGCCAAGCCCCGCACAAACGGGAGCCGCCCCAGGCGGCTCGTGTACAGGGGAGAGGTAAGCGGCTCGGTGTGGACCTCAATGTGTCCGTCGGGTGCCCGCACCGCCACGGCCATGTAGCGGTTTCCCCGCATCATCACGCCCTCGATGACGGCCTGACCACCATAGTTGAACTCGTTTGCCATACGCTTTGCTCCACGCTTGTACGAGGTTTGTTGGCGGCAGACTTGACAGTTTTGCCGTCTCTCTCCGGGGCGATTGTACATGACGCCAGGGAGGATGTCAAAAGGGGGAACGTTCGCATTTCAGTATTTTGGGGATGGCGGCTATACTTAATCAACAACTGTGCGAAGGGGCAAATTTTTTCGCTTTCATCGCCTTTTGCGAGCGCGGGGGAAGGGCAGCACTTGAAACTGTCGGGGAAACACGGGGGCTACTTTCCCGTTTGGAGGAACGCGAATAGTCGCTCGAACAACTGAAGGGAGCGAGCGAGATGGCCCAACACGCCCATGTCTGGCCTGTGTCGTACACGCCTCCTCGTCCCAAGCGGGGAAGCTGGTTTGGACTGTTTCTCTTTTGGGCGCTGGCCGCTGCAATCGTCTTCGGCGTGTTGGTCTGGCGCCTGGAAACAATTTACGAAGGGCGCATTTACCCCGGCGTCTCGGTAGCCGGCGTGCCGGTTGGCGGGCTCTCCCCCGATGCGGCTGCTGTGCTCTTGCGCCAGCGCCTGCACGAGCAAACCAGCCGTCCCGTCGTCTTGCGAGCCGCAGGGCAGGCATGGGTGTACACGCTGGAAGAGCTGGGCTACATGCTCGACGTGGAAGCGTCCGTCGAGCAAGCTTACGCGGTCGGCCGGGATGTGCCCGCCTGGCTGCGCCCGTTGGCCTGGTGGCTCACGCTGCGGAGCGGGCACGAGGTGACTCCCGTCTACCGCCACGAGCCCCGTGCCAGCCTGGCTGTGCTCTCCCACCTGGCGCGAGAAATCAACCGTGACCCCCAAGATGCGCAGGTCGTCGTCGTGGGGCTGGACGCTTACGCCAGGCCAGCCACCTTCGGGCGCACGCTGGACATCGAAGCCAGCCTGGAGCGCATTCAGCAGGCGGTGGCTCAGGGCAGCGAGGAGCCCGTCGAATTGGTCGTTCGGGAGCGCCCACCCCGCATTCTGTCGGCCGAGGCGCCAGCCGCGCGGGTGCAGCGCCTTTTGAGCGCTCCCCTGCGCTTGGAAGCGCGCCTACCCGTCTGGGTGGAAACCGCAGAGGGCCCGCAGCGCATGGAGTGGCCCCTGGTGTGGGCGGTCAACCGGGCTCGACAGGCCCGATTGGTGCGCCTCGTTCCCGCCGAACAACCTGACGGTCAACTCGGGTGGAAACTCAACGTGGACCCGGCCCCCCTGCAAGCCGAGCTGGAGGTGCTGGCTGCCCGCCTCGCGCAACCGCCGCGAGAGGCTCGCTTCGACTACGACCCGGAGACGGACACACTCCGTCCCCTCATTGTGAGCCAGCCGGGCATCGAGGTGGACGTGGAGGGCGCGCAGCGCGCCCTGGAGGCCGCGTTGCAAGCCGACGCCAGCCCAACGGCGTTGGCCCTGCCGGTGCAAGTTACCAAGCCAGCCGTCTCCACGGCGGATGCAGAAAAGCTCAACATCCACGGCGTGGCCGCCGTGGGCGAGAGCGCCTTCGGCGGATCGCCGCCGGGGCGCGAGCAGAACATTGATGTGGCTTCGTCCCGGTTCCACGGCATCGTCATCCCGCCCCACACCGAGTTCAGCTTCAATGCCTACCTGGGCGAAGTCCTCGACGCCACCGGCTACGAGGAGAGCTACATCATCCTGGGGAACCGCACCCAGGTGGGCATTGGCGGCGGCGTCTGTCAAGTCTCGACCACCCTCTTCCGTGCGGCCTTTTTCGCCGGTTTTGAGATCACGGAACGCTATGCCCACGGTTACCGGGTGAGCTACTACGAGCCACCCGTGGGCATGGATGCCACAATTTTCTCGCCCTACGTGGACTTCAAGTTTCGCAACGACACGGACAATTATTACCTGCTGGAACGCGAACTGGACCTCACGGCCAAACGCCTGCGCTTCATCTTCTACGGCCCCGACACGGGGCGCTCGGTGGAGATGGTAGGACCACAAATCATCGAAGTCATCCCACACGGGGAGCCGATCTATGAAGAAGACCCCTCGTTGCCGGCCGGCGTCGTAAAGCAGGTAGACTGGGCCCGCGACGGGGCCAAGGTGAAGGTGGAACGCCTTGTGCGCGACAAGGCGACAGGCGAGGTCATTCGCCACGATGTGTTCTGGAGCAACTACCGCCCTTGGGTGGCGCGCTATCTGGTCGGCATCGGTCCGGCCAGTGAAACAGTGGCTCCTGAGGGAGAAGGCGAGCGATGAAGGCCCAAATCGTCTGGACAGAGGGAAATTGACAGTTGTACTTCCGCGCCCCCTGCCGTTTTTCCCCTTTTTGCTCCCGAAAAGAGCTCCTCTGTTTGATACGCTTTTCTAATTCTCCTCTTATGTCCATCTATGCTTCTTTAATTATTCTGAAAACAGACCAAAGGCTCTGTCTGAGAGGCGCTCTGTCCTCCTGACACAATTAGGCAAGACATGCCCAAAGTCCCACGTTGCCAGCCCAACTCCAGCGAAGCGCGTTGTCATGTGCCCACTGGGCCGAGAGCGCAGGAAAACCGGCGTGCTCTCCTTCCGGCCTTGTTGAGGAAACGCCGCCGTGCGCTCCGCAGACACGCCTTCCATCCGGCTGGTTATACCAATTGCTTTCTCGAACACCATGTTTCAATCCTGGTGTCCCCCTGAAAATGTGGGACGATGGCGTGCCATTCCGAAGGCTTGAGCAGAGATGCGGCTCGGCGCCGCCGTATAGAGA
>WFWG01000288.1 GCA_015491235.1 Ardenticatenaceae bacterium
CAGATCCACATACCGCAGAAGCTCACGTTCCAAGCGTTCCTTGGTTTCAGCACTCCTCATCACAATTCTCCGTTAACACGTTGTTGGTATTAGTGTAGTCCAAAAAGGAGCTTCCTGCCAAATTTGTAAATCCAGCTAACCCAATTTCACACGCGACCTAAAAACTCTCCTTCGCTGAAGGTTACTTTGCGTTATGGCGCGTTAAGAAAGTATCCGGTGAACAGCCTGAGCACCCAAACGGCTACAACGGCCACGAGGGTTTCGGCCTGAAAGGGCGAAAGTCCCACAATGGCCGCCCCCCAACTCGACGGGGTGGCGTAGGGGGAGAGGAAGGGCGCAGCCGCCAGGGCCAAACCCGGACGCCGGGTGCGCAAGGCTGAAATTAACAACACCAGACCAATGGGTGCCGATTGAGGCCAAAGAGAAGCGTTGAACGATTTGCCGACTTTCGCGAAGCCGCTCAGCAGCCACGGCCCAAACAAGAGCAAGGAGGCCACATTGGGACCAAACGGCGAGAAAAAAACAAAGGGGGCGCTTTTCCGCCCCCTCTGTCTTTCTCACGGTGTCTCGGGAGTATCCTGAATTGCACTGCCACTTACCTGACAAGTCAACTTCACCCTGCGGACATTTCATCGGGGCCCATCGAGGAAGGCCCTGCACGATGGCGCCGGCGGCGACGCACGACCTTGATGCGCACCTCGTGGCGCATGAGCGCCTGGCGGATTTCCGCCAGGCTGGGGCCACCTGGAGGCGGTCCTTCGCGCAGCAACCGCTCCGCCCGCTGGCGAGCCGCCTCGGCCCGCTCGATGTCAATTTCGTCCACGTGCTCGGCCGTGTCGGCCAGTACGATGACCTTGTCGGGGCGGACTTCCATAAAGCCGCCACCAATGGCAAAGGGCTCCTCGACACCACCGCTCCGACGGATAATCAACTCGCCGGGCTTGAGGGCGGTGAGCACAGGCGTGTGCCGGGGAAGGATACCCATCTCACCCTCTACACCCGGGGCGATAACCATCTCCACGTCGTCAGCCTCGTAGACCTTGCGCTCGATGGTCACGATTTCCAGGCTCATCGTTGCGGCCATAGGCACCTCGTCTGCTTATCCACCGCGCAACTGGCGCGCCTTCTCGACCGCTTCGTCAATGGTGCCCACCATGTAGAAGGCCTGCTCGGGCAGGTCGTCGTGCTTGCCCTCCAGAATTTCCTTGAAGCCACGCACCGTCTCGGAGAGCGGCACGTAGACGCCGGGCCGGCCGGTGAAGACCTCGGCCACCTTGAAGGGCTGGGTCAGGAAGCGCTGAATCTTGCGCGCGCGGGCCACTGTCAGGCGGTCTTCTTCGCTCAACTCCTCAACGCCCAGAATGGCAATCACGTCCGAAAGGTCCTTGTAGCGCTGGAGCGTGCGCTGCACCTCACGGGCCACGGTGTAGTGTTCCTCACCCACAATTTGGGGGTCGAGGATGCGGCTGGTGGACGCCAGCGGGTCAATGGCCGGGTAGAGGCCTTGCTCGGCCAAGGAGCGTTCCAGCGAGATGGTGGCGTCCAAGTGGGCGAACGTGGCCACAGGCGCCGGGTCCGAGTAGTCGTCGGCCGGCACGTAGACCGCTTGCAGCGAAGTGATGGAGCCCTTCTTGGTGGACGTGATGCGCTCCTGCAACTCGCCCATTTCGGTGCCCAAGGTGGGCTGGTAGCCCACAGCGCTGGGCATTCGCCCCAGCAGGGCCGACACCTCGGAACCACTCATTACGAAGCGGAAGATGTTATCAATGAAGACCAGCACGTCGCGCCCCTCGTCGCGGAAGTACTCGGCAATCGTCAGGCCGGTAAGGCCCACGCGCAGGCGCACGCCGGGCGGCTCGTTCATCTGACCGAAGACCAGGGCCACCTGGTTCAGCACGCCCGACTCCTTGAGCTCGTGCCAGAGGTCGTTCCCCTCGCGGCTGCGTTCGCCGATGCCGATGAAGACCGAATAGCCTTGGTGGACCTTGCCGATGGTGTCGATCAACTCGGTGATGATGACTGTCTTGCCCACACCGGCACCGCCGAAGATGCCGGTCTTTCCACCCTTGGTGAAGGGGGCAATCAAGTCAATGACCTTGATGCCCGTCTCCAGAATTTCAGTCGAAGTGGCTTGCTCCTCGAAGGAAGGCGCCGGTCGGTGAATGGGCCAGTAGTCCTCGGCATCCACTGGCCCCAGGCCGTCAATGGGTTCGCCCAACACGTTGAACAGGCGCCCCAACGTCCCCTTGCCAACCGGCACCTTGATGGGCGCACCGGTGTCGCGGGCTTCCACGCCCCTGCGCAGGCCGTCGGTAGCGCCCATCGCCACGCAGCGCACGCGCTCGTTGCCCAAGTGCTGCTGGACTTCCACAACGAGCTTCTCGCCATCCTCCTTGTAAATTTCGAGCGCGTTGTAAAGCTCAGGCAACTGGCCGGGCGGAAACTCCACGTCTACCACCGGCCCCATGATCTGGATAACCTTGCCAACACCTTGCTCGGCCATGGGTTTCAACTCCTTGGTCCTCTAGATTTTACAGGACGCCATTACCAGCAGGGGCGTCTAGGCTCGCTCCATTGCCTGCCGCAACGCCTCCACACCGCCGGCGATGTCCAGAATCTCTTTCGTAATGGCCTCCTGGCGGGCCTTGTTGTACGTGAGCGTCAGGTCCTCCACGAGCTGCTCAGCGTTCTCCGTGGCGTTGCGCATGGCCACCATGCGCGCTGAGTGCTCGGAGGCGTGGGCTTCCAACACGGCCTGGTAGACCTGCATCTCCACCATGGCAGGCAGCAAATGGTCGAGAACGGCCGCCGGGCTCGGCTCGATGAGAAAGTCGGCCGGCAAATGAGCGTCGGGCTCGGGCTGAATGGGCAAGAGTTGCCGTATTACCGGCCGCTGGGTCATGGTATTGACGAAATCGGTATAACAAACGAACACTTGGTCGAAGGTACCTTCCAGGTAGGCGTCAATGGCCAGCCTGGCGATGGGCGAAATGTCTGTCACTTGCAGCGCGTCCGGCGGCCTGGGAAATTCAGCGTAGAGGGGCGGGCCATGGCGCAACATGAAGTCACGCCCTTTGCGTCCTACCGCGATGATCTGCACGGGGGCAGGCGAATTGTCAATGAACCGGAAGGCAACGCGCAGGATATTCGACACAAGCGGCCCGGCCAACCCGCGGTCAGGTGTGATGAGAATAAGGCCCACTTGTTTGACGGGTCGCTGTTGCAACAGGGGGTGAGGCAACTCCCCCCCTGCGGGCTGAGCCGCAATGTACCCCAGAACTTCACGGGCCTTCTCGGCAAAGGGCCGAGAAGCCAGCGTGCGCTCCTGAGCCCGCCTCATCTTGGAAGCCGAGACCGCCTCCATTGCGCGAGTGACCTGCCCGATGTTTTTGACGCTCTTGATGCGCCGCTTGATTTCCCGAACAGTGGACACGGGGCCAACTCCTCGTTATCCAACGGACGCGGTTTGCTTGAACTCCGTGATCGCCTTGCGCAAAATTTCCACCGCTTCGTCGGTCAAATCCTTCGTTTCTTCTATAATTTGCTCGAACTGGGGATAGTTGGCGTCCAGGTAGCGGTAGAACTCTTGCTCCCACTGCTGGATCTTGTCCACCGGCACGTCGTCCAAGAATCCATTCGTGCCGGCGTAGATGATAGCCACCTGGCGGTACAGCGGCACCGGCTGGTATTGAGGCTGCTTCAAGATTTCCTGAAGCCGCTGGCCGCGCTCGATCTGCTTGCGCGTGGCCTCGTCCAAGTCGGAGCCAAACTGGGCAAAGGCGGCCAACTCGCGGAACTGGGCCAACTCCAGGCGCAGGCGCCCGGCCACCTTCTTCATAGCCTTCGTCTGGGCCGCGCTGCCCACGCGGCTCACGCTTAAGCCCACGTTCACGGCCGGCCGGATGCCAGCGTAGAAGAGGTCGCTCTCCAAGTAGATCTGGCCGTCGGTGATGGAGATCACGTTGGTGGGAATGTAGGCGGAGACGTCGCCCAGCAACGTCTCAATGATGGGCAACGCCGTCAGGGAGCCCCCACCGTACTCGTCGGCCAGTTTGGCGGCCCGCTCCAGCAGACGGCTGTGCAGGTAGAAGACGTCGCCGGGGTAGGCCTCGCGGCCGGGCGGGCGCCGCAGGAGCAAGGAGACCTGGCGGTAAGCCCAAGCGTGCTTGCTCAGGTCGTCGTAGACGATGAGGGCTTCGTTGACACGCTTGCCGTTCAGGATGACCCCATTTTCCATCACTTCTTCGCCCATGGCACAGCCCGCGTAGGGCGCGATGTACTGCATGGGCGCGGGGTCGGAAGCGGACGCCACCACCACGATGGTGTACTCCATCGCACCGTACTTTTCCAGCGTGCTCACGAGTTGGGCGATGGCGGCGCGCTTCTGGCCGATAGCCACGTAGATACAAACCAGGTCCTTCCCCTTCTGGTTGATGATGGTGTCCACAGCCAGCGCCGTCTTGCCCGTCTGGCGGTCGCCGATGATAAGCTCGCGCTGGCCACGGCCAATGGGAATCATGGAGTCAATGGCCTTGATACCCGTCTGCACCGGCGAGTTGACCGACTGCCGCACCACCACGTTGGGCGCAATGCGCTCGATGGGGCGATACTTCTCGACCTGAATGGGGCCTTTGCCGTCAATGGGCCGTCCCAAGGCGTCCACCACACGACCCAGGAGAGACTGACCCACCGGCACCGAAATAATGCGCCCCGTGGAGCGCACCTGGTCACCCTCCTCGATTTTCAAGTAGTCGCCCAAGATGATGATGCCCACCGTGTCCTCTTCCAGGTTGAAGGCAATGCCGTAGATGGGCTCACCGTGGTTCTCCGTGGGCGGGAACTCGACCAACTCCTGGGCCATGACACCTGAAAGGCCCGTTGCCCGGGCAATACCGTCACCCACCTCGATGATCTCGCCAACGTTTACGTCCTCAACAGGCGCCTCAAAGGCTTCCACCTGTTGGCGCAAAAAGGCCGTAATTTCGTCCACCCGCAGTGCTGCCATTCGCTTGCCTCCTCACCTTCCCAACGGAACTCAGCAGTGCCGTTCCGACAACACAGCACCTGGTCCCTGTCTGCGTTGACGCCTCACGCGCCGATCAGGCGCTCGCGCATGGCGCTCAATCGGCTAGCCACCGTACCGTCAATCACCCGGTCCCCCACGCGCACGCGCACACCGCCAATCACGGATGGATCAACGTTGTACTCGAAGACCAGGTTGTTGCCGAACCGCTTGACCAGTTGCGCCTCCAACGCCGCCCGATCTTCGGGTGAAAGGGGCACAGCCGTGGTGACCTCGGCGGTGCGCACGGCAGCACCCACTTCCTCCAGCACGCCCTCCAGTTCCGCCAAGATGTCGTCCAACAGCTTCAAGTCGTGCTCCCGAGCGAGCAAGCGCACGAAGTTCTGCACCTCAGGACGAGCATCACGGGGCAGGATTTGCCCCAGCAATGCCTCTTTGGCCGAGGGGGACGTGCCAGGGTCGTCCAACTTGGGCAACAGGTCGGGCTGGCGATGGAGGGCACGTTGAACCTGCTGTAGGCCAGCCAGCCAATCCTCGAGCGCCGTTTTCAGAATGGCTTGCGCGTATACCTTGGCCGTTTTCTGTGCGCTCACGATGACTCACCCACCTCTTCCAGGAATTGGTGCACCAATTGGCGGTGCTCTCTTTCACTGAGCGCGTGCCCGATGACTTTCTGGGCAATCTCAAGCGACAACTGGGCCACCTCCTCGCGCAACTGGGCCATGGCCTGCTGTCGCTCGTAGGCAATCTCCTCCTCGGCGCGCGCGATAATCTGGCGTGCCTGTTCGCGAGCTTCAGCCAGGATTTCTTCCTTTTGGCGCTCAGCGGCTTCACGGGCCCGTTCAATAATCTGTTGAGCCTCGCGCCGCGCCCGCGCCAACTCTTCTTCGTAAGCCTTTTTGCTCTCGACCACTTCCTGGCGGGCTCGCTCAGCCGCCTCCAAGCTCTCGCGAATGCGCTCTCGCCGCTGGTCCAGCATGTTCAGAATGGGACGGTAGAGGAACATGCGCAGCAGGACCAGCAGGACGACGAAGTTCACAATCTGCGCAAGCAGAAATCCACCGTTGATTCCAAGGGGTTTCAAGGCTTCCAAGGCCCTGCCTCCTTCACCTGTTTTGTCGCTCCTTAGGGTACCCGCACCGGAGCGGCTACCCTCCTCTCACGTGTTTTAGACAAACTTGAGCACGAGCGCCACCACGAGGGCGTAAATGGCGATGGCCTCGGCGAAGGCGATGCCCAGGATCATATTGGTGCGGATTTCAGGAGCGGCTTCAGGGTTGCGACCGATTGCCTGAAGAGCTCCCATGACCAGCAACCCAACACCGATACCGGGACCAATGGCGCCAAGTCCTATGGCCAAACCAGCAGAAAGGAATTGCAGATCCATCGGTTACCTCCTCGCTGTCGAAATTTTCATTTCGTGTTTGTTGTCCTGCCTGTCAGCAACAGGAACGAACACACTCCAGTTCCCAATAACCTCCGCTGCCACTTGAGGAGCCTTAAAGGCGCCCGTCAGTTACTTAGTTCAATGGTGCTCGTCGTGAGCAACGACGGCATTAGCCAAGAACGCCAGTGTCAACACGGCGAAAATGAAGGCCTGGATGAACCCCACGAACATCTCCAGGCCGTAGAACGGAACCGGCGCGAGCCAGGGGATAAGGAAAGCCATGATGAAGAGCAACACCTGACCAGCAAAGATGTTGCCGAAAAGACGGAAGGAGAAGGAGATAATTTTCGCGAACTCAGAAATCGTTTCGATAACGCCAACCATAAAGCCCATCACGCCGCCCTTGAGGTTGATAAATCGGCCAAAGTACCCCAGCCCCAAAGCCTGCACGCCGTAGTACTGCACCAGGAACATCGAAATGAGGGCCAGGGCGAGCGTGAAGTTCAGGTCCGTGGCCGAAGCGCGCAGGTAAGGCACCAGGATACCTATAGGACGACCGTCTTCTGTGGTGGGGAATCCCTCCTTCCCACCTTCTGCTTTCTTTTCCTCGCCAGACTCACCACCCATTTCTCCCGGCTGTTCCTTTTCACCATGAACTTCCACTTCTTCGGCTGTCAGTGTATACAGGGGGCCTATCTTGGCCAGCACATACCCTTTGCCCTCGTGAGGCGGTTCGATGACGCCAACGCTGTCCACGCCGGGCACCAATTCCCACCAGTTTGCCACCATGACAAGCAGGAATATGGTCATAATGTACGGAAACCATTGGCGGGCTCGATCACCAGCGATGTCTTCCGTCAGCCCGTAGAACCCTTCAATAACCCATTCCACGAAGTTCTGAAGCCCTTCGGGAACTTCCTTCATATTGCGGGTGGCTAAGAAAGCCAACAAAAGCAAGGTGATGTCAGCCAGAAAGGTGTGTAAAAGCGTGTTGGGAACACGGAATCCCAGAACGGGAATCATCTCCGCCGGCATCTGAATACCCGGCAGAGGCACTGGGGCCACAATTCTGCCGATAATGACAACAGCCACTACCAGGACGACAGCGATGATTACTTTCGGGTTGAGAATGCGGCTCACTGAGACGCCCTCCTCAAGCGTTGTCGGCAGATGCTTTTATTTTGGTCCACCTGACACGAGTTTTTGGACGCCAAAATGCACAGAATCACATAAGCACGCGGGCACCCCTCGTGCAGGCGGGCGCATTATAACACAGGGTGACCATCCTTGCAAGTTCTACTTTTCACAAATGCTCTTTCAGCCAGCAAGAATGCACACGGAGAGCGTTGCACCACTACCCGGCCCTCTCCGAATTCCTGGGGTGCGAAGCCTACGTCAAACACGAGAACCACCAGTCCATCGAGGCCTTCAAGGTGCGCGGTGGCATTAACCTGGTGGCGGGGCTGAGCGAGGAGGAGCGCTGCCGGCGCGTCATCACCGCTTCGACGGGCAACCTAGGGCAGCCCATCGCCTACGTCGCCCGGCTGTTCGGGGTGCGGGCCATCGCCGCCATGCCGGAGGAGACGAATCCCGACAAGGTGCGCGCCATGCGCCACCTGGGGGCGGAGGTGATCTTCCACGCAAGGACTTCGACGAAGCGTGGGAGCACGTGGAGCTGCTGGCGGCGCAGGAAGGGTACCGCTACATCCACTCCGCTGCGCTGCGCGAGATCCTAAACCATCATTATGGAGACCAGCCGTGACTGATAAGCTGCGACCCATACCACTGCACAGACAGAAGAGCCGTCAGTCCGTGAAGAAAACCTGAATCCCACAATTCTTCCCAATCCCACACTTGTACGCGAATCTGGCTGAGAGGGACGCCAGGGTACTGAGCACCAAAAGTGTGCCCTTTGTGACTGAACTGTTCTCCGCTCCAGCACTGCTGAGTTTCACCAAAGAGGCTAACGAACGAGTCACTGTAACTCCAAGTAGGGGGATACCAAGAGTGCGGGTAAGGGGGAACCGGGTGACTACAACTTGCAGCATAGAGCGCTTGAGGAACCACAGTTATACCCAGCACTAGAAAACCTAAGAAGCAGCATTACCAACGCTGCCGCTCTGGTATTGTTGCGTTTTTGGGTCATCAACAACCTCCTTGACGTTCTGCCCATTATCTATGGACGCACAGGGTGCAGAGTGCGTACCAAGTCTAGGACTTGCCCTTCGGAATAGCTCTGTCCAACAACAAACAAGAAGGTCCCCTGTATCTCAAGCATGACCACGACTCGCTCGGGAGGGTTACTTAGCACCCCTCCGGTTGCTACCCAGCCTACAACTTTCTGGCTTCCTATTGTGAGTGGTACAGCGTGGCTCTCCGTCCATATAGGGAGCGTTTCGCGCATCAGTGGGACCAGTCTGTCGCTGGATCCTTCGATTACAACCAAGGCCTTGCCATTTCTTGGTTGGTTCGGAAAATAGATTACCTGCAAAGCCAGGCCGTATTCGTGAGCAACCTGGATATCAAAGCGCCAATGCTGTCGCCATACCTCCTCCGGTACCACTTCAGGCTTGAAATAAGCCGAGGTATGAACCGGTCCCAACGTTGTGGTATCTGGCAAAAAAACTTCAAAATCAGCAGCAGCGATCGCTTCGTCCAAAGGCACAGAACGAGGGAAGGACATCTGAGAGCCCGAGATGCTCCTCACTTGCATGGTGGGTATACCTTCTTCGAGGGGGAAAGTCAGCCAACTGTCTGGCAAGGTATCCAAATCAAGTACTTCTGGAGGACTGCTCTCAGAACGTTCGACCAGCACCGGCCCTGAAGGTGTGATCGCCCTTTCTTCGAAACGCACATAGCGCCAGGATTCCTGGTCGATCAGCCAGGCATATTCCATGTGAGAGATGTCTAAATCTGCGAGATACGGGCGTCCGAAAGGGGGTGGGGCCGCCTCTACCGCTGCCAATGTTTCAGCAGATGGTGGCGCTCCCCGAGCCGTCACTAGCCAAGCTGGCCTACCCCAGGGCGAAATGATCGTCTCTTTGATCTCGAATCCTTCCAGACGAGTGAGCTCAGGGAACAGGAATCCTTGTTCTTCTGAATTTGCTGTGCTCGTCTTTGGGGGTATTCCTTCCTGCTGGTGTGGTTCGTATGTCCCGATGATAGCGTACCCCTGCGCGACATTGTAACGGCCGTAACGATTACCGTCTCTCATGAACTCGTAAAGCACTTCCCCACTTCGACGATCTCGAGCGATGGTTCGCGACTGAACGATCTCGCCCCCACGAATCCAATGTTCAACCACAAACGTATCAGAGAAATGCTCAAGCACTGGTTTGTGATAGGGATCTGGCGGCTCGCTAGCCTCTGGATTCATTCGCTGGAAAACCGTGGTTCGGTAATACAAGACTTGATTGGCATCCAAAGTCAACGGTGTCATGCCATTGGCTCGTGCCAGAAGCGTTTGGGCATCGATCGGCCGGGGTCTCGGCTCGACTACCAGGATCAATAGGCCGATTACCAGTAAGACGCCTCCTGCGAACGCCCAAGATCGAAGACGTCTTCGCCGATTCATCACAATCCTCCCACTCAAGGAGCTCATGATGGTTGTTTTCTGCCGGCTCTTATCTTGACATTGTTGACTTCACTGCAAAAAGCCATCAGCGGCAAATAGTGATGGGAATACGCCCCGCTTTGGCCGTTAAAATGGCTGATTTCTGGGACGATACCCTTCAAAACGTGCCTTTTCAGGGCTTATCCCCCACTGGTGCTCTCCTTTTGAAGGAAGAGTGCCTTTTTGCAGTAGAGTCATTGTTAAATTTCAACTCTGAGCGGGTCCGTGTCCCGCCATCTCTGGCTGAAGAACCCCGTTGGCGTGTCAAACATGCCGGTTACGAGCTAGAAACGTGGCATTTTATGTTAATCTAACAATGTTAAGTTATTTTATTTTCCACTGTTTTATGAAGAGAATGAGTGTAGGTAAGAAATATAAC
>WFWG01000289.1 GCA_015491235.1 Ardenticatenaceae bacterium
CACTTGTCGGCTCCCCCGCGGTGGCGCTCGAAGATGAAGACCAGGCCAACGTCTGTAAGCCCGCAGGGGAATAGGGCGAAGGAAACGTCCGCATAAGGGGCGCCCACGATGACGGTATCGTCGTCAATGTCCACGGCGTAGCCGAACTGGTCGTTCGCGGCCGGACTTGCGCTCGTCAGCTTGGCCACCTTTCCCCACGGGTTGCCGGAGGTATACCGGTAGAAGACGTAAGCCGCGCCGGCGTCGGCCGTGAAGGGGCCGGCGTCGGCCTTGGGCGCGCCGGCCACGGCCCAATCGCCGTCAATCGCCACGTCCCACCCCAGGGCGCGGTCGGGGTTGTTCGCGCCCACGTCGTCCAGGACGGCCTGCACCGTAACCTGCCCCCAGTTGTTCACGCCGCCCTCATCCCGCTCGTAGAAGAAGACTGCCCCCTGCCTGCCCAGGTTGTTGCCCAGGTCCAGGTTGAAGGCCCCCACGATGAGCCTGTCCCCGCTGATGTCCACCGACCAGCCGTAGTAGGCGTAGCCGGCGTTGGTGTCGTAAACGAGGGTTTTGACCAGCCCCCAGTTGTCGGCGCCGCCCTGGTTGCGCTCGAAGACGTACACGGCGCCGTACTGGATGACGCCGGTCGTCGGCGCCCCCACGACCACGGTGTCGCCGTCCACGGCCACGCTGCGCCCGAATTGGGCGTTGGACGGGTTGGACGGCGGCCCCAGCTTCTTGACCTGGGACCACGAATCGGCGCCGCCCTGGTTGCGGTACAAGACATAAGCCGCCCCGCTCGAGCCGTCGGCAAAGGGCGCGCCGACGACGATGATGTCCCCGCTCACGTCCACGTCGTAGCCCAGGAGGTCACCGCCGGCCCCGGCGGTGAACGTGGTGGTCTGGCTCCAGCTTCCCGCGTGCTGGTAGACGTAGACGGCGCCCCGCCGCGAATCGCCGTCTACGAGGGTCTGGGGCGCGCCGGCCGCGATCAGGTCGCCGTCCACGGCCACGGCTTGGCCGAAGGCGAAGGCGTTGTCCCCGCTGGCGGGCTGGAGCTTGGTGACCTGGCCCCAGTTGTCCTGGCCGCCCTGGTTGCGGGCGAAGATGTAAAGGGCGCCCTGGTAAAGGGGAGAGAGCGTTCCGTAGTCCGGCGCGCCCACCACGGCGAGCCCCTCCCGCAGGGCCACCGCCGAGCCGAAGCTGTCGTCCGAGGAGCCGTCCGAGGCCACCAGCTTTTTGACCAGGCCCCAGTTGTCCTGGCCGCCCTGGTTGCGCTCGAAGATGTAGGCCGCCCCCTGGTTACTCTGGCCGGCGATGTCGGCCTGGGGGGCCCCAATCAGGGCCATGTCGCCGTCCAGGGCCACGGCCTGGCCAAAGGCGTCCCCGGTCGCGCCGTCGGAGGCCGTCAGCTTGGTCACCTGGCCCCAACTTTCGGCGCCCCCCTGGTTGCGGGCGAAAAGGTAAGCCGCGCCCTGGCCGCTCGCGCTGCCCACATCGGCGCCAGGAGCGCCCACCAGGAGCAGGTCGCCGTCCAGGGCCAGCGCGTCGCCCACCTCGTCGCCGGCGGCGCCGTCGGAAGAGGTGATGGCGATCACTTCTCGCAGCCCACCGTCGCCGGAAAGCTCGTAGAGGTGGACGGCGCCCTGGTCGGCCTTGGAGCCGAGGTCCTGTCCCGGGGCGCCCACGGCCAGGGTCGTGCCGTCCACGGCCACGGCCATTCCGAAGTTGTCCCCCGCCGAACCGCCGCTGATGGCGGTCACCTGGCGGACCCAGCCCCAGTTGTCTGCTCCGCCCCAGTCACGGAAGAAGACGTGGGCGCTGCCGGCGTCCACCACGCCGTTCACGTCGTCGAGGGGAGCGCCCACGACGGCCACGTTGCCACTGAGGGCCACACTCCACCCGAAGTAGTCTTGGGCACTGCCATCTGGAGCCGCCAGGGTAGCCACCAGCTTCCACGAGTCGGCGCCCCCCTGGTTGCGGTAGAAGACGTAAGCCGCTCCCCGGTCCTCGTAGCCGTCCACGTCAACGTAGGGCGCGCCGACGAGCAGCACGTCGCCGTCAATGGCCACCGAGAAGCCCAGTTCATCGCGCGTTTGCCCGTGGGCGTCGAAGAGGGTCGCCAGGTGAAAGACGTTCACGATAGGGTCAACGGTGATGGGGTAACGGGCTTCCCCGGCGTCCACCACGATCTGCACGACCGGTGCGCCAGCGCGCTCGACCAACTGGAGGGAAGCGGGCAGGCGGCGCCCGTCGGCGTCCGTGACGACCAGCGTGCTGTAGCGCAGTTCCAGGGTGCCGCGCGGGTCCCGGAAGAGGATCGCGTCACCGTCGGCTGTCTGCTGAGGGGCCAGTGTTCCCCGCACGCGCAGTTCCAGCACCAGCCGTCCCCCCGGTGGGGCCTGCTGTTCCCGGGGCGGTTCGGCCAGGGTGAAGCCGTGTTCGAGCCCTGTCTCCTGGTTGTCGTACCACTCGGTGAGGGTCGGCGTGTGGCGCAGGGTGACCCGGTGGCGGTCGCCGGCGAGCGTGGGGGTGGCCGTCACAGGGCGCACGCGACCCTCGTAGCCGTACCCCGCCAGTTGCAAGCCCCACGCCCAGTCCTCCCCTTCCCGCAGCGGGACAAGCCGCAGGCCGCCGGCCGAGACCTGGGCGCGAAAGCCGTTGGCCCGGTTGGGAGCCTGGTAGGTCGCCGTGGTCTCATTCCAGGTAAACTGGTATTCCGCCCGGCGAATGGCCTCTTGAACCTCCTGCCACTCCTCGGCCGAGAGGCCGGCGGGCGGCCGGGTGGCCGCCCTCGGGCGGGCCGGCTCGAGAAGGGCCGTCGCTTGTTCCGCGCTTCTGGAGAAGGCCGCGTTAGCGCCGCTGCCGTTCGTGGAGGGCCACGGCGTGCGCCAGATGGGGGCGCCGCTGCCCCACAGGAGCAGCACGCCGAGCACCAACAGAAGCAGCGTTTGGCCCCGTGCGGTCCGAGGCGCTCTGATCGAAGGGGTTGACTGAGCGGTCAGCATTTTTGCCTCCTCAACAAGATG
>WFWG01000290.1 GCA_015491235.1 Ardenticatenaceae bacterium
CCACGAAGTAGGGTTGCAGCCGCCACAGGAAGAGCCCCACGTTGGGAACGTTGTAGCGGCCACGCCCCGCCGCGATGCGGCGCACTTCAAGGGTGTGGGTGGCCGTCTCGAAGGGGCCATCCAACAACTCCAGCGCGTTCCCGTCCCGCAGGTTCACAGTGGCACGGCTGTGGAGCCGGACGTGGTTGAGGTGCTGGCTGGAAATGAGGCGCTCGAAGAACTCCACGACTCGCGCCGGCCACCCCGTTATGTCGCGGGCCAGTTGCTCCAGCACGGGAGCGGTGCCCTTGCGGCGGCGATAGCGCAGCGTGTTGGCTACGTAGGCGCGCTGGCTGAAGATGCCGACGCTTTCCACCGAGTGCAGGTGGCGCACGCCCAGCAGGTCGCCGATGTAGGGCACCACCCATTCAACGCAGGTCTCGATGAACCAGTCGTCGTAGAGGCCGCCGATGTCACGCTCGATGCGCTCCACCTCGGCCTCAATGACGGCCAGCAGGGCGCGCAACGGCTCGCCCTCAGCCCCGTCACGGAGGCGGTAGATGGCCGGCAGCAGGTTGTAGAGGCGTTCCCTGGTCGTCTCGTTCACGGTTTCTCTCCGTCCCTCATGTGGCGCGCAGGGTAAGCTGGATGCCATCCGGGTTGATCAGCAAGAGTTGGCCTGGCCGAATTTGGCCGCTCTCGCGGCGGGCGGTGCGGGCTGGCAGAACTGCCGGTGGTTGCGCCGGCTTGGGTTCTTCTTCCAGGTACAGCGCGTCCAGGTCCACCGCGATGACGCCCTCCACCTGGTGGACGGCGCTGAGCAGTTCTGCCGCCGTCACTGGCTGACCAAACGCCCGCTGGTCAAAGGAGAACGCATCCAGCAGGGCCTGTTCGATCTGCGCCTGCACGTCCTCGACAAGGTAACGTTTGTCGAACTGGACGCCGGCCTCCACGTTGAAGGTCAATCGCTCGTAGTTGTCGAGCTGGACCACCACGTTCGGGTCGCGGGCGTCGTCAATGGCACGACTCAGCTTCTGGCGCAGATCTTCGGACGCCGGGTCGCCGTCGTCGTCGGCCACGGTGATGTGAACCAGGTAATCCTCACCGTTCCAGACGCTCACAGCCTGGGCCTTGCCGATGCCGGCAAAGGCGCGCGCGAAGTCCTCGAAATCCTGCAGCGAGACGACGCGATCCAGGGTAAGCACGGTGAGCGGGGCGTTGGTGCGGGCGTTTTCCAGCTTTTCCGGGTCGGCGGCGCCGCTGGCCGGCAGCGGGTTGGTGACACGGCGCACGCCGAAGGGGCGTTTCTTCAACAAACTCAACGCGCCAGCGCCCACTTCGCCCTCACTCCCAATGCCGAAGCGGTACGTGGCCCGCACGTTTTCCTGGCCGGTGGGCAGGCGTGCGCCGTGCTTGCCGTCGCCGAAGATCACGCTGGCCTCGGCCCTGTTGTTGATGCGGACGATGTACTTCTCCGCCGACGCCGGCAGGCCATAGAGCGAGGATGCCGGCTCCCACAGCACGCCGTTGACGCGCACTTCCAGCGTGCTCTTGTTGCCAGTGGCCGTCTCGGCCGAGATGTGGGTAAGGGGCGAGCGCTTGAGCGTGAACTGCTGGTGGACTTGAGCGCCGTCACCGCTGCCCAGCACTTCGTCGGCCACCGTCTCGCCGTGGGTGGCGAGCACCACGTTGGCGTAGATTATCACCGTGGCTCGCACGTAGCGATGTTCGAGCGCTTTCTGGAGCACCACGGTTGTGCGGTTTCCGCCGTCAACCGTCATCTTTACGAAGGCAACCTCTCGCGTTTCCTCTTCGTCTTCGGGGGCGAGCTTCCCGCTCACGATGAGGGGCTGTCCCTCCGCGAGCCCCTCTACCCGGCGGTCCAGTTCGATGGTGTTCCCCTCAACGGGCGCGGCCAGCGGTTTCTCCGCCCGCTCCAATTCCTCCGGCTGCGCGTAAACGACGGTATCGCGCCGGTGGCCGGTAAAACGGCTCAGATTTTCGCCTTTTAGGGTCACCCGCGTGGTTTTCGCTGTCACGGCAAAGTCGGAGCGGGCTGCTTTGGTCACGGCTTCCACTTGGTACAGTTCCATGTAGCCGGGATGCTCCAGGACGAGCCAGCTTTCCCCCACGATTTTGGGGTAGACGGCGTCAAGATCGGCCTGGCGGCTGGCCGTGTCAACGGCTTCCTCGAACCCCGGCCACTCGTCGCCCCATGTGGAGCGGTCGTCCGGGTCGAGGTCGGGCTTGTAGGCC
>WFWG01000291.1 GCA_015491235.1 Ardenticatenaceae bacterium
GGAGAGGAGCGCCATGAAAATGAAAGCCATCGTCAAGGCGCGGCCGGGGCCGGGGCTGGAGCTGGTGGAGGTGGAAGTCCCGCGACCCGGCCCCGCCGATGTGCTCATCCGCGTGACGGCTACCTCCATTTGCGGCACCGACGTGCACATCTACCGGTGGGACCCCTGGAGCCAGCACCGCATCAAGCCGCCCCTCATCCTGGGCCACGAGTTCGCCGGCGAAATCGTGGAAGTGGGACGCGAGGTGGCGCACTTGCGCCCCGGGCTGCCCGTCTCCGCCGAGGGGCACATCGTGGACCACACCTGCGCGGCCTGTCGCGCCGGGGAATACCACCTCTGCGAGAACGTGCAGGTCATCGGCATTGACCGGGCCGGCAGCTTCGCCGAGTACCTGGTGGTGCCGGCCGAGAACGTGTGGGTGAACCCGCCGGAGATTCCGCCTGAGATCGCCGCCTTGCAGGACCCCTTCGGCAACGCGGTTCACACGGCCTACGCCTTCGACCTGGCGGAGAAGCACGTGCTGGTGACCGGCTGTGGCCCCATCGGCCTGATGACCATCCCCCTTGCCCGCGTGAACGGTGCCCGCCAAGTCATCGCCACGGACGTGAACCCCGGGCGGCTGGAGCTGGCCCGCCGCATGGGGGCCGACGTGACCCTCAACCCGGCGGAGGAGGACGTGGTGACGGCCGTGCGCGACCTCACCGGCGGCGGCGCCGACGTGCTCCTGGAGATGAGCGGGGCGCCGGCGGGCATCCGCCAGGGGCTGGAGGCCCTGCGGCCCGGCGGCCAGGTGGCGGCGCTGGGGCTCACCGGCCGCCCCTTCGAGTTGGACTGGAGCGACCTCGTCGTCACCAAGGGGGTGACTGTCAAGGGCATTTACGGCCGGCGCATCTGGGCCACCTGGCACCGCATGAGGGGGTTGCTCACCAGCGGCGCCGTGGACTTGCGCCCCATCATCACCCACCGGTTTTCGCTGGACGAGTTCGAGCGCGCTTTCGCCCGGCTGATGAACCCGGGCGACGAGGTGGTGGCCAAAATCGTGATGATTCCGTGAGGGAGGAAAAGGACATGGACCCACTTGCCTGGTTGCAGGACGAGTTGCAGGCCCTCAAGGAGGCTGGCCTCTACACCACCATCCGCACCATCGAGTCCCCCCAGGATGCCTGGGTGGTGGTGGACGGCCGGCGCGTGCTCAACTTCTGCTCCAACAACTACCTGGGGCTGGCCAACCACCCCAAGCTCATTCAGGCGGCCAAGGAGGCCATGGACCGCTACGGCGTCGGCCAGGCGGCCGTGCGGCCCATCGCCGGCACCACCAGTTTGCACGTGGAGCTGGACCGCCGCCTGGCCGCCTTCAAGGGGGTGGAGGCGGCCGTGACGTTCCAGAGCGGCTTCAACGCCAACGCCGGCACCATCCCGGCCCTGGTGGGCCGCGAGGACGTGATCTTCAGCGACGAACTCAACCACGCCAGCATCATTGACGGGTGCCGCCTCAGCCGGGCCACGGTTGTCCGCTATCCCCACCTGGACGTGGACGCGCTGGAAGACCTGATCAAGGAGCACGCGCCCCGCTACCGCCGCAAGCTCATCGTGACTGATGGCGTCTTCAGCATGGACGGCGACATCGCGCCCCTGGACCGCCTGGCCGAGGTGGCCAAGCGCCACGGCTGCATCCTCATGGTGGACGACGCCCACGGCGAGGGCGTGCTGGGGCGCGGGGGCCGGGGCATCGTGGACCACTTCGGGCTGCACGGCGTGGTGGACATCGAGGTGGGCACGCTCTCCAAGGCCTTCGGCGTGGTGGGGGGCGTGGTGGCCGGCCGCCAACACCTGGTTGACTGGCTGCGCCAGCGGGGGCGCCCCTTCCTCTTCTCCAGCGCCATGACGATTCCCGACGTGGCCGCTTGCCTGGCCGCCCTGGACATTTTGGAGTCGAGCACCGAGTTGGTGGACCGGCTCTGGGAGAACGCCCGCTACTTCAAGGAGCAGATGCAGGCGCTGGGCTTCGACACCGGCCAGAGCCAGACGCCCATCACGCCGGTGATGCTGGGCGAGGCCCACCTGGCCCAAACCTTCAGCAGGCGCCTCTTCGAGGAGGGGGTCTTCGCCACGGCCATCGGCTATCCCACCGTGCCCAAAGGGGCGGCGCGCATTCGGGTGATGCCCAGCGCGGCCCACACGAAGGAGGACCTGGACTTCGGCCTCCGGGCCTTCGCCAAGGTGGGACGGGAACTGGGCGTTATTTAGCCATTTAGCCTCCCGGAGGTTCGGAACCTCCGGGAGGCTAAAGAGGAGGTGCGACGAGACCGTGGCCGACAACCGCTTCTACCCGGACGCGCCCCGCGTGGGCGTGGGGGTGGTGGTGTTGCGCCCCCGCAACGGCTGGGAGGTGCTGCTGGTCCGGCGGGCCAAAGCGCCGGCGCGGGGCATGTGGTCGCTGCCCGGGGGCGGTGTGGAAGTGGGGGAGACGATCGCGGAGGCCGCCCGGCGCGAGGTGTGGGAGGAGACAGGGCTGGAGGTGCAGCCAAGTCGCCCCTTCACCGCCGTGGACGCCATTCACCGGGACGCGGCGGGCCGGGCGGCCTTTCACTACGTCATCGTGGAGGTCGTGGCCTGCGTCCCCCCTGAGGCTGAAGCCACGCCCCGCAGCGACGTGGACGCCGTGCGCTGGGCCCCCGTCGAGGCCCTCGCCGAGGTGAGGCCACTCACGCCCCGCGTGCCGGAGGTGGTGAGGTTGGCCGTGCGGTTGGTGGAGGCGGGATTCGTGTAATTTCTCCACTTGCACGCTTCGTCCGTGCGAGGCGAGATCGGACTAGTTTTCTCACCACGGATTTCACAGATTTCACGGATTCAAGAAATTTTGGTGGGCGGTGCCCCGGCACCGTTCTGGAAATCGGGAAGAGACGTTAAGGTGCGACGCACTTGGCAAGTGCGTCGCACCTTAACCTTTTTCAAGCACCGCACACATCCCACCAGTAGTGCTAGGACTCACTACTTTCTGCACGCAAAGTCTCGGCTTCTTGTTGAGCTTCTTCTAAAGTCGCCGGCCCCAAACGGGGCTGAATCCCCTGCTCCAACAAAATCTCCTTCATTTGAGCCCAACTTACACCGGCCAGACTGGCAGCCTTTGCCAGGGATAGACCCTCTGCTTGATAGCGATACACCGCTAATTGAACGCGCAAGTCGGGGCGCGCTCTCAGCAGATGGCGCAGAGCATCCTGAATAACTTCGTCTTCGCTCTCGTACAGCCGAGCCTTCACAAAGTCTTGCACTTTTAGCATGTCGTGCTCCCCATAAATCTGCCTTTTTCCTGTCCCATTTTTAGCTCAACCATCCCGATTCCGCAAATCCCCGAACACCGCACTCATCCCACCAGGAGTGCCAGGGCGAGTAACTCCATTGCCAGCAGGCCGGCCAGGAGCCAGTAGGGGCGCAGCACGGGGGGCACCAGCCCGGTCCACCCCAACGCCAGCACCAGCGCGGCTCCCGGCCAGGCGGGCGCGGGCCAGGTGGAGACGCTCCCCGGCACGAGCAGCGCGCTCGCGAAGGGGGCCAGGGCAAAGAGGGCCACCAGCGTCAGTATCTCCGCTGATTCCCCGCGCTCTTGCCAGGCCACGTTTCCCACCCCCACCAGGCTCAAGCCGGCCAGGAGGACCACAGGCGCGAACCAAAGGCGGCCGGGGCTGGCCAGGTCAGCCCAGTAGCGGCGCGCCAGGTTGACCGCTGTGGCGGCGTCCGGCCACACCGAGTGGGCCACCACGTCGGCCAAGCCACGCACCAGCGCCCGCAGCCAGGGAAGCAGTTGACCGCTGGCCCGCAACACCACGATGCCCCCCGTCAGGGCCAGACCCACGCCCACCAACACGACACTCTGCGCCAGGAGCCGCCCCTCGTCGTTGCGGTGGTGCCAGATGGCCAGCGGCACCGCGGCCAGCGAGGGCCACACCAGCCACCAGAACCCCCAGTCCACCTGCCAGCCCACCAGCAGGCAGAGGGCTGCGCCCGCCAGGCCGAAGAGGGTCACGCCCTGTCGCACTGTCCAGAGGGCCAGGCAGAGGAGCACGGCGGCCAGGAAGGCCAGCGCGGTCTGGGGAGTGGCCTGGGCGCTCGCCAAAACGAAGGAAGGGGTGAAGGCCAGCAGGGCCGGCACGCCCACGTGGAGCAGGCGCCGCGCGGGGAAGGCCAACCGCGCGGCAAAGAAGAGCACCACCAGGGTCGCCGCCCCAAAGGCGGCCGAGAGCACCCGTCCCACCCGCACGGAGGGCGGCAAGGAGAGTTTCGTTGCCACCCCAACCACCATTCGCGGGTAGGGGTTCACTCCTGTCGTCAGGCCCGACGGCGACGAGAGCGCCTGTTGCCACGCCCTCTCCCCGGCAAAGCGTCCCGCCGGCATCCACGCGCCCACCAGCAGCGCCTGTGCCAGCGCCAGGCCCACCACGGCGGCCAACAGCCCCCACGCGGCGTTGTGGGTCATCCGCTGTCTGATTGTGGCTGGCTGGACGTAGGAGGAATTCATCGTTTGTGTGCCTGTGAACCAGGGCGGATGACGCCTCCTTGGAAGCGACCGTTACCGTCAACCGCCCAGTTGGCAACTCCTCCGACCTCTGCTATTATACGCCCGCTGCCTTCAGGCCGACAACTGGCTGTTGGCCGGACGGACGTTTTTTCAACTGATTCGCACAACATCCAACGGCGCAAATCCTGTTCCTGAATTCCCGATCAC
>WFWG01000292.1 GCA_015491235.1 Ardenticatenaceae bacterium
ACCCAAAAGGGGAAATTGTAGAGAACTGGAGCGGCGAAGCCGCCCCAGTTCTCTACAATTTCTTCTCTTACGGCGGCGCCGAGCCGTAACTTTGCTCAAGCCGCTGGCATGGCACGCCGTCGCTCCGCGTTTTCAGGGGGAACACCGGGGTTGAAACGTGGTGTTCGAGAAGGCAATTGGTATAATCAAACCAAAACGTCAAGGATCAGTGTATGGCCAAAGCGAGAACGGTTTTCGTCTGTCAAGCCTGCGGCGCCGAGCACCCCAAGTGGGGTGGACGCTGCTTGAGCTGTGGGGAGTGGAACACGCTGGTGGAAACAGTGGTGGAGCCGCCGTCGGCGACCAGGCGGCGGAAGCCCGGTACTTCGCGCGAGAATGCGCCCCAACGCCTCACCGACGTGCAAGCTGACCGCTTTGAGCGTATCCCCTTGCCGCTGGAGGAGTTCAACCGCGTGCTGGGAGGTGGCGTGGTGCCCGGCTCGCTCGTTCTCATCGGCGGGGACCCCGGCATCGGCAAGAGCACCCTGTTGCTCCAAGTGGCCGCTCAACTGGCCGAGCGTCACGGCCCCGTGCTCTACGTCTCTGGCGAGGAAAGCACACAGCAAATTCGCCTGCGCGCTGAACGCCTGGGCATCCGGGTGCCTGCGCTGTACGTGCTCAGCGAAACCAACCTGGACGCCGTGCTGGAACACGTGAGCCGCTTGCGCCCTCAAGCTCTGGTGGTGGACTCCATCCAGACCGTCTACTTGGACGAACTCACGTCGGGGCCGGGCAGCGTCAGCCAGGTGCGGGAGTGTGCCGCCCGGCTGCTCCAGGTCGCCAAAACCCACAACATTCCCATCTTCTTGGTGGGCCACGTGACGAAGGCAGGGGCCATTGCTGGGCCGCGTGTGCTGGAGCACATCGTGGACGCCGTGCTCTACCTGGAGGGTGACCGCTACCACGCCTACCGCCTGCTGCGCAGCGTGAAGAACCGCTTCGGCAGCACCAACGAGGTGGGCGTCTTCGAGATGGGCGAGCGCGGGCTGGCAGAGGTGACCAACCCCAGCGAGTTCTTCCTGGCCGAGTACCGTTCGGGGGCCACCGGCTCGGCTGTGGCCGTGACGTTGGAGGGTAGCCGCCCCCTGCTGGTGGAAATCCAGGCCCTGAGTACAGCCACGCCGTTCAGTCAGCCCCGGCGCACGGCCAACGGCCTTGACGTGAACCGCCTCTACCTGCTGCTGGCCGTGTTGAGCAAGCGGGTGGGGCTGTCGCTCCACAATCAGGACGTGTTCGTCAACGTGGTGGGGGGCATCAAAATCAGCGAGCCAGCCGCGGACCTGGCCGTGGCCGTGGCCATTGCCAGCAGCGTGCGGGACCGCGCCGTGGCCCCTCAGACGGCCTTCGTGGGCGAAATCGGACTGGGGGGCGAGTTGCGCACAGTGGCACAACTGGAGCGCCGCTTGGCCGAAGCCGCCAAGTTGGGCTTCCGGCGGTGTGTGGTCCCCCGATCGTCGCGCCCCGTGGCATCTGCTGATGGCCTTGAAGTGGTGCCGTGCCGGACGGTGGTGGAGGCCCTCCAGGCCGCGCTTGCACCCGGCCCGTAATCGCCGTTCAAACGGGCTTTTGGACTTTGGACAACGCGCGCGAACGCCGATTTGAAGGGGCGACGCGCTTCCGCAGTGCGTCGCCCCCCGATGCCCGCTTTCGCATTAGGCCCCTCCTTCCACCAGCCGGCGGGCCTGTTCCCACTCTTCCGGGGTGTTGGCGTTCCAGAAGCTCAACAAATCAGGATCGAAACGCCGCAACTCCTCGGCGGGCACCTCGCGCACGCGCACGTGAGGGAAGAAAGTGATGATTTTGAACTGGCCGGCGGCCAGCGCGGCCTCGATGGCGGGCAGGCAGCGCTTGCGGTAGACGGCGTGCATGGTCTCGGGGCGCCCCGGTTCCACGACGGGCACGACCACGTCGGCCCCCTCAGTCATGCTCAGGCGCGCCAGGTAGCGCAACAGTTCGACGTTGAGGAAGGGCATATCGGTCGCCACGACGATCACGGGGTCGTGGCGGGCGGCTTGCAGGGCGCCAGCAATGCCGGCCAGCGGCCCCTTTCCCGGCCCCACCGGATCGGGCACGAAGCGCACCCGGCCCGCCAGCCAGCCGTACTTTTCCGGCGTGTTGGTGACCACCAGCAAGTCGTCGCTCAGGCAGGCCAGGCGGTCGAGCACGCGCTCAATGAGGGGTTGCCCGCCAAGCCGCAGGAGGGATTTGTCGCGCCCCATGCGGCGGCTCTGGCCGCCAGCCAGCACAGCCGCCGAAACGCTTTGAGTCTTTGTGTCCCCGCAAGAAGCGCTCATTCTGTGAACTAAAAGGAAACGATACACTTTCATCGCGCAAAGCGCGCGATGGAGGTGTATCGTTCAACCTTTTCGGCGAAGCCATTGGGCGCCTTGCCAGTCGCAAAGGGAAGAAAGAGGGCACGGCCCCCTCTTGTCTGGCCGCGCCCTTTGCTGTTTCCAGATCCGGGCGCGGCGCTTGAGAAATGCACCGCGCCCTTCTGGCTTTCCCGTGCTCACGACTCCACGGCCAGTTCCTCGAAGAAGGCATCCAGCACCGCGACGCTGCGCCCCTCGTCGTCGGCAATGGGGCGCTTGGCAGGTGGCGCGGAGCGGTAATCAGGGATGCGCTGCGCGATGCGTTCTTCAAAGGTCGAAACGTTGCGGTTGACAAGCAGCACGCCGGTGGGAATCCGGTCGCCCCACTCGTGGGCTTTCTCCACGAACTGGGCCAGCTTGGCCTGCACCGTCTCCTCGTCCGCCCCCTCGGGGATGACCGGGTCGTAGCCTTCTTCCTGCACGTCGTACCAGCGCGGCTGGCCGTCAGGACGGTCCTTGCCGGCGTACCAATCGCGGGTGTGCAGGTTGTTGTAGGTGGGGCACGGCTGGAGCACCTCCAGGTACGAAAGGCCAGGGTGTTGCACAGCCTCTTGAATCAGGCGCACGAGTTGCTTCACGTTGTAGGAGTAGCCGCGCCCGATCCACGTGAACCCCGAGGTCATCGCCAGCATGAGCGCGTTCACCTGGCCTTGAATGTTGGGCTCCGGCAGGCTCTTAGTCTGCAGGCCAAGGGGCAAAGTGGGGGAGGCCTGGCCCTTTGTCAGCCCGTAGACCTCGTTGTTGAAGAGGATGTAGGTCAGGTCAATGTTGCGCCGTCCCATGTTCACGAAGTGGCCGGCGCCAATGGCCATGCCATCGCCGTCGCCGCCCACGGCCAGCACCGTCAGCTCGGGGTTGGCCAGCTTGGCGCCGGCCGCAAAGGGCAGCACGCGACCGTGGAGGGTGTGTACGCCGTAGGCGTGCACGTAGTAGGGCGTCTTGCCGGAACAGCCGATGCCGCCGAAGATGGCCACCTGGTGGGGCAACAACCCCAGCCCGGCCAGCGCCTGTTGAATGGAACTCAGGATGCCGAAATCCCCACAGCCGGGGCACCAGTCGTTCGGGAAGTCAACCTGATATTCCTTTCGGGTCACCTTGATGGATTCCAGGATTGCCATGTCGTCACCTGCCTTTTAAAAATTAATTTCTCATTCTTCGCCCGACTCCAACAACCGGATGTCCTCCAGATCTATTTTTCGTCCTGCAGCACGTTTTGAGGCGATTATGTTTGTGTAACGACGAGAACACGTCCTTCAACAGGTTGAGCATTCCGCCTCTTCTGTTCTAAGATCTCAGGGTTGAGCGCCAAGAGCAGGTCGGTGTACTGACAAAACAACTCCATGCGCTCTTCCAGGCTAAGGGACTGAAACCAGCGTGCCTTTTGTTCGATGCTTTCCGCTTCCCAACTGTGCGATATAGCTCCCAAAATTTCTCCCTCCGCTCCACTACTCGACCACGAAAAACCTAACGATATTTCTTCTTTCTTCCAATGGCGCGCGAAGCGTACCATTGGAAGAAATATCCCCTTTTTTACTGATAAACGACCACGCAGATTTTTGTGCAAATCTGCGTGGTCGAGTACTACTCATACGGGTTGCGGAGCACGATGCGGTGCTCGGCCCGGCCGGCGTGAATCTGCTTTAGCGCCTCGCGGAGGGCTTGGCCCGACATGGGCCGCCCGTTGTACTTCACGATCAGGTAGTCGCACGCCCGACCGGTGCACTCCCGCAGCAAACGAGCAAATTGGCCGCTGTAGTTGCACTCCGCCACCACCAGCGGGCTCGCGCTCTCCAGGTACGGACGCAACTCGTCGGACGGGAAGGGCCACAGGAGACGTACCTGCACGAGGCGAGCGGCAATGCCGTCGGCCGCCAGCAACTCCAAGGCTTCCAGGATAGCCCCCTTGTTGGACCCCCAACTCATCACCGTGAGGGGGGCGTCAGCGTCGCCGTAGACCCTGAACTTCTCCTCCACGGGGATTTCACGGGCAATCACCTCCAGCTTGCGCATACGCTTCTCCATCTGTTGTTCCCGCACCACCGGGTCTTCGGTCACTCGGCCGTACACTGTGTGTTCGCCGCCCGTGTACCAGTGGAGCGTGCCCGGCTGTCCCAGCACGGGACGGGGCGAAACGCCCGTCTCAGTTGGCTGGAAGCGGGGGAAAGGATCCTGGCCGTTCTGAGTCGTCGAAATGTACAACTCGCCGCGCTCGATTTTGATTCCTTCTACTTCCAACTCGGCGGGCGGAACTGTGACGGTCGTGCTGGCCAAGTTCTTGTCGAGCAGGTGAATGACGGGCACTTGATAGCGCTCGGCATAGTTGAAGGCTTGGGCGGCATCGTGGAAGGTCTCTACCACGTCGCCCGAGGCCAGGACAATGCGCGGGAACTCGCCGTGACCCGCGCGGACAGCAAAGAGCAAGTCGCCCTGCTCGGTGCGCGTGGGCATGCCGGTGGACGGGCTGCCGCGCTGGTAGTCGGTCACCACAAGGGGCACTTCGTTGATGCCGGTCCACCCCAGCGCCTCGACCATCAGCGAGAATCCGGGGCCGGACGTGGCGGTGGAACTGCGGGCTCCCGTGAGGGCCGCGCCGGCCGCCATGGTGATGGCCGACAACTCGTCCTCCGTCTGCACGACGACGACAGAACCCGTTCCGCCCGTGCGCAGGGGGAAGGTGTGGTGTCCTTCCAGGTACACGCTCTCGTCGGTGGCCGGGCTGATGGGATAATATGTCTGAAAGCTCAGGCCACCTGCCAGCTTGCCCAAGGCCGAGGCCTGGTTGCCGTTCAACACCACCATGCGCTTGCCCTGGTTGTTGACAGAGAGGCGAAAGGCGAAGTGCTCGAAGTCGAACTGCTCCCGCACGTACTCATAAGTCAACTCGGCAGCCGTCACGTTCAGGCGCACGATCTTCTCGCGGCCGGAGAAGATCTTCTCGAGCGCCTTCACGAGACACTCCGGGTCGTACTCCAACATGCCCACCGAGACGGCCACGGCAATAGTGTTGAGGGTACGCTGGGCCACGGACTTGTGGACGTCCAGTTTCTGGGCCAGGGCCTGGATGATTTCGTCGTAGGGGAAGGCAAACGTCTGCACGCCGCGACGACGCGCGTCCTCCAGCAAGCCGGCCGTGGTAGGGGGCAATTCCTGCTCCCGCAGGTAGGAGGCCAGATCCTCACGCAGGCGCCTGTCCAGGAAGGTGATGCGCTCGAAGGGGATGTCTTCGTCCTTCACGTTGTAGATCACCACTCCTCCAGCGACAGTCGAAGTCGTGTGGCGCGCCAGCGTTTCGGCCTCAAATGAGACCAGCATGTCAACCGTCTCGCGGTGCGAAGTGGGCTGCTGTGCTGCGGAGACACGCACGTCATAGTAGCTGTGACGTCCCATGATGTTGGAGTAATACTCGCGACGGCCAAGGACGTACAACCCTCCGAAGGCACAGGCATAACTGAACATGCGGGCGGCAGTGTCCACGCCACTTCCCTGCGGACCCCCTACCCGCCATGAAAGATCGTTGTGGCGACTGCTCATGGCTCCTCCTCGTCGTTCATTGCGGAGTAGGTGTTGACTCAGATGACAACGGGCAGACGCTCTCCCGCCTGCCCACTCCCCACACGCTATCTCCGCAAGGTTTTCTGTTTCCTTGTTCACCTGCTGGATGCTTATACCAATTGCGTTTGGTAACGTCACCTACTCACAGACGGGGTGCGGCGCCGCCATCCCGCCCACCCACCTAAAAGGGGAAAGAAATTGTGGCGTGCAGGGGCGGCGAAGCCGCCCCTGCACGCCACAATTTTTCTTTTTCGTACGGCAGCGCCGCACACGTTCATGTACTCGCCTCCGAGGTCTCCGAAGGAGTACGTGACCTCATGCCATTTCCACGCCCAATTTGGTATTACCTGCTGGAGAAGTATATGACAACGAAGCCCTTCCGTCAAAGCAAGACGGTTGGGTTAATGCGATTGTAACACGGCTGTTAAACATGGGCAAACTGTCACGTTCAGGGTGGTTCGAGATGTTTGACAAGGTGAACCCTTCACTGTTATAATCCAGCATTTAGATAGAGCGACTGAAAGACGCAGTTGCAGGTTCTGTGCCTGCTTGCGACAGGGAGCGGTCCATGGCGCCGATCGCAGAAGAAAGCCCAGTACCAGTTTCCCCCTTCTTCGTCTTTGTTGCCCCACTCTGGGATAACGCGCTTACCCTCAGCGACGTGTGCACCCTTGTCAAAAAATCAAAAAACGAAAGGTAAGGAGAGGAAAGTCATGAAAAAAGGAATTTTGGCGTCTTTTCTGTTGGTTTTGGTGCTCGTGCTGGTCGCCTGTCCAGGCCCTGGTGCTCAACCGGAAGCGCCTCAAGAAACAGGGGGCAAGTTGCCTGACTTGGGCGGGCGCGAGATCGTTATCGGCTCAGACACGACCTACCCGCCCTTCGAGTTCGTGGACGAGAGTGGCAACATCGTGGGCTTCGACGTGGACATGATGAACGAAGTTTGCAAGCTGCTCAACTGTAAACCCAAGTTCGTCACCACAGCCTGGGATGGCATCTTTGCGGCCCTTGCTGCCGGGGAGTTCGACGCGGTGGTCTCAGCCGTCACCATTACGGAGGAACGGTCCAAGATCGTAGACTTCACGCGGCCTTACCTTAATGCTGGCCAGATCGTCACCGTGCGGGCCGACAACACCGACATCAAGGGGCCAGAAGACCTGAAGGACAAGGTCGTGGGGGTGCAGTTGGGCACCACGGGTGATATCGCGGCCAGCGAGTACGCGGCCGAGGAGAACATCCGGCGCTACGAGACCATTGACGTGGCCATGGCCGCCCTCGCCCAAGGGGATATTGACGCTGTCATCGCCGACGCTCCCACTGCGGCTGACATTGTGGAAAAGCAGTTCAAGGACAAACTCAAATTGGTGGGAGAACCCTTTACCGAGGAGTATTACGGTATCGCCGTGCGCAAGGAGACGCCCGACCTGACCAAAGGGTTTAGCGAGGCCCTGAATGTGCTCATTGAGAACGGAACGCTCGCACAACTGGCCCAGAAGTGGGGACTGCCGGAGAGCGCCGTTCAGAACCTGCCGGAGAGTGGGCTACAATAAAAACAAGATAAGGAGAATCCACTTCCCACTTGCGCACGAAGCGCGCGAGTGGGAAGTGGATATGATCCGTCCGACAAACGGTGGGGTTCGGGCAGGAGGAGTTCTGGGAGTAGCCGGCCATGTCAGATGGAATTGTTGAAGCGGATGTCAGCCGGTATGCGCGCCACAGGGAGGGCGTCTACCAGACGATCCAACAAATCCCCCTTTGGATCGTTGTGCTGGTTCTGCTGGCCGGCATCGTGATTCTCTCCGTGATGCGCTCCGAAAATTATAGCGACATCGTGGGTTTCATCTCGAAAGGGATCTCCTTCACCGTCCGCATCTCTGTTCTTGGGTACGCGCTGGCGCTTGTGGTGGGGCTCATCGTGGGATTGGGACGCATCTCGCGTAACCCCATTGTTCACACGCTGGCCACCCTCTACGTGGAAATCCTGCGGGGTGTGCCCATCCTGGTGGTCATCCTCTACGTGGCGTTCGTCGTTAGCCCGCACATGGGCGTGCGCTCCAACATCGTGCGGGCCATTGTGGCGCTGGGACTGGCCTACGCCGCCTACCTGGCAGAAATTTACCGCGCTGGCATCGAAGCGGTGCCCAAGGGCCAGATCGAGGCAGCCTACTCGCTGGGCATGACCCGATATCAGACCATGCGGTACATTGTGCTCCCCCAAGCCATTCGGCTCATTCTGCCGCCGCTGGGCAACGACTTCATCGCCATCTTGAAAGACTCCTCGCTGGCCACCGTTCTCAGTGTCCCCGAGTTGACGCAGCAGACGCGCCTCTACGTTTCGCGCACGTTCGACACGTTCGGGGGGTGGACAATGGCTGCCCTTCTGTACCTCAGCATGACTTTGGTGTTATCCCTCTTCGTGCGGGTGCTGGAGCGCATTAGCCATTATGAGCGGCGTTGAAAGGTCAACCAAACATCCATCAACCACGTGTTTTGCGCGGTTGATGGATGTTTCCCTTGTTCGCAAGCCACCAGGCGGACTTGTGCCCAGACCCTAAAGACGTTTGTGCAAAAGACTGTGTGGCCGGGTACTCCATACTATGCCGGTTCGAGCCGGTTGGTCTGTGGTTCTTCACGTACAAGCGATTGGCGTGAAAGAGCGTCCATCACGGCCACAGCCGCCATGTTCACAATGTCACGCACCTCGTCGCCCGTCTGAATGACGTGAACCGGTGCTCCCATTCCCAACAAGATGGGGCCGATGGCTTCAGCATGGCCCAGCCGCACCAACAGCTTGTACGCGGTGTTCGCTGCTTCCAAGGAAGGGAAGACCAGCACGTTGGCGTCTTTGACCCGGCTGAAGGGAAACCGCTCCTCGATGATCTCGGGCACCACGGCTGTGTCCGCCTGCATCTCGCCGTCCACAGCCAGGTCCGGACGGCGAGCTCGCACCAGTTCTACCGCTCTGGCCACCTTTTCACTCAACGGGTGAGGAGCACTCCCAAAGTTGGAAAACGAAAGCATAGCCACCCGTGGCTCCAGCCCGATTTGTTGGGCAAAGTCGGCAGCCAACACGGCAATTTCGGCCAGGTCCTCAGCAGAGGGCTCGATGTTCACCGTGGCGTCGGTGAACAGGTAGACTCTTTCGTCCACAATGATGATGTAAAGTCCGGCCACCAGCCGACTGCCAGGGCGCGTGTGGTGAATCTGTAGGGCTGGCCGGATCACGTCGGGGTACTCGAACGTTAGGCCGGAAACACAGGCGTCCGCATCCCCCATTTTCACCATCATGGGGGCCAACACGTTGCGGTCTCTCATGCGCTTGTACGCCTTCTGATACGTGACGCCTTTGCGCTGGCGCAGTTCATAATAGGCCAGCGCATACTCGGCCCGCCGCTCGAACGTTTCTGGGTCCACAATGATGGGGCGCACGTGGAGGCCCAACCGCCGAATGGTGCGTTCGATGATCTCACCACGCCCCAACAGGATGGGCTGGCCGATACCTTCTTCCTGAACTTGGGCGGCAGCCCGAATGATCTTGGTCTCCTCCCCCTCGGCGAAGACGATCCGAACCTGGCCTCGCCCTGCCCTGGCCTTGTGCAGGATGAATTGGCGCACTTCCTGACCTTTGCCCCGGCGCCGTTCCAACTCCTGGCGGTACTCATTCACGTCAATGTGTCGGCGAGCCACGCCGCTCTTCATGGCCGCCTCGGCCACAGCCGGCGCCACCCACAGCAACACGCGAGGGTCAAAGGGCTTGGGGATGATGTACTCCGGCCCGAAGTGCAGGGATTCCAGGTTGTAGGCGCGCAGGACGCTGTCCGGAACATCCTCCTTGGCAAGGGCAGCAAGAGCGTAAACAGCCGCCAGCTTCATCTCGTCATTGATGGCTCGCGCCCGCACGTCCAGAGCCCCGCGGAAGATAAAGGGGAATCCCAGCACGTTGTTCACCTGGTTGGGATAATCGGAGCGGCCGGTAGCAACGATGGCATCGGGGCGCACTGCCCGAGCAACTTCATACTTGATTTCGGGGTCGGGGTTAGCCATCGCAAAGATGACGGGCCGTTCGGCCATGCTCTTAACCATTTCGGGTGTGAGCACGTTGGCCACCGAAAGGCCGTAGAACACATCTGCTTCCCGCACAGCGTCTGCCAGCGTGCGGGCGTCGGTGTCGGCAGCGAAGCGCTCCTTGTAAGGGTTCATGCCCTCGCTCCGCCCCCGGTACACCACGCCACGGCTGTCCACCAGCACGAGATGGTCTCGCCGCACGCCCAGTTTGAGCAGTAAGTCAGCCGAAGCGATAGCCGCAGCCCCTGCTCCCGAAATAACTACCCGCACTTCATCCAAGCGCTTGTCAACCAGTTCCAGCGCGTTGAGAAGCCCCGCCGCTGCAATGATCGCCGTTCCGTGCTGGTCGTCATGAAAGACGGGGATGTCGAGGAGTTCCTTCAGGCGTTCCTCGATGTAGAAGCACTCCGGCGCCTTGATGTCCTCCAGGTTGATACCGCCGAAGGTCGGCGCGATTGCAGCCACCACACGAACAAACTCATCAGGGTCAATGGCGTTCACCTCAATGTCGAACACGTCAATGTCGGCAAAGCGCTTGAACAGCACCGCTTTGCCCTCCATAACAGGCTTGGCAGCGAGAGGCCCCCGGTTTCCCAGCCCCAGAATGGCCGTTCCGTTGGAAACGACGGCTACCAGATTTCCCCTGGCAGTGTACTCGTACACACGCTCGGGATGGGCTGCAATCTCAAGCACAGGATAGGCCACGCCGGGAGAATAGGCGAGCGAGAGGTCCCGTTGGGTTGCCAGCGGTTTGGTCGGGCAGATAGCCAGTTTGCCAGGTCGGTTGCCCAGACGATGGTACTCAAGGGCTTCCTCGCGGTTGATTGTGCGGTTCGAGTCTGCCATGATTTACCCCCTATCCGTGGATTGTGACACAAACTTCAGAGCAGGTGGCACTTTTCGGCGCTTCGCAAGGCGCTAGAAATCAAAGCCGCTACACCCCCTCGTCAAAACGAGATGCCCAAACAAAAGCACAACCAACGGAACTGGTCTCCTGGGGACTGATAACGCAGAAGGGAAAAGGGGGGCACGTCCAGAAGCACCGTTGCTCCTCAGCACAGATGTGCCGACCAAGCTCAGTTCTCCTTAATAGTACCCCTCCTGTTCTCGACTGCCAAATGGGGTGGAGTATGATACCAACTTGCTTTCTTGGACAACGTGTTTCAATCCTGGTGTCCCCCTGAAAAGGTGGAGCGGCGGTGTGCCATTCCAGCGGCTTGAGTAGAGATACGGCTCGGCGGCGCCGAGCTATTTCGGTGAATACATGGCGTTTTGTAGACCCAATTGGTTATGAGAACAGACCGGGCTTGACAGGCAAGGAAGGCCGGCTACACTTCACTCAGTGTAGTAAGGGGTGTTGAGGAAACTCTAATGTTTCAGGAGCGAGCGTTATGCCAGGCGTTTTGGGGCTCCACCACATTACGGCCATTTGTGGAGATCCGCAAGAAAACGTGGACTTCTACGCTGGCGTCTTGGGAATGCGCCTGGTCAAGCGCTCTGTGAACCAGGATGACCCCTTCACGTATCACTTCTTCTACGCCGATGGCGCGGGAACGCCGGGCACTGACCTCACCTTCTTCCCCTGGCCTCACTTGCCGCCAGCGCGATATGGCCCGGCAAAAGCCTTGGAGGTGGCGTTGGCCGTCCCTGCCGAGACGCTCCCGTACTGGGCAGAGCGGCTGGAGCGGTACGGCATTTCCGTGAGGGCAACCGAGCGGCACTTTGGGGAGCGAGCGCTCACGTTCACCGACCCTCACGGGCTACGGCTGGCCCTTGTTGAGGTCGCCGGACGCGACGCTGTTCCCTGGGAAGAAAGTGCAGTTCCACCCGAAAAACAAATTCGTGGCCTTCACGCGGCCCGAATGCTGGTACGTCGCCTGGGGCCCACAGTCGCTTTTTTGGAGCGGGTGTTCGAACTGACACGCGAAGGGGTTGAGAATGGCTGGCACCGGTACAGCATCGGCGGGCAGTCGGGCACGCTGCTGGAGGTGCGGGAGGACCCTGAAGGTATTTCCGGCGAGTGGGGCGTGGGCATCGTGCACCACATCGCCTGGCGCGCGGCCGACGAGGAGCACCAGCGAGAGCTTCGCGGGCGGGTAGAGCGCGCCGGGTGCAGGCCAACCCCCGTCATTGACCGCTTCTGGTTCAAGTCAGTTTACTTCTTCGAGCCGGGCGGTGTGCTTTTCGAGTTGGCCACCGATGGCCCTGGCTTTGCCGTTGACGAGGACCCGGCTCACCTGGGAGAGTCCTTGATTCTGCCCCCCTGGCTGGAACCTCGGCGCTCCGTTATCGAGTCCCGTCTCCCAGTCATCCGGTACCCGCCCTTGCTTTCTGTCTCGTCGGACGAAAGAGAATGAAAGGCGCGTAGGGACATGTTCGACACGTGCGCGAGCCGGACGCGATCCGACCCACAAGGATAAGGAGGGAGAAAGACCATGAGTTTTCTGCGCCTACCCGATACGACCCATATCGGCCACGTCCACCTGAAAGTAACCGACCTGAACCGCTCTCTGGCTTTTTATGGCGATCTTTTGGGGTTGCAGGAAGTAGGCCGGGACGGCCAAACCGCCTTTCTTGCCGCTCGGTCCGATGGTCCCGTGCTTGTCGTGTTGACCCAGTGGCCAGAAGCGCGACCCAAACCGCCCAACACCACCGGGCTCTACCACGTGGCCATCCGCCTGCCCAACCGCCACGAACTGGCCCGCACCTTCAAGCGCCTGCTGGACCACCAGTGGCCCTTCCACGGCTTCTCGGACCACAAGGTGAGCGAGGCCCTTTATCTCGCTGACCCTGACGGCAACGGATTGGAACTCTACCGGGACCGTCCTCGCGAGCAGTGGCCCTGGCGCAATGGTCAGGTTGCCATGCACACGGACCCGCTGGACATACAGGGGTTGCTGGCGGAGATCGCGGGAGAGGCCGAGTCATGGAGCGGCATTCACCCCAACACGGACATTGGCCACGTTCACCTGCACGTGGCCGACCTGAACGAGGCTGAAGCGTTCTACCACGGGCTGCTGGGCTTCGACGTGACTCAACGGGATTACCCCGGTGCCCGGTTCTTCGCGGCCGGAGGCTACCATCATCACCTCGGCACCAACATCTGGGCTGGCGTCGGCGCCCCACCCCCGCCGCCCAACGCGGTGGGCCTGCACCACTTCTCCGTCTGCTTGGAGGACCAGGCGGCCTTCGAGCGCCTGGCCCACCGCCTCCAGGAGGCTGGCGTCCAAGTGGCGCGGCAGAAAGGCTTCTTCCGGGTGGAAGACCCCTTTGGCAACAGCATTGTGGTGACCGTAACCGAAGCAGGGCTGCCCGAATGCTCGCACATATGACGACCTGTGGTATAATCTGCTCACCTCGTGTCGTCCGCTTGGCACCCTTCAGTGGAGCAGAGGCATGTCGTCAGTGGCCAACGAACAGCACGCCTTCTCTGCCGCCGCCGTCTTCTCCAGGCTGGCCTTTCGTTATCCCTTTCGTCCCTCCCAGGAAGATATCCTCGCGCGCATCGAGGAAGCCCGCCGGAAAGGAGACCACAAGTTCCACATCGTGGCCCCTCCTGGCTCCGGCAAGACGATCGTAGGTCTGGAACTTATTCGGCGCCTGGGGCGGCCAGCCGTGGTTTTCGTGCCCAACACGGCCCTCCAACTTCAGTGGCGGGAGCGCCTCCGCCCCTTTCTGCCCGAAGAAAGTGACCTGGAGCCGGGGATAATCGTCTCGCTCGAGCCGGAACGAATAGCACCTATCAACGTCTTCACCTATCAAATCATCTCGACGCCAGCCGAAGCGCGCCAGCACCTGCGGACAGTCGCCCGCCAGCGCTGGGTGGCCGATCTGGTCGAAAGCGGCGTCTGTTCCGACGAGGCGGCCGCCCAAGCGCGCCTGGAGGCGTTGCAGGCCGACAACCCGCGTGAATACCGACGTGAACTCAACCGCTACCTGCGCCGCTTGCGCCGCGAGTTTCTGCAAGAGGGAAGGGTGCCGGTGGGCGCCTTTTTGCACGCCAACGCTCGGCAGTTGATCGAGCGGCTTGTGGCAGCAGGTGTCGGCACGGTCGTTTTGGACGAATGTCACCACCTGCTTGACTACTGGGCCATCGTGACCCGCTACTTGCTCAGCCGCCTCGAGGAACCTTACGTCATCGGCCTGACCGCCACGCTGCCAGCCCCGGACAATCCCCGCGAGTACGAAAACTACACTGCCCTGCTCGGCGAGGTGGACTTCGAGATTCCCACGCCGGCCGTCGTGCGGGAGGGCAACCTGGTGCCCTACCGCGATCTGGTCTACTTCGTGGAGCCCAGCGTCCGCGAACAGGCGTACCTGCACAACCTTCGAGAAGCCTTCGCGGCTGCCAGCCGAGCCATCACCGGCAGCGAGCGCTTCCGCGCGTGGGCTACAGACTTGGTCGGCGCGGCTGCTGGTGATCTGGAGCGCTGGGGGGACTTTCTCAATGAAGACCCTGTGCTGGCTGTGGCGTTGCTCCGTTTCCTCACCTGGGCTGAGATTTCGTTGCCCGCCCAAGTGCCAGTACCGGTGGAGGCTCGCGAACCGCTCTCCTTCGACGATTGGCTCGTGTTGTTGGAGCAGTACGCCCTGAGAGTGCTCAAGCTGTCCCCCGACCCGGAGGCTCACCAGCAGTTGCAGGCGCTGCGCCGGGTATTGGCCTCCTTCGGCTTTTCCTTGACGGAACGGGGGCTCCGCCAGCACCGCTCCGCCGGCGACCTGGTCCTGGCGCTTTCCGAGAGCAAAGATGGGGCCGTGCTCGACATCCTCATGGCGGAGCACGGGGCGCTGGGCGACCGGCTGCGAGCCGTGGTGGTGACGGATTTCGAGCGCATGACCTCCGGCGTCGCCAGGGCAAAGGACGTGCTGGATCGCGACGCCGGCAGTGCTCGGCGTGTCTACGCCCGCATCGTGCGGTCTCCCTTCCTGCGTCCCCTGACTCCGGTTCTGATGACCGCGCGCACCCTCATGATTCCCCGAGAGGGAGGGGAGGCGCTGCTGGATTTCCTGAGGCAACGGGGGGCCGAAGGGGGGTTCGCCTTCGAGTTGAGCGTTCGCTCCGCCGACGAGTTCACCCTGACCGTCAGGGGCACGGGGCGCGATTGGCGGCCGCGCACCTACGTGCACTTGGTCACGGCAGCCTTCCAAGCGGGACTCACCCGCTGCCTGGTGAGCACACGGGGGCTAATCGGCGAGGGGTGGGACGCGCCGGCGTTGAACACGCTCATTGACCTTACTGGTGTGACCACGGCCGTGGGCGTGCGCCAGCTTCGCGGTCGTACCCTCCGCAAGGACCCGAGATGGCCCCACAAGGTGGCCCACCACTGGGACATCGTTTGCGTGGCCCCCGAGTTCGAGCGCGGGGACGTTGACTTGCAGCGCTTCGTGCGCCGTCATCGCAAATACTGGGGCGTGGTGCCCCCCACGCCAGCGCTCGAACCGTTGCTCGAACACGTGATGCCCCCTGTCCTGGCCGAGAACGTGGCCAGAAGCGTCGAAGGCCAACTTCAGCGCGGGAAGTCTCCAAAGTGCGCCCGGATTGTGCGCGGTGTAAGCCACGTGGACCCTGACCTCGCCTACGAGCTTTCCACGAAGCCCTTTCACGCCGTTGATTTCGCCGCTTACAACCGGCGCATGATGTCGTGGGTTGCCAAGCGGGAGGAGACATACGCGCTGTGGTGCGTTGGCCAACCCTACACCAACACCACTCACTCGACACTGCGTTGCCCCACCCAGGCGCTCCGCTTGCGCACTGTGGCAACCGTGCAGCACACCCTGGCGCGCCTCGTGCGCGCCTTTGTTCCCACCCTGGCGTGGGGCACGTTGAACCTGCTCGTTTCCCTCTGGTGGAACTGGTGGAGACCGCTGACCTCGCTGAAGGTCCTGACTCCTGGCACGCTCCTTGGCTTGATGGTGCTGGCAGCCTTTGTCGTCACCCTGTGGCGCAACGGCCGGAGCGCGCGGAAACTGGCGCGCGCCATGCTGGTGGAACAGCCCCCCGACGCCATTTTGGGCGACGTGGGGCGAGCGGTGCTGGAGGCGCTCCAGGCCAACGCGCTGGTGCCAGCCGAGCTATCAGCCAACGCGGTGCGCGTGGACATCCTGCCGGATGGCAGCGCCCAAGTGCGGCTGGAGACCGCCAACGCCGAAGCGGCGGCTCACTTCGCCGAAGCCGTGCGCCAGATCTTTGCCCCTGTCCGCAACCAGCGCTACCTCATCTGGTACGACGACCGGCGGCTGCCCGCCTGGTGGTTGCTTCCCCTCTGGTGGGGAATCCGCCCGCTGGTTCGACGCCTCTGGGGCAGTGAGCCGGCCTATTATCCCGTGCCCGACGTGTTGGCCACCAACAAGGAGCGCGCTCAGCGCTTCGCGGAGGCCTGGCGCGCCCACGTGGGCGGCGGCACACTGGTCTACACGCGCACGCCAGAGGGGCGGCGGGTGCTCCTGAAAGCTCGCGCGCAGCACCGTCCCCAATTCGATAGCCTCGCATTCGAAGTGTGGATGTGACGAGATTTGTACTTTTCAGGCCTGGCGGGTAGTATTCCAAATCAGGTCAGGGAACAGGCGGCGCACAGGAGTGACGCGGTTGCTGGGGACAAGTATCTCAGTTCGAAATCCAACCGGGAGGCAAATGCTCTATGAGCTACACAGAGCTCGACCAACTGGCCGTCAACACCATCCGTTTTCTGGCCGTGGATGCTGTGCAGAAGGCCAACAGCGGCCACCCCGGAATGCCGATGGGGGCCGCGCCCATGGCCTACGTGCTCTGGACGCGCTTTCTCAAACACAACCCCCGCAACCCCGACTGGCCCAACCGTGACCGCTTCATTCTCTCAGCGGGCCACGGCTCCATGCTGCTTTACGCTTTGCTCCACCTGACTGGGTATGACCTCCCCATTGAAGAACTCAAACGGTTCCGCCAGTGGGGCAGCAAGACTCCTGGCCACCCTGAATACCGCATCGCGCCTGGCGTGGAGACCACCACGGGGCCGCTGGGGCAGGGTTTCGGCAACGGCGTGGGCATGGCCATCGCCGAGCGCCACTTGGCGGCGCACTTCAACCGGCCTGGCTACGAAATTGTTGACCATTATACCTACGCCATCGTCAGCGACGGCGACCTCATGGAAGGCATCTCCCACGAGGCGGCTTCGCTGGCGGGCCACCTGGGGCTGGGCAAGCTCATCTACCTCTACGACGACAACGACATCTCCATTGACGGCCCCACCAACCTGACCTTCACCGAAGACGTGGCCATGCGTTTCCAAGCCTACGGCTGGCACGTGTTGCGCGTGGCCGACGGAAACGACATGGAAGCTGTCGAGCAGGCCATCGTGGAAGCCCGGCAGGTGTTGGACCGGCCTTCGCTCATCATTGTGCGCACGCACATCGGCTACGGCAGCCCCCACAAGCAGGACACCGCTGCTGCCCACGGCGAGCCCTTGGGCGAGGAGGAGGTGCGCCTCACCAAGCGCAACCTGGGCTGGCCTGAGGACAAAACCTTCTACGTGCCCGACGAAGTCTACGCCCACATGCGCCAGGCTGTCGAACGGGGGGCGCAGTGGGAGCAGGAGTGGCGAGACCTTTTCGCCCGCTATGCCGAGGCGTATCCCGAACTGGCCCGCCAGTGGGACCAATTCTGGTCTGGAGAACTGCCGGAGGGCTGGGACGCCGAGTTGCCCACCTTCGAGGCGGGTACCAGCGTGGCCACACGGGCAGCCAGCGGCAAAGTGCTCGACGCCATTGCACCCCGCATTCCCAACCTCATCGGCGGTTCGGCCGACCTGACGCCGTCCAACAAGACCAAGTTCGAGGGCGCTACTGACTTCCAACGCGACCACTACAGCGGGCGGTACATTCACTTCGGCGTGCGCGAGCACGCTATGGGCACCGTTTTGAACGGAATAGCGTACCACGGTGGGCTCGTTCCCTACGGGGGCACCTTCTTGATTTTCAGCGACTACATGCGCCCACCGGTTCGGCTGGCGGCCATGTCCCACCTGCACGTCATCTACGTCTTCACCCACGACAGTGTTTGGCTGGGCGAGGACGGCCCCACCCACCAGCCGGTGGAGCAACTGGCCAACCTGCGGGCCATCCCCAACCTTGTGGTGATCCGGCCGGCTGACGCGAACGAGACAGTCGAAGCTTGGCGGGTGGCCCTGGCGCTCAAGAATCGCCCGGTGGCTTTGGCCCTGAGCCGCCAAGGCGTGCCCACGCTGGACCGTTCCCGCTACGCCCCAGCCGAGGGGGTGCGCCGGGGGGCCTATGTGCTGGCCGACAGCCGGCCAGGCACTCCCGACCTTATTCTCATCGCCACGGGCTCTGAGGTGCCACTGGCCGCTGCTGCCTACGAACAACTGGCCGCTGAGGACATTGCTGTCCGGCTGGTCAGTATGCCCTCGTGGGAACTCTTTGCCGAGCAGCCACGATCGTACCGCGAGACCGTGTTGCCGCCGGACGTGAAGGCGCGGCTGGCCGTCGAGGCCGGCGCCACGTTGGGCTGGGAGCGCTGGGTGGGCGACGGCGGCGACGTGCTGGGCATTGACCACTTTGGCGCTTCAGCCCCCTACAAGGTGCTCATGGAGCAGTTTGGCTTCACTGTGGAGGCCGTCGTCTCGCGCGCCAAACAGGTGCTGGAAAAACACCTCGCTCGCGCGTGAGTGAAGAAGGGGGAAGGCATGATCAACCCGTTTCGCTTGCCGGAGGAACAGGAACGCATACCTGACCCGGCCATCCTGGTCATCTTTGGCGTGACGGGCGACCTGGCACGCCGCAAGCTCATGCCGGCCCTCTACAACCTGGCCCGCGAGAACTTGCTGCCGGCCCGCTTCGCCGTGGTGGGCTTCGCTCGCAGCGATTGGGACGACCAAAAGCTGCGCTCTGAAATGCGCAAAGCTGTTGAAGTGTTTTCGCGCACGCCCCTCATTGGCCCGGTGTGGGAAGACTTTGCCCAACATCTCTACTACTTCAAGTCCCACTACGACGACGTGGAGGGATTCCGCCGCTTGGCCACTTGCCTCCAAGAGTTGGACGCCCAGTACAACATTCCCGGCAATCGCCTGCACTACGTGGCCACCCCACCGGTGGTCTTCGAGAGTATCATCCGTAACTTGGGCATTGCGGGGCTCAACCAACCAGCCTCCCCAGAAGGATGGGTGCGCATCGTCATCGAGAAGCCCTTCGGGACTGACCTGGAGTCGGCCAAGCGGCTCAACGCGCGCGTGAACGAAGTCTTCCACGAGGAGCAGGTCTTCCGCATTGATCACTACTTGGGCAAGGAGACGGTCCAGAACCTGCTGGCCTTCCGCTTCGCCAACAGCATCTACGAACCTTTGTGGAACCAGAAGTACATTGACCACGTGCAAATCACGGTGGCCGAGTCGGTGGGCGTGGAGGCGCGAGCTGGCTTCTACGACCAGACAGGCGCGCTGCGGGACATGGTCCAGAACCACATGATGCAACTGCTTTCGTTGATGGCGATGGAGCCGCCCGTGGCCTTGGAGGCCGACGCCGTACGCGACGAGAAGGTCAAAGTGTTGCGGGCCATCAAGCGCCTCACGCCGCCCGATGTTCCCAAAGTGGTGGTGCGGGGCCAGTATGGGCCTGGCGCCATCAACGGCCAGCCGGTGCCGGGATATCGGCAGGAGCCGGGAGTAGCTCCCAACTCCACGACTGAAACCTACGTGGCGATGAAGCTGGAGATTGACAACTGGCGCTGGGCTGGTGTGCCCTTCTACCTCCGCACGGGCAAGCGGCTCCCCAAGAAGATCAGCGAAATCGCGGTCTATTTCCGCTCCCCCCCACAACTGCTTTTCGAGGGACAGCTTGAGCACGGCTTTACCACAAACGTGCTGGCCATCCAGATTCAGCCCAACGAGGGCATTTCCCTCACGTTCAACGCCAAGATTCCCGGCTCCGAAATGCGCATTCGACCGGTTGTGATGGACTTTCGCTACGGGAGCAGTTTCGGCATGAGCACGCCGGAAGCCTACGAGCGCTTGTTGCTGGACGCCTGGCAGGGCGACGCTACCCTCTTCATCCGCGCCGACGAGGTGGAGGAGTCCTGGCGCCTGTTGACGCCGGTGCTGGAAACGTGGGCTCAAATGCCGCCGCCCGACTTCCCCAACTACCCGGCTGGCACCTGGGGGCCATCGGAGGCCGATGTGCTGCTGGCGTTGGACGGGCGGCGGTGGCGACGGTTGTGAGGTGAGTCATGAGTCAGCCGAGCAGTCCTTTTTTGGTGCAGGAGCCGCGCCCCATCCCGCCGGATGAAGTCGCCACCGAACTGGCCCACCTGTGGCAGGAGATGACCGCCTCGCTGGGAGGCTTGATGCTGCGGGCGCGAGCGCTCACGTTCGTTGCTTTTACTGCTGACCCCGACCGCCGCGGCGAACTTCAGGAGATGCTCGTGGCCGTGAGCCAGGACCACCCAAGCCGAGCTATCTTGCTCGTTGCGCGGGAAGGCGAGGAACCGGAGTTGGAAACGTGGGCTTCGATTCAGTGCCTGCGGCCGCCTGATGGCGAAGAAAACCCTGCAATCTGCACCGAACAGGTCATCATCGAGGCCACTCCCAGTGCCCTCGATCGCGTTACGAGCTTGGTTCTCGCCCTGACCGTTCCCGATATCCCGGTCGTCGTGTGGTGGGTAGGTGACCCCACCCCACGGCAATCCCCGTTCGAGGCCCTCTTCCAACTGGCTGATCTTTTCATCTTGGATGCGACATCTTTCCGTGCTCCGTTCCGCTCTATTCGCCATGAAGCCCGCTTGAAAGCGCGAGGAGGGCGACGCACCGTCGTCACAGACCTGGCCTGGCACTTCTTGGCGGAGTGGCGCGAGCACGTTGCCCAACTGTTCGATGCTCCCGAATGGGCCGCTCACCTGCCGGACGTCCGCCGCGTGCGCGTGGAGTTCAGTTCGCCGCCAAACACAAACTTGATTGTGGCCCCTGCCTTCTTCATGGCGGGCTGGATTGCCAGCCGCTTGAAGTGGCAACCCGTTTCAGCCCACCCCCTTCGAGGCCAGGCGACATATGAATTGAGCTTTGAGGCGATGTCTGGGCCGGCCACTGTGAACATCCGTCCGGTCAAGGCCGCCACCCACGGGCCAGGAGAGTTGATCACGGTAGAATTGGAGACCCGCGATCCGGTTCCGCTCCACTTCCGCCTTTCCCGCGTTGACCGCACGCAGTGCATTGACGTGATTGTGGAGCAGGACATGACAACCCTCTTCCACCACGTGGCCGCGTGGCAATCGCTCACACTTCCGGAACATCTCACGCGGGTCATCCTCTACACCCGGCGGGACAGGGCCTTCGCCGAGACGTTGCGCACACTGGCTCCGCTCGCCGAAGAGTTGGCGGAACCGGGCGAATCGTCTTCTTGAGAGCGGTTTGCCGAGCGGGCGGGGAGCAAGCAGGCGCTAAGCCGTTTACACCCACTCCCTTCGTCTGTGTGCTGGATGGGTGGGCACCGCCTGGCAGAAAGCCCCTGTCAACGCGCGCGCGAAACAAATCTCCCGCACCCCATTCCAGCGCTTGGGCGGATGAGCGTGCTCCCAGATAAATTGCTTGGGGTCTTCCGGCGGCTTCTGGCGAGAAAGGAGCAGTGCCAGCAAGCCGGTCACCTGGGGGGTGGCAAAGGAGGTGCCGTGCCAGCGCACGTAGCCGCCGTGCAACACGTTGCGCTTGAAGCGTGACGGCCCCGGATCCATGACAACCCCAGTGGCCAATGCGCCCACCACACCTTCGTTGGAGAAGCGCGCGTAGGCGGTGGGCTTGTGGGTGCCTGCCACCGGGATGACGTGCCTGGCCGTAGCCCTGGAGTCGCTGTAGTACCCGTAGGCGGCCGGCTCAACCGGGTTTTCAGGCCGAAAGTCCGAGTCGTTCCCGGCTGCACACACAAACCAGCACCCTTGCTCGGCGGCGGTGTGAACGGCATAGAACATCGCACAGGACTCGACGATTTCCTTCTGTGTGCGCCGCAGGCTGAGGCTCAGGTTGAAGATGATTTCGTCCCCACACAATGACTGACCGTCAACTTCCGGCTGGCTCAGCACCCAATCAATGGCTCGCACCAAGTCGCTGGTGAAGGTGGCGCCGTAGTTGTTGATGACGCGCACTCCTATGAGGCGGGCCTTCGGCGCGAGGTGGCGAATCAGACTGGCCACGAGCATACCGTGGTAGGGCAATACGTCGGCGAAAGCGAGCCGGTCCGGATCGGTGGCAAGCTGACGTGAAACACGCGGCCGCTCGACGAAGGGACAATTCTCTTGTTCCGTGAGAGCCGCTCTAGTCGGTGAGGGGCGGATGGCCTCGTCGGTTACGAAGTTGACAAACACGTCCAGAAAAGTGCCGTCAGCGTCGAGTTGACCGTCGAAGAAAGGAAAGGCGTCCAGGATGAAAATCGTAACTCCTTGCCCGGTTTCTCGGATACCGTGCTTTTGAGCCGCAATGAACCCCGAACGCCAGAATACATACTGTTGCTGGAAGGTGTGAGTGGCCTTCACCCGACCGGGTGAAGGCGTGATGCGCAAGGACCAGCGGTACATGTCCGGTGCCGGGTCGCCCTCTTCGGGGGCTGGGTCCCCCTCTTCAGGGGCCGGGTCACCCTCCTCTGGCGCGGGATCCCCTTCCTCGGGCGCCGGATCACCCTCCTCTGGAGTCGGGCCACCATCGCCGGGCATAGGGACGAGGCCAGTCACCAGTTCGTCTGGCCAGATGGAAATCTCATGCGACGCTTTCTGCTGTCTCACAAACTGTTCGATCGAAGCCGGCGACTGATCAGGCATTACCAGGCTCAGTACCTCGAGGTTGAGTCCCTTTTCAGGGGCTTGTAGGTGGACGGAAGCAGGCGACCACCGCTCCCCTTTCCAGATATACACATCAGGCGAAGGCAACGCCTGAACACTCACCGTCTGTGCCGCCGTTTCGCCAGAGGAAGCCACATCCAGATCGGACTTCAGTCCCCGCTGTGAAGACGAGGCAGCAGAGCGAGATGAACTGTACACAAGAAATCGCCCTGAAGGAGTCTTGAAACGAGACATTGCCTTCCCTCCGTGTAAAAACTCTCGACAGTCTCACAACTCGCGTCTTCTGCGACATTTCGCACCTATAAACGTTATCGAACCGACCAATTTGCGCTCACACCCATGAAATCTTTTTCATCTGCTCGGGTATACCAATTGCGTTTGGTCACGTCGCCTGCTCACAGAAGTGGTGCGGCGCCACTATCCCGCCCACCCAAAAGGGGAAAGATGTAGGGGCGCAGCGTGCTACTGCGCCCTGCTGGGGGGGACACCCCCCACGCCTCCCGGCAGGGGGTTCCCCCCTGCACCCCCGGAATAAGATGATGCGGCGCCGCACACGTTCATGCGCTCGCCTCCCTCCGAAGGAGTACGTGATCTCATGCCATTTCCACGCCCAATTGGTATTACAACTGGCCGCCGGTACACAAAGGGAGTCCCCCGCATTTGAAAAAATAGGACTAAGGCCACCTTGTTCTCTGGTGGAATTTGGAGTAGTATATACAGGAGCCAGAATTACAACCTGGGCAATTTACCGACGCGAGCTATGAGCCAGACCACCAACCAGAACATTCCTGAAAACTCGCATCGTCAAAAGCAACGCTTGAACCGCCAGTTCCTCCCTTTCAGCATCAACGGGTACATTTTCGCCGCATATCTCCTGCTCGTTATCCTCACGCTGGCAATTGGGGCGGGTATTCACCTCCAAGCTCGGCGCCTGACACGAGAAACAGCACAAGCCTTCTCCACCGCTCTTGAGGAGTACAAATTGGCAAAAGCCCTGCAGTTCTGGGCTGCAGAAAGCAAGTCGGCCATAGTGGACTACTTTCTTACTGGGGCTCCTGATGCCTTGGCTGAATACGAGATGGCCCGTGACCAGTTTCGGGAGCTTCTCAGCGAGGCGTTATCCAACCCCGACTTTTCCCCGGAGACGAAACGTTCTCTGCAAGAAGTAGACGAACTTGGCTCCCGCTGGTTTAACCAGATTGTCGAGCCAGCCATAAAAACCTACCAAAACCAACCGGCCGATTTTTCGACAACCTTTCTGCCCAAAGTCGTTGACGCTGCCGACCCGGTACTGGAAGCCCTCTCTGAGAAGACCTCCCTTCTGGCGGAACGGATTGAGGCCAACCAGGCAACTGTAGCTCAAGCCCAGGGACGCGCTTGGGGCCTTACGCTGGGACTGGTGTTGATTTGGCTGCTCGTTGTAACGGCAGGAGCCTGGCGGCTGGCCCGAATGATCACACAGCCTATCACCGGGCTAACGTCCGCTGTCCAGAAGGGAGACAACGGCGCCTTTCACTCCGTACACCTGGAGAACGCTCCGCGCGAGATTGCGCTCCTGGCAGGTGCGTTCAACCAGATGGTGAACTCCCTGAACCAAAACGAACAGGCTCTGCTCACACTCAACCGCCAACTCGAACAGCGGTTGCGGGAACTGAACGCGCTTCTGGAGATCAGCCGCTCTGTCACCAGTTCGCTCGATTTCCACGAAGTGCTCCGTCGCATTCTGCACGAGAGTGTAAAAGCCTTCCCCAAAGCACGCAAGGCCGTGGTCCACCTGGTGGACGAGACGGAGGAGCGCTTGGTGCCGGTGGCACTTTCAGGAGAGCGGGAGCCGGTACAGGCCAGTCGAGGAATGCCCGTGGGGCATGGCATTGCCGGCCGTGCCGTGGTGGAGCGGCGTAGCTTTTGCATTCCTGATACAAGCCAGGAGCCAGCTTACCTCGACTTGGGCACAGAAGTCCATGCCCTCCTGGTGGCTCCGCTGACCATTGGTGAGCGTGTTATCGGCGCCCTCAGCATTGACAGTGATCAACGAGGGGCCTTCACGCCAGATCAGGTACCCGTTCTGGAATCGTTGGCCTCGCACGTGGCGGTAGCGATCGAGAACGCGCGCCTGTTCGACGAGAGTCAGCGCCGCATCCGTGAACTCACGGCCCTTTACCACTCGTCCTTGAAGCTAGCCGCAAGCCATTCGGCGCGAAGGGTCCAACAGCTCATTGTGGAAGAAGCCATGAGCTTGGTTCCCTGTGAGGCTGGCGTCCTGCTGTTACACACGGCGGACGGATTCAGCGTTGCTTGGGCCGAGGGATTGCCCGCAACCGTGAACATAGGGGGAGCTGTTTTAGCCGAGGGAGAGCTTGCAAAGATCCTCGAAACACAACAAAGCAGTTTCACGAAAGGGACCATTTCCTGGAACGTTGACGGACAGCCTGTTGACTTGCCCTTTGATACGAGCGTGGCCGCTCCGCTCCTGTGGGAGACGCAGGTGCTGGGCGTGCTTCAACTCTTTGGTCGGTCGAGGGAGCATAAGTTTACCAGTGACAGTGAACGCCTGCTCACGTTGTATGCTCAGCAAGCCGCCAGCGCGCTGCAAAATGCGCGCCTTCTGGAGCAAGAAAAGCGGCGCACGCGGCAGTTTGCGCTCATGTATGAGGTCGGGCGGCGCGTGACGGCAATCCTCGACATCGAGGCGCTCCTCCGGGAAATTGTGCGGGCCATCCAACAGGCCTACGGGTATACGCGGGTGACCATTCACTTGGTTGACGGTTCGCTGATTTATCTGGCGGCCTCCACCGACCCTGAACTGCAACGCCGTCGCCAGAATCAGCCCTTCAAAGTGGGCGAGGAGGGCATCGTTGGCTTCGTGGCCGCCCAAGGAGAACCGGTCATGGCCAACGATGTGGAGCGGAATCCTCACTATGTGCCCACTCTTCCTGACACCCGATCTGAATTGGCTGTGCCTGTCTTCGGGCGTGCGGGGGTCATCGGCGTGTTGGACCTGCAAGCCTCCCACAAGAATGCGTTCGACTACAACGATGTCGTCACGATTCAGGCGCTGGCCACCCAAATCAGCGTGGCGATCGAGAACGCGCGCCTGTTCAACGCCGTGCGCCAGCATGCCCAGCAGGTCACCAAGCTGCTCGAAATCATTCACTACTTGCGCCAGCAGCGAGACCTTGATACCCTGTTCAACTTGGTGTGTGAAACGGTGCAAAACACGCTGGGCTGGAATACCGTCGCCCTCTTCCTGCGCGATGAAGAGAGCGGCTTGGTCCATCCGGTGGCTGCGGCGAGCCGTGATCCTCAGGTGCGGGAGCGCATTCTCAACCTGCCTCCGCGCCCTTACGGCAGCGAATTTTGGCACCAGGAGACGTATCGCATTAGTCAGTCTTACTTTGTGCCCGCCGAACGCATACCCAGTGATGCCTCCGAGGATGCGGTGCTGGTGTTCGACCTGGGAGAGCGCTTCGAGGGTGAATGGCAGGCTGCTGACGTTCTGGTGATTCCCATCCGCGTGGGGGACCAAATCTTGGGGCATCTCTCCGTGGATGATCCCGTCTCCCGCAAACGGCCTTCCCTGGAACAGATACAGGTGCTGGAACTCTTTGCTCACCAGGTGGCTACGGCCATCGCTGATGCCCGTCTCATTGCGGAACTCCAGGCGAAAACTCGCGAACTCGAGGAGGCCAACGCCCAATTAGCTCGTGCCTCCCAGCTCAAAAGCGAATTCTTGGCCAACATCAGCCACGAGTTGCGCACGCCGCTGAACTCCATTATTGGGTTCAGCGAAGTCCTCCAGGATCAGGCTTTTGGCCCTCTCAACGAACGCCAAATGCGCTACGTCAACCACATTCTCACCAGCGCCCGCCATTTGCTCGACCTGATCAACGACATTCTCGACCTGTCGAAGATCGAAGCGGGCCGCATGGAGCTCCACTACGAGCCGTTTGTGCTGCGGGGAGCTATCGAGGAGGTGTTGACGGTTGTTGATCCCCTGGCCAAGCGCAAATCACTCGACCTCTCTCTGGTACTGGACGGAGCGCCAGAACGTCTCGTGGCTGACCGGCTGCGCTTCAAACAAGTGCTGTACAACCTGCTTTCCAACGCTATCAAGTTCACGCCGGAAGGCTCCGTTACCGTTCGGGCGTATGCCGACGAACAGTACGTGTATGTGAGTGTTCAAGACACTGGTGTGGGGATTCCACCGGAAGCTCAAGAAAAGGTGTTCGACTTGTTCACCCGCGTGGAAGACCGGTATCGGCGGACGACTGAGGGAACTGGCCTTGGCCTGGCGCTTGTCAAGCGACTGGTCGAGCTTCATGGTGGATTTGTGACGCTGGAGAGTGAAGTTGGCCGTGGAACGACGGTCACGGTTGCCTTCCCAGTCCGCGACATGCCCCCCTTGACGGAGACCGTTGGGCCGGAAATTTTGACGAGTGGATAGGATCATGATTGCCGACAAAAAGCCCTGCATCCTTATCGTGGACGACAACGAGCAGAACCTCGAGTTGCTCGAAGCCATGTTGATCCCGCAAGGATACCACGTCGTTGCGGCTACGGACGGCATTGAGGCGCTGGAGCGGGTTGTTGAGGTCCGCCCTGACCTCATTGTCCTCGACATCATGATGCCCCGCATGGACGGCTTTGAAGTTGCGCGCCGCCTGCGCTCCCAGGAGGAAACTCGAGCAATTCCGATTCTCATGCTGACCGCGCTGCGGGAAATTAGCGACAAGATACGGGGGCTTGAGGCCGGGGCCGACGACTTCCTCAGTAAACCCTTCAACCGTGTCGAACTCTTGGCTCGTGTGCGTTCCCTCTTGCGCATTAAGCAATTGCACGATGAGTTGCAAGCCAAGAACGCACTGCTCGAACGGGTACTCAACCGGTACGTTTCCGAGGAAATTACCCGCCAGATTCTCAGCGACCCAGAACAGCAACTCCGACTGGGCGGCCAGAAGTGTACGGTGAGCGTGCTCTTCGCCGACATCCGGGGGTTTACAAGTTTCGCCGAGCACCGGGATGCCACCGAAGTCGTGGACGCGCTCAACAGCATCTTCAACGCCCTCGTCCCACTGGTGTTCCACTACGGGGGAACGCTCGACAAGTTTCTAGGCGACGCTATCATGGCTTTCTACGGTGCTCCTATTCCCAGCGAAAACGACCCGGAGCGCGCGGTGCGCACAGCGTGGGAAATGCGCCTTACTTTCAGCCAGCTCCAAAATCAATTTCCTCAACTGCAAGAGCTCAGCATTGGCTTCGGGATTTGCACAGGCGAAGCCGTGGTGGGCAACGTGGGATCTGAACAGCGCATGGACTATACGGTGATCGGCAACACGCCCAACACTGCCAAACGCCTTCAGGAAGCCGCGAGCCACGGCCAGATCCTCATTGACGCGGCCACGTATGAGGCCGTTGCCTTCTTCGTAGAAGCGCGCGAAATCGCCCCTCTGCTCCTCAAGGGGCGCAGTGAGCCCGTTCGTGCCTACGAAGTGCTCTCGGTTATCCCCGTGGATCACGGCGGAAACTCAACCGGGCCCACCGGCGAGGAACTCTGCCGTTCAGACGAGGAAGGTGAGGCTGTTGATCGCGCTGTGGAACACCACAGCAGACCAAATTGACCCTGTTCGCCTGCAAATCGGAAGAGCGCCGCGTACTCATACCAATTGCGTTTGGTAACGTCTCCTGCTCACAGAAGTTGTACGGCGCCGCCATCCCGCCCACTCACCCAAAAGGGGAAAGATGTAGGGGCGCAGCAGCACGCTGCGCCCTGCTGGGGGGACACCCCCCACGCCCCCCGGAATGAGGTGGTGCGGCGCCGCACACGTCCATGCGCTCGCCTCTGAGGTCTCCGAAGGAGTACGCGACCTCATGTCATTTCCACGCCCAAATGGTATCACTTCATTTGGACGGGAGTGCTCGTCCGGCAAATCGGCTGAGCTTAAGGGGGTCTTCGCCGGGCAAAAATACCTCGTCAACGGTACCGGTTGTCAAAATCTGCACGAGGCCACGCCGCTCAGCTTCGCGCACCAAGTCCTTGAACTGGGAAAACCGCCGTCCTTCGGCGTCCGTGAAGTCTCGCTCGTCGAAGCCAGGATGGAGGTCCTTCATTAACACCTTCAGCGTCGCCATGGTGCACAAGTTGTTGCGGCGTCGTGCCTCGTGTATGGCCTGTACCAGCAGCTCAAACGGATCTACCGTGCCGTTCCCGCCTTCTGGTTTATTTGCGGCCTCATCTGTTTTTCGGCGCCCTTTCTTCTTGGCGCTCGAGGAGCGCTCCTGGGGTTCGGAGAAAGCGCTGGTGCTGGTATCCTCACCCGGCAAGAAGACCTCGTTCACCGTGCCGCTGCTGGCAATTTGGATGAGCCCACGCCGTTCGCACTCCTTCATGAAGTCTTTGAACTTGGCGTACGGCCGGCCATTGCGATCCTTCAACTTGGTGTGGTCGAATTCTCCCAACAACTCGATGAGAAGCAGCTTGATAGTGCCAAAGGTGGGCACGTTCCCCCGCTTGCGAGCCAACTTCACCGCCTCGGGCACGGCTTCGTAGGGGTCCATTTGCGAGCGAGGGGGTTGGATGTCGTCGGCGAGTTGGTGGTAGAAAAGGAATTCGTCGGCGCTCTGGGCCAGGTGACTGCTGGCGGCCTCGGCCACACCGATGACCACACACATCTTCCCCTTCTGGCGGATGGCGTTGACCAGGGGGATGAAGTCGCGGTCGCCGGTCACGAAGATGAAAATCTCGATGTTTTCGTGGGTGTAAAGAATCCGCATGGCATCAATGACCATGTGGATGTCCACACTGTTCTTGATGGCCGTGGCCTTCTGGGGGTCCTGCCCGTAGTAGTACGTCGGGACGTAAACGGGCTCGATGCCGTTGGCGTAGAGGGCGTTGGTCACCCGCTGGTAGCGGTACCAATCGGCGTAAGCCCGCGCGATAATCAGGCGACCGTACTCCTTCGCCTTCTCGGTAATGTACTCGAAGTTCGGGTTTTGGCCGTAAATGTCTCGAACGGCGATGTAGACATTTTCAAAGTCAATAAACAATGCTACGTCTTTTGGTTTTGTTTCTGTCATACGCACTCCCGCGTCTCAGTAATCAGTGAGCAGTAAGCAGTCTAACCTGTCTGATACCAACTGCTTTCTCAAACACCATGTTTTAATCCTGGTGTCCCCGGAAAATGTG
>WFWG01000293.1 GCA_015491235.1 Ardenticatenaceae bacterium
AACAAGCCCCAATCACCAGCAACCCTTTGACATGAGCCGCCCCCGTGGCATCAGCATCCCTGTCGCGGGATGCTGTGTGCTCCGCGAGGGCGGCTCATGTTCCATCGCTGGCTATTCCTTGGGCGGTGCGATGCGTTCCTGTCCGCCCATGTAGGGCCTCAGAACTTCGGGAACAACGACCGAGCCATCGGATTGTTGATATGTTTCCAGAATGGCGATGAAGGTGCGGGGGAGAGCGAGTCCCGAGCCATTCAATGTGTGCACAAATCGCGGTTTGGCCCCCTTCTCAGGTCGATAGCGAATGTTCGCTCGGCGGGCTTGAAAGTCTGTGAACCAACTACAGGACGAAACCTCCAGCCATTCCTGACTGCCAGGCGCCCACACCTCCAAATCGTAAGTGATGGCGGCACTGAAACCCAAATCACCGGTACTCAGCAACACGACCCGATATGGCAATCCTAGCCTCTGGAGAAGCACTTCTGCGTTGGCTACCAGACTCTGCAATTCCTGCCACCCCTGTTCAGGCTCCACGAATTTCACCAGTTCTACCTTGTCGAATTGATGCACACGCTTGATACCCCGCACATCTTTGCCCGCGGCCACTTTCTCCCGCCGAAAGCAGGGCGTGTACGCGGTGTGATAGATGGGCAGGCTCCCCGGAGGCAGAATCTCGTTGGCGTAGAGGTTGGTGACGGGAACCTCCGCGGTGGGGATGAGCCACAAGTCTTCCTCGTGATCCTTGTAGAGCACATCCGCGAATTTGGGCAGGTTGCCCGTGCCAAAGAGAGCGGCGGAACGGACGAGCGCGGGGGGATAGACTTCGGTATAACCGTGCTCGCGCGTGTGCACGTCCAGCATCCAGGTGATGAGCGCGCGCTGAAGCCGGGCGCCATCGTTTTTGAGAATGTAGAAGCGACTTCCCGAAATTTTCGCGGCGCGCTCAAAGTCTATGATGTCCAGCATGGGCCCCAACTCCCAGTGGGGTAGCGGATCAAAGTCGAATGTCTTGGGTTCCCCCCACGTACGGACGATGACGTTATCCCGTTCGTCCACACCCTCCGGAACAGATTCGTGTGGAATGTTAGGGATGCGGATCAACACCTCATGCAAGTCAGATTCCACCTGGCGCAACTGTTGCTCCAAACTGTCTAGCCGCGCCTTCAAGTCACGCATAGCCGCGATTTTCGCCTCTCGTTCGGCGGGGTCCTTCATGCGACTGATTTCTTTGGACACGCGGTTGCGCTCCGCGCGCAGAGCCTCCACCTGTTGCAAAAGCGCACGACGCTGCTTGTCCAGGTCCAGCACTTGGTCGAGTAAGGACTCATCGTCGTGCCGCTTGCGAATGGCCTCGCGGACAAGATCGGGCTGTTCGCGAATCAGGTTCATGTCCAGCATCGGCTCACCTCCTTTCGCGCCGTTATCCCCAAACAAAAAGGCGCCCCGTCCTGCCAGGACGAGGGGCGCCCCGTGGTGCCACCTGGCTTCGCCACAGCCTCGCGACTGTGACCTCAGCGAGTCCGCGCACAAACCTTGCGGACTCCAGCCCGATAACGGGGGCCAACCGGCTACCCATACTCCCCAGGTCAATCCCCAAGTTTCAGGGCGCGGCTCCAGAGGGGATTCGACCGTCCGCCGTTATCGCCTTCCAGCCGTGGGCGACTCTCTGGAAACGGCTGCAACGGTCTACTCGTCTCCTTCACCGCCGTTGCCATTACACTTATTTGGATAACATCCTAACCGCACGCGCGCCAAAAGTCAAATTTCGCCCTGGAACCCAAGACAGTTGCTCATGTTCTTGTATTCCCCCCTCCTCTTTGGTATACTCTTACTAACTCCCCCATGCCCTCATGTGGGGGTTGACATGGAAGCACGAGGTATCTCCATCGCTTTACACAGCGAAGATTGCCGAGTGTGAACCTGCGTGAACAACTGGCAGACGGGTGAGAAACGGGATGTCCATTAGCGCTGCCCTGGCCCGAAAACTCATGGAAATTGACCCTCCTTTGCGCGAGGCAATGCTCCTGTTGGTGGAGGAGATGGAAAAACAGCGGGAGCAGATGGCCCAGCAGGTGACGCGCGCGGAGTTCAACGAACTCAAAGAGATCGTCGCGGATCTCGTCCTCGCTGTGCGCGAACTGGCCGAGGCCCAGAAGCGCACGGAGCAGCGAGTCAACGAATTGGCCGAGGCTCAGAAGCGCACCGAAGAACGGCTGGAACGGTTGGAGATTACCGTTGGCGAACTGATCGAGGCCCAGAAACAGGCCGAGGTACGGCTCACCCGCCTGGAAACCACCGTCGCCGAACTCGCCGAGGCCCAGAAGCGCACAGAGCAGCGAGTCAACGAACTGGCCGAGGCCCAGAAGCGCACCGAAGAACGGCTGGAACGGTTGGAGATTACCGTTGGCGAACTGA
>WFWG01000294.1 GCA_015491235.1 Ardenticatenaceae bacterium
CCCCCTGCACCCCCAACTTCTCGAACGCCTCCACAAGGGCCTGGATCTCGGCGGGACGCAGCTTCTGGCTGGCCCGGTTGACGATGAGGCAGGCTTCCACCTCCAGGATGGTGTCCAGTTCGACCAGGTCGTTTTCCCGCAAGGTCGTGCCGGTTTGCACGATGTCCACGATGAGGTCGGCCAGGCCGGAGGCCGGCGCCAGCTCGATGTTGCCGCTCAGCCCCAGCACTTCGGCGCTCAGCCCGCGCCGCCAGACATACTCGCGGGCCACGTTGGGATACTTGGTGGCCACGCGCAGGTTGTGGGCCAGGCGCAAATTGCGCGCCTGCCACTCGCGGGGGCCGGCCAGCACCAAGCGGCAGCGGCTGGCCGGAATCAGGTGGCCCAGCAGCAGGGGAACCAGCACGTCGGCCCCGCTCTCCCACAGCACGTCACGCCCCACGATGCCCACGTCGGCCACACCGTGCTCGACATAAACCGGCACGTCTCGGTCTTTGGCCAGCAAAAAGCGCAGCCGGCCGTCGTCTGTTTGGACCAACATGCGGCGCTCTTCCAGTGCCCGTCCCACCGGCCCCACGTCGTAGCCGATGGCCTCGAAGAGGCGCAGCGTCTCCTCGAAGAGCCGCCCCTTGCCCAGGGCGACGACAAGTGGCCGTTGCTCACCCACGGGCCACCTCCTGCCGCTGGCCACAGACGAGCACGGCCGGAATGCCCCGCCGGACCGCCTCTTCGGCCACCTCCTCGGGGGGGCGGCGGCGCACGTCGAGCAAAACGCGCTCCCCCCGGGCCCGCCGGGCGCGCAAGTCGGCCAGGCAGGCCGCGTGGCCGCAGAAGACCATCAGCGCGTCGGCAGGCGGCTCCGAGGGCAGCGCCTGTTCCCGTTCCAGGATGAAGAGCACCTGTTCCACCTGCACGGCAAACCCCACGGCGGGCAAGGGAGCGCCGTATCGCTCCAGCAAGGTGTCGTACCGGCCGCCGCTGGCAATGGCATAGCCGCTGCCCGGCGCGAAGGTCTCAAAGGTAATGCCGGTGTAGTAGTTCATTCCGCGCACCTCACCCAGGTCGAGGGTGACCCGCTCGGCCACGCCGTAGGCGTGGAGCAGGGCGTGAACGGCCCGCAGGCGTTCGATGGCGGCTTTTGCCTGGCCGTTGGGCGCCAGTTGGGCGGCCCGTTCGAGCACTTCCACGCCACCCCAGAGGACGGGTAACTCCTCCAGTGCCGCGCGCACAGGCCCTTTCAACCCCGCCTGCTCCAGTTCCTGGGCCAGAATGCGCCGGTTCTTGCGGTCAATGGCCCGGCGGATGGCCCCCATGTTGGGGGGAAGCTCGTCCAGGTGGGCCAGGATGCCGTGGAGGAAGCCCATGTGGCCCAGGTTGACCTGAAAGGTGGAGAGACCACTGGCTTCCAGTGTGGCCACGTGGAGGGCGATGATTTCGGCGTCGGCTTCGGGCGTGTTGGCGCCGATCAACTCGGCGCCGGCCTGCCAGAACTCCCGCTGGCGGCCGGCGCGGGGCTCCACGTAGCGGAAAACGGGCGCCGTGTAGAAAAAGCGCAAGGGCATGGGCTGGTCGTAGAGCTTAGTGGCCACCAGGCGGGCCACCGGCACCGTCAGGTCGGGCCGCAGGGCCACCAGGTGCCCCTGGGGGTCCACGAAGCGGTACATCTCGCGGCTGAAGGCTTCGTCGAAGCCGCGCATCAGGTTGTCGAAGTATTCAAAGGTGGGCGGAATGACCGGCTCGTACCCCCACCGCTCGAAACACGCGCTCAACGCCTGGTTGAGGCGGGTAAGGTGGCGCGCCGGCTCGCCAAAGATATCCTTGACGCCGGGCGGCAACAGGCGTTCAACCCGGTTCACGGTCCTGCTCCCCACGGTTGTTTTTCGAGCCAGGATTGGGCCCGGCGGGCAAACTCGCGTTCGCTCTCATAGCTCAGCATCCGTTGGGCCGTCGCCAGGTCCTTGACCCAGGTGACCCGAAAGAGGGCTTCCTCCTTCGTCGGGTCGGTTCGTTGGTCGGACCAGGTGGGCGACTGGATCTGCATGAGAAAGTAGTGTTCGTCCCGCACGATGTGCCGCCCCTCGAAGTCGAACTCGGAGCGGGCGGTGCCCAGGTCGGCCAGGATAAGCAGGTCGCAGTAGCCCGATTCCTCGCACACCTCCCGCAGGGCCGCCTCCTCGTCGGACTCGCCGGGTTCCACGTGCCCCTTGGGCAGGCGCACCTCGTGAACCGGTCGCCCGTCGCGCACCACATCACGTTCGAGGAGGAGGACGTGTCCCCACCTGTCCACCACCACGCCGCCGGCCGCCCGGTAGTAAACCGACCTGCTCCCGCTCACGTGTGCCCCTCCGCCGCACGTTCCGCTTGGGTCTCGCCCAGCAAGTGCGCCCGCGCCTGGCGAGCCGCCGCCTCCCACGTGAAGCGGGCCGCCTGCTGCGGGCCGGCCTGACGGCAGTGGCTCCGCCAGGTTTCGTCCTCCAGGCCACGGGCCAGGGCCTCGGCGATGGCGTGGGTGTCGTGCGGGTCGTCCACGTAGAGCACGACGTCTCCCCCCACTTCGGGCAGGCTGCTGGTGCGGGTGCAGACGGTGGGCACGCCACAGGCCAGGGCCTCCAGTACCGGCAGGCCGAAGCCCTCGTAGTGGCTCACAAAGGCGAACAGGTCGGCCAGGTTGTAGAGGGCCGGCAGATACTCGTCGTCCACGTAGCCCAGGAAGAGCACCTGTCCGCCAAGGCCCAGTTCGTCCACCAGGGCGTAGAGTTCACGGTCCTTGTTCAGCCACCCGCGCCCGCCAGCGATGACCAACTCGTGGCGCACGTCGCCTGAGCGCACCAGGTGGGCGTAGGCGCGGATGAGGCCGTCGAAGTTCTTGCGCGGCTCCAGCGTGCCCACGCTCAGGATAAACGGGTTGTCCAGCCCGAAGAGGGCGCGCACGTGCTCCAGTTCGGCGCGGTCGGTCGGGTCGTCGCGGTCGTAGGGGCGAAAGCGCGGCTCCACGCCCGGGTAGACGACGCTGATCCGCTCCGACGGCACGTCCAGCCGCCGGACCAGCTCGGCCTTCGTGAAGGCGCTGTCGGCAAAGATGTGGTCGGCGCGGCGCACGCTGCGGGCCACGGCCTTCGCCAGGTATCGCCGCAGGGAAGGCTCGTGAAAGGCCGGCGCGGCTAAAAAGGAAAGGTCGTGTACGGTGACCACACCTCGCGCGCGCTTCAGCGGGGGTAGCACGAAGTCGGGCGAGAAGAAGACGTCCACGTCCCCCAGAAAGCGCTCGGCGGCCACCGGCAGGCCCAACCGATGCCAGAAGATGGCGCCCTGCCGCTGGGTGAAGGGCCAGGCGCGCCAGCGCGCGTTGGGTGGCAGGGGCGAGCCCGTGTCGGGCATCACGTCCCTGGCGTGAACCAGCGTGTAGGTTTCCGGGCCGCTTTGGGCCAGCAGGGCCGCCACCAGGCCGCGCGTGTAGCGGCCCACGCCGCCGCCCTGGGCCAGGCCGGCGGTGTACTCGACCGCGATGTGCGTGCTCATGGTTCACTGGTCGCTTTCTCTTCCTCAGGTAACACCACACGGATGTAGAGCTCGGCCAGTTGTTCGGGGTCCACCTCGCTGGGGGCGCCGGTCATCAGGTCCACGCCGCTGGCCGTCTTCGGGAAGGCGATGACCTCGCGGATGTTGGGCTCGTCGGCGAAGACCATTACCACCCGGTCGAGCCCCCAGGCGATGCCGCCGTGGGGCGGCGCGCCGTACTCGAAGGCCTCCAGCATGTGGCCGAAGCGCTCCTGGGCGCGCTCCGGGCTGATGTTGAGCAACTCGAAGACCTTCTGCTGCACGTCGCGGCGGTGGATACGGATGGACCCACCGGCCAGCTCCCACCCGTTGGCCACCAGGTCGTAGGCCTTGGCGCGCACCTGGCCGGGATCGGTTTCAAGCCGTTCCAGGTCCTCGTCCTTGGGCGAGGTGAAGGGGTGGTGCATGGCATCCCACCGCCCCTCGTCCTCGTTCCACTCGAAGAGGGGGAAGTCCACAATCCAGGCGAAGGCCAACACGTCCGGGTCGCGCAGGCCCAGCCGGTCGCCCAGCTCCAGGCGCAGGCGGCCCAACACGTCGGCCACCAGGGCGCCCTCGCCGGCCACCATCAGCACCAGGTCGCCCGGCTCGGCCTGGGTGGCCTCCAGGAAGGCCGCGCGGGCGCCGTCGGCCAGGAAGCGGGCCACGCTGCCCTGGAGTTCGCCCCCCTCCTGCACTTTGACCCAGGCCAGCCCGTGCGCCCCCCACTGGCGGACCAGCTTCTCGAGCTCGTCAATCTGTTTGCGGCTGTAGCGTGCCAGGCCAGGGGCGCGGATGCCCTTCACCTGGCCCCCCTCGGCCAGCACCGCCCGGAAGACGCGGAAGTCGGTCTGGTGCCAGACGTGGCCCAGGTCCACCAGTTCCAGGCCGAAGCGCAGGTCGGGCTTGTCGCTGCCGTAGCGTTCCAGCGCCTCGGCGTAGCTCAGGCGCGGGAAGGGCACCTGCTGGATGCGCTTGTGGGGCACCACGGCCCGCACGAGGTCCACCATCAGGGCCTCGTTGACGCCGATGACGTCCTCCTCGTCCACGAAGGCCATTTCCATGTCGAGCTGGGTGAACTCGGGCTGGCGGTCGCCCCGCAGGTCCTCGTCGCGGAAGCAGCGGGCAATCTGGAAGTAGCGGTCAATGCCCGCCACCATGAGGAGTTGCTTGAGCTGCTGGGGCGACTGGGGCAGGGCGTAGAACTTGCCCGGCTGGAGGCGGCTGGGCACCAGGAAGTCCCGCGCGCCCTCGGGCGTGCTCTTGATGAGGATGGGGGTTTCGATTTCCCAGAAGCCGCGCGCGTCCAGCCAGTCGCGGATGAACTTGACCGTGCGGTGGCGCAGGTGGAGGTTGCGCTGCATCCGGGGACGCCGCAAGTCCAGGTAGCGGTACTTGAGGCGCAGTTCCTCGCCGGCGGCCACCTCGTCCCGAATGACGAAGGGGGGCGTGCGGGAGCGGTTGAGCACCTCCACCGCCTCGGCGAAGACCTCCACCTCGCCGGTGGCCAGTTTGGGGTTGACCATTTCGGGGGGCCGCATCTGGACGGTGCCCGTCACGTAGACCACGTCCTCGGCGCGCAGCGTTTCCGCGATCCGAAAGGCCTCTTCGCTGGTCTGGGGGTGGAAGACCACCTGCACGATGCCGGCGCGGTCGCGCAGGTCCACGAAGATGACGCCCCCGTGGTCGCGGGAGCGGTGGACCCAACCGGCTAGGGTAACCCGTTGTCCGGCGTGAGCTGGTCGCAGTTCTCCGGCCATGTGTGTTCGGCGCACGGGATTTCCCTCCGTTTTCGAGCAGGTTGTGGGCGTTCACGAAAAGCGGGCACCACCGGGGTGCCCGTCGCCGTTGTCGGGAAAAAGCCCGGCCCGGTGCGCGTTGGCACGGGCGGGTAGGGCAATTATAGCCGAAGTTGGCGGGGATTCAACTTGGGCATGGGCGGCGTCGGCTACCGCACGACCAACGGCAGAAAGACGTTTTGCTGGCTGCCGCCGTACTGGGGCGGCAAGTCTTCGCCTTGCACGACGCCCAGCGGCTCGTAGCCGGTGTATCCGGGGAAAACGCTGCCGAGGTTAGGATTTTGGAGCCGGCGGATCAGGATTTCGCTCAGCACACGCCGGTAGTCGGTGGTCACCTGCAGGTCGGCGCGGTCGTAAAGCTGGTCCTCGTGCAGGCCGGGCCACTGGCCGTACAGGCCGCCGTTGACCTGTTTGCCCAGGACCATCATGATGTTCCCGTGGCCGTGGTCGGTGCCCCGGTTGGCGTTTTCGCGCAGCCGGCGGCCGAACTCACTCAGGACGACGACGGTCAAGCGGTCGGTGTAGCCGCTGTCCAGGTCGGTGTAGAAGGCGTTGAGCCCGCGCGAAAGTTCGTCGAGCAGGTTGGCGAAGTACCCGCCGCTGCCGTCGCCCTGGTAAGCGTGGGTGTCCCAGCCGCCCAGGTCCACGGTCGCCACGTGAAGGCCCACGTCCATCTTGATGAGCTGGGCCAGCACCTTGAGGCGGTTGCCGAAGCCGGTGTCCGGGTAGACGGCGCCGTTGTCGGGCGTGTAGGAGGGGGGCTTGCGGGCCTCCACGATGTCGAGCAGGTCGAGCGTTCGCACGCCGGCGCGGTGGAGCCAGGACGTGGCGCTCTCGTACATGTGGCGGACGGCCCGGCGCTGGTCATCACGGTAGGCCCAGTGACCGTAGAAGGTGAGTTCGTCGAGGTTGTTGAGGGCGACGCTCTGGTCAGCGCCCAGCAGTGCCGTGGGCCGCATGGAGCCGGTGGCCACCGCCGGCAGCAGAAAGGCAGATGAGAGGTGGGGTGACGTGGCCAGGTGGCGCGTTAGCCAGCCGGTGGCGGTGTCCTTGCGGCCGGGCGTGCCCAGTTCGATGTAGTCCATGGCGTCGAAGTGGCTGCGCGTGTCCACCGTCAACCCCGTGGCCAGCACAAGCGCCAGCCTGCCGTCCTGGTAAAGGTCGTGCAGGGGGGCGCAAGCCGGGTGCAAGCCAAATTGGGCGTTGAGCGGCAAGGCCGCGCCGTTGCCCGAGGCGGGAACCTTGAGAGAGGGGCGCTTTTCTTCGTAGTACTGGCGGTCTTCCCCGGCAATGGGCGGCACGATGTTGAGCCCGTCACAGCCACCCCGCAGGAAAATGACGACGAGGATTTCAGGTGGCGTGTTGGTCATCGGGTTGGCCCACGCCAGCGTGCCGAACCGAGCACCGGCCATGGCGGCGATGGCGGCTGAACATCCGACCAGAAATTGACGGCGGGTCAGGTTGGGCATCCTTCCTCCTTCTCTCAACGCCACTGGAAGTCAGGACTCATCAACATCAGGGCCACCATGTGGGGCAGGCGCGCTGTGCGCTCGTCGTCGGGCAGGGGAAGGTCGGGGTTGCGCCCCTGGGCGATAAAGTCCACCAGTTCGCGCCGCGTGGACTCGGCCGGCGGGCGGCCCAACACGCGCTGTGTCCAGAAGTCCACCAGCGCGTTGGGAGTTTTCACGTCTGCCGGCGTCTGGCTCAACACGTCCACCTGAACGCCGTCCATGCCGAGAAAGAGGCGGTTCGTGAAGCGCCAGCGGTGGAGCATCGAAGCCGAGCCGGTCCAGGGGGCGGCCACGTCAGGGTAACCGTTGGGCGGGCGCCAGGCGAAGAGGGGCTGGCCCATCTGACCATACCACCAGCGGAACGATGGGGTGAAGTCGGTCAAATCGGCTTGCACGGCCCGCATCGCGCTCACGGCCAACTCGAAGGGGCGTTTGATCTTCTCCCCCCACGTGGTGCGGAAGGCTTCGGACTGCACGATGGTGCGCACGACGGCCTTGATCTGGTCAGATCGGTCACGGGTGCTCAGAAACACGTCGGCCGCCTGTTGCACCAGTGACTCAGGTGGGGTGTCGCTCACCAGTCGCCGGCAAAGCTTGCGGGCAATGTGGCGGGCCGTGCCGGGGTGAGTCGCCAGCACGTCCAGCACCTCTTCTCCGTCCTCGATGCCCCGGTCGGGGGGCATGTAACGGCCCAGCACCAGCTTTCGGAAGCGGTCGTGCCAGGTGTCGTCGTAGTAGAACTGTCCTGTGCTGGGCGCGTTCCAC
>WFWG01000295.1 GCA_015491235.1 Ardenticatenaceae bacterium
AGCCGCCCCAGTTCTCCACAATTTCTTCTCTTACGGCGGCGCCGAGCCGTATCTCGGCTCAAGCCGCCGGAATGGCACGCCGTCGTCCCACGTTTCAGGGGAACACCAGGATTGAAACATGGTGTTCGAGAAAGTAATTGTAATTGGTATTACATTCTAACCGAAAGGGCAGCGGCTGACAACAATGGCGAACGGGGCGCGTTAACGTCGCCTTAATAGGAGCTTAAGGGCTCGTTAACCGATCTTCGAATGGGACATCATATACTTGAAAGCGAGATTTCCAGGTAGAGGAGGAGTATGGGATGTGGGCGCGAAAATTTCTTCGTCACTGGCGCAAACTTCTTGTGGGCGTGTTTGTTCTCTTGGTGGCCATTCAGTTGATCCCTTATGGCCGCACTCATGCCAATCCGCCTGTGGTGCAGGAGCCTCAGTGGGATTCTCCTGCTACGCGCGAATTGGCGCGGCGGGCTTGTTTCGATTGCCACAGCAATGAGACCGTGTGGCCGTGGTACAGCAACATTGCTCCGCTCTCGTGGATCATCCAGCGAGACGTGGAAGAGGGGCGGCGGAAGCTGAATTTTTCGGAGTGGAACCGCCCTCAAGAGGAAGGCGGTGAAATCACCGAGGTGATCCGAGAAGGGGAGATGCCCCCTTTCTACTACGTGATCACGCATCCGGCTGCGGCGCTCTCCGAGCAGGAGAAGCAGATCCTGATTGCCGGCCTGGAGGCCACGCTCAGGAACACTTCTCCCGCTACGGCTGAGTCCAAAGAGCGGAACGGAAGAAACGTGTCGGAGGCAGGACACGAAGGAAGGGAGGTGGGAGAAGGCGAAGACGACCGGGACTGATTCACGTGGATATGCTTCAGGTGTGTGGTTGTTGGGAGTGCAGAGACACAAGCCGTGGAAAAATAACAGAAGTGAGGAGGGAATCGAACCATGAAGGGAGTCAAGCTTTCCCTCGGCATTGTTGCCCTGTTGATGGTCCTGTTGCTGGCGTTGCCGATGGCCGTCGCACTGGCTGACGGGGCAAGCAATGACGATAACACGTTGGAATATATGGGCATCGTCGAGGCCATGCCGGCAGGCGGTTTGACCGGCGAGTGGCGCATTGGCGGTAAGACGTTCCAGGCAAACCAGAACACGGCGTTCGACCAGGAACACGGCCCGTTGGCCGCTGGCGTGTGCGCCAAGGTGGAATACACGCTGAACAACGGTGTCAATGTGGCCGTGAAGATCGAGAGCAAAGAGGCCTACGAGTGCGGCGGCCGTAACACGACGAGCACCTTGGAGTTCAAGGGCACGGTGGAAGACAAGCCTGCCGGCACCAACGTGGGCACGTGGACGATTAGCGGCGTGGACTTCGAAGCCACGTCGAACACCCAGTTCCAAACCACACATGGCCCCATTGTGGTGGGGACGTGTGTTGACGTCAAGTACGTTGTTCAGGCCAACCAGAACGTGGCGATCCGCATCGAGTCCCAAGATCCCAGCGACTGTCAATCACAAGGAGGTCAGCCGCAAAATCCCGTAAAACAGGAAGTTTACGGCACGGTTGAGGCAATGCCTTCCAACGGCCTGATTGGAACGTGGCGGGTGAACGGCGTCGAGTATCAAGCCACCAACACAACGATTTTCGAACAGTTGGAAGGCACGTTTGCTGTCGGCGTGTGCGTGGAAATCGAATATGTGGTTCAAAACAACGTGCGCTTGGCCCTCAAGATTCGCACGGAGGATTTCTGTTCTGTTGGCACAAACGTGCAGCGGGACTACGGCGTCGTTCAGAGCCTGCCGAACACGTCCGATTTGACCGGCACGTGGACGATTGACGGCCACCAGTACCAGGTGACCACAACGACACAACTCGACACGCCCCACGGTCCTTTTGCCGTCGGTGCGTGTGTGGAGGTCGAGTATCAGCTCAACGGCACCACCCGCCAGGCACTTCAAATCCGCACGGAGTCGGCCGACGAGTGTGGCGTGCCCGTGGACGACGGTCATGGTGGCAGCCAGATGCTCGAAGCCAAGGGCCTCATCGAAGTCATGCCGCAGGGATTGGTGGGCGTGTGGACCATCGCCGGCCAAACGTACACGGCCACGGCCCAGACGCGCTTCGAGCAGGACCACGGCCTCTTTGAAGTGGGCCGATGTGTGGAGGTCAAATACACGGAGGGGACTTCTGGCCGCCAAGCACACAAGATCGAAACCAAGCGCCAGCAGGAATGTGGTCAGCCGGGAAGTGCCACCTATGAGGCGTATGGTGTCGTCGAAGCGCTGCCGATCACTTCCCCCGGTCTGCTCGGCACGTGGACGATTGGCGGGGTGGACTACGAGGTCACACAGACCACCCAACTCAAGCATGGCCCCTTCAGTGTGGGGTTGCTGGTAAAAGTCAAGTTCACAGTCAACCCTGATGGCACGTTCCGGGCTCTGGAAATCGAGGGCAAACACGCTGTGGACGACAGTGACTTCTCCTTGGCCCAAGTGTACGGTCGGATTGATGCCTATCCTGCCAACTGGATAGGCGAATGGATAGTTGGCGGGGTGAGCTACACGGCAACGAACACCACCAAGTTCGAGCAGGGCCACGGGAATTTCGGCGTCGGCGCCTGCGTCAAGGTGCGGTACGTTGACAGGAACAGCACGCGCGAGGCCGTGAAGATCGAGACGGAGGACGACGCCAAGTGTGCCAGCGGGGGCACGAGCACCAACCCGATCACCACCACGCGCCTCTACGGTTTTGTGGAGCAGATGCCAGCCCAGGGGTTCGTGGGGACGTGGCAGGTGGGTGGCGTCCTCTTCGAGGTCACAGCAGCTACGCGGATCACGGAAGAGCACGGCGCGCTGGTCGAAGGGGCCTTCGTCAAGGTCGAGTACATGCGCCAGAACAACATCAACGTGGCCCTCGAAATCGAGACCCACGTGCCGCCAGAGGCCGGACAGTACACCTTCATCGGCACGCTTCAACAGAACGGCACTGGTTGGTCGGTCAAGTCGGTCGGCGGAACGACGCCCTTCACGGTTACCGACGCCACCATCTTGGACGACAGCCACGCGCCGCTGGTGGACGGGCAGCCGGTGGTGGTCAACGGCTACGCTCCCGCGGGAAGTGGAGGCGTTGCCCGGTTGAGTGGTGCGTCCATCGTCGCCACCCGTGTGACGGCTATTGCGGCCTTCTACAACGTCTACCTGCCCATGATGATCAGGTAACCGAGCTTCCCGGAGGTTCCCAAGCCTCCGGGAAGCTTTGAGAGAGAACGCCGCTCCGTGAAGGTTTTCTGCCCCTTGAAAAAATCAGGCCCCGGCGTTGAGGCCGGGGCCTGATTTGTTGCCCACAGCAGGCAGCGCGGCTTAGAACTCAGGCGGCGCGGGCGTCTCCTTCTTCTCCTCGGGGATGTCGGTGACCAGCGCCTCGGTCGTCAAAATCATGGCGCCAATGCTGGCCGCGTTGAGCAACGCCGAGCGGGTCACCTTGGCCGGGTCAATGATGCCCGCCTTCACCATGTCCACGTACTCCTCTTTGAGCACGTCGAAGCCCAGGTTGGGGTTGTCGGCTTCAGCCTGGCGGCGGCGCACTTCGCCAATCACCACGGCGCCGTCGTAGCCCGCGTTGGCGGCAAGCTGGCGCAGGGGCTCCTCGAGGGCGCGGTAGACGATCTTCACGCCCGTGGCCTCGTCGCCCTCCAGGCCCAGCCAACCATCGAGCGCCTTCTGGGCCGCCAGCAAGGCCACGCCGCCGCCGGGCACGATGCCCTCCTCAACCGCCGCGCGGGTGGCGCTCAGGGCGTCCTCCACGCGGTGCTTCTTCTCCTTCAGCTCCGTCTCCGTGGCCGCGCCCACCCGGATGATGGCCACGCCACCGGCCAGCTTGGCCAGCCGCTCCTGTAGCTTCTCCCGGTCGTAGTCGCTCGTGGTGGTCTCGATCTGCGCCTTGATCTGGTTGATGCGCGCCTTGATGGCCTCCGGATCACCCTTGCCGCCCACGATGGTGGTGTCGTCCTTGGTGACGATCACCTTCTCGGCGCGGCCCAGGTCGTTCAGCGTGGCCGTCTCCAGCTTGCGGCCCAACTCCTCGCTGATGACCGTGCCGCCTGTCAGGATGGCGATGTCCTGCAACATGGCCTTGCGCCGCTCGCCGAAGCCGGGCGCCTTGACAGCGGCCACGTTGAAGACGCCGCGCAGCTTGTTGAGCACCAGCGTGGCCAGGGCTTCTCCGTCCACGTCCTCGGCGATGACCAGCAAGTTGCGGTTGCCGCTCTGGAGCACTTTCTCAAGGATGGGCAACAGGTCCTGGGCGCTGGAGATCTTCTTCTCGTGAATCAGGATGTAGGGGTTCTCCAGGACAGCCTCCATGCGGTCGGCGTCGGTGACGAAGTAGGGGCTGATGTAGCCACGGTCGAACTGCATACCCTCGACGTACTCGGTCTCGAAGGCCAGGCCGGTCTTGGACTCCTCGACGGTGATGACGCCGTCCTTGCCGACCTTCTCCATGACCTCGGCAATCAGGTTGCCAATTTCGGGGTCGTTGGCGCTGATGGCCGCCACGTGGGCAATGTCGTCGCGGCTTTCAACCTCAATGGCAATGTCTTTGATGTAGTCAGCCGCCTTTTCGGCCGCCTTCTCGATGCCGCGCTTGAGGAGCATGGGGTTGGCGCCGGCGGCCACGTTCTTGAGGCCCTCGTTGACGATGGCCTGAGCCAGCACCGTGGCGGTGGTGGTGCCGTCACCGGCCACGTCGTTGGTCTTGGTGGCCGCTTCCTTCAGCATCTGCGCGCCCATGTTGGCGAAGGGTTCTTCCAGCTCGATCTCCTTGGCGACCGTCACGCCGTCGTGGGTCACCGTGGGGGAGCCCCACTTCTTGTCGAGGGCCACGTTGCGCCCCTTGGGGCCCAGCGTGGTCTTGACCGCGTTGGCCAGCGTGTCCACACCGCGCTTGAGCTCGCGGCGAGCGCCTTCGGAGAAGACCAGTTGTTTCGCCATTGTCATACCTCCTTCGTCGAATCAGATTTTCGGGTTTGGATGCCATGCTGTGCTTGAAGTGCCAGCAGGCTTACTCTTCAATGATTTTCGCCAGAATGTCGGACTCCCTCAGGATCAAAACCTTGCGATCCCCGTCCAGCTTAAATTCCGTGCCAGCGTACTTGGCGTAGATGACGCGGTCACCCACCTGCACGTCCAGCGGACGGCGCGTGCCGTCCTCCTGAACGGCGCCCGGGCCCACGGCGATGACTTTGCCCTCCATGGGCTTTTCTTTGGCCGTCTCAGGGAGCACAATGCCGCTGGGCGTGACTTCTTCCCGTTCAATGGGCTCGACGATGATGCGATCACCGAGCGGTTGTAACTGCTTGGCCATTTTTCCTGTGCCTCCTTACTCTCGTGTTTGTTTAGCACTCTCCTCTCCAGAGTGCCAGCAGAGTATAACAGAGAGTGCTAAAACGCGCAAATTGGGCGCTCCCGAACCGCCTGAAGGCTTTGGACCTCCAGGGAGTTTGGGGTTTGGTTTGACAAATCGCGCGGCCATGAGACACTTGAACGTATGCGACGGCAAGACCTGGCAGCTCTGGCTTTGTTGATAGCGCTGGTGGCCCTTTTCTTCTGGCGCCTCTGGGCACCGAACCCGGCCGACCGGTTGGCCTTTCCCGAAGGTGACTTCACGCACCAGTACTGGCCCTTGCGGCGCTTCGTGGCACGGGAGCTGGCGGCCGGGCGGCTTCCCCTTTGGAACCCCTACATTTGGGGCGGCCAACCCGGCCTGGCCGATCCCCAGGCGGCCGCCCTCTACCCCCCTGCCGTGGTCAACGCCCTCTGGTGGGGGGCGGATTTCCCCCTGGTGGCGTTGGAATTGGAGGTGGTGGCCCACGTGATGTGGGCCGGCGTGGGAGCCTACCTCCTCGCCCGCCGCCTCATGCGCGGGACTACCGCCCTCGCGCCCTGGACAAGCGGCGTGGCTTTCGCCCTCAGCGGATACCTCACCGGCTTCCCCCTCCAGCAGGTGAGCATTGCCGAGACGGTCGCCTGGCTCCCCTGGTGGCTCTGGGCGCTGCACCGCACGGTCCAGGTTGATGGGACAACCCGGCGGCTCGCCAACGGCGTGCTGGCTGGCGTGCTGCTGGCGCTGGCGGTGCTGGCCGGTCACCCCCAGGTGGTGCTCTACCAAGTTTACCTGGGTGGTGCCTGGCTGCTCTGGCTGCTCTTCCGGAGGGCGCGAGGCAGGCGTGCCGTGGACTTCTTGGTGGCTCCCGTCCCCTTTCTCGTGGGCGCCGGCCTGAGCGCTGCCCAGTGGATGCCCACCCTGGACTTCATCGCGCGTTCCGAGCGTGCCACGCTCAACTACGCCTTCGTGAGCACCGGGCTGCCCTGGGACGAACTGGTGACGGCCGTGTTGCCCAACTTCTTCGGGGGAACTCCCCTCTACGTGGGGCCTGTCGTGTTGGGCCTGGCGGCGCTGGGGTTGCTGGCACCCAAACGGCGGCCTGAGAAGTGGTTCTGGGCGGCAGTGGCTGTGGCGGGTCTGCTGCTGGCGCTGGGCGGGCGCGGAGGGCTCTTTCAACTTCTCTACTTGGGCCTGCCGGGATGGGACCGAGTGCGCGACCAGGAGCGGGTGCTGGTGGTCGTGGCCCTGGCGTTCGCCTTGCTGGCCGGCTGGGGCGTGGAGGGGCTGGCCCGGGGAAGCCGGGACGCCGCGCGGCGGGTTCAGCGGGCCACCGCGTGGGCGCTCCTTCCCACCACCTTTCTTGTAGGTGCCTTTTACGTGGCCCGCGCTCAGATTTTGGGGGGAATGCGCCAGGGCTATGCCGAGGTCATGGAGGGGTTTCTGGGGAACGCCCTGATGCTCCTCGTGCTGCTGGTACTCCTGCTGGCAGCACTGGCCCTGGCACGGCGCTGGCCCCGAGTGGGAAGCGCGTTGGCAGCCGCCCTGGTGGCTTACAACCTCTTCGTGGTCAACCAGCCTTACCACCAGGGCGACCGCCCACCCGACGCTTTCTTTCCGCCCGATCCCCTTGTGACGGCAGCCCAGCAGGCGGCACAGGAGGGCCGCGTCCACGACCCCAACGTGCTTCAGCCGGCCGCCAACGCCGGCATGGTCTACGCCGTCGAGACGCTCAGCGGCAACGAGCCGCTGCGCCTGGCCCACACGGCCCGTTTCCTGGAGGGAGTGCCATCCTGGTTTCAGTGGGAGTTGCTGGCCGTCCAACACGTGCTCTCGGAGCAGCCGCTCGACCCAACCCTCTTCACGCCCGTGGCGGGACGTGAGGGCGCGGCCCTCTACCGCCTGAAGCAGCCCCGCCCGCGCGCCTGGCTCGTGGCGGAAGTTCAACAGGTGCCCTCGGCCGAGGTGGCCTGGGAGCGACTGGAGGACGAGGACTTCGACGTCTACCGCACGGCGCTGGTTGAGCGCGCGCCGCCGCCGGTGACAGGAACCGGACAGGTGACCTTGGTTCGGCGCACTCCAGGCTACGTGGCCCTGCGCGTGGAGGCCGACGCCGCCGTGTTCCTGGTGGTGAGCGAGGTGGCCGACCCCGGCTGGCAGGTGTGGATTGACGGCGCCCGGGGGCAATGGCTGCGCGCCTACGGCCTTCTCGTGGGCGTGCCGCTGCCAGGCGGTGCGCACGACGTGGAACTGAAATACGCGCCCCCCAACTGGCGCCTGGCCCGCGCCCTGAGCCTGGGCACGGGCGTGCTCTGCTCGCTGGTGTGGGCCGTGGCCATTCTGAGGAGCCGCCCTGGCTCATCCGGCAAAGAGTTTGGTGATTTCGTCGGCGGGAAAGCGGGGTAGGGGGCGGCGCTCACCATTCACCAGGAGCCAACATCCCCTGTCGGGTGGCAGGAGTTGCCCCACGTTGGCCGCGGGGATACCAGCCTCCTCCAGCGCCTTCAGGTGCGCGGATACTGAATTGGGCGGCACGGCAGCCAGCAGGGCGCCGCTGGCAATGGTGCCGAAGGGGTCCAGGCCAAACTCGGCGCACAAACGTTGGCCCAGGGGCAGCACGGGCAACGCCTCCGCCTCCACCTCAATGCCCAAGCCAGCCGCCAGCGCCAGCTCCAGCAGGCCGGTGGCCACGCCGCCCTCCGTGGGGTCGTGCAGGGCGTGAACGGGGCCGCTTTCCAGGAGCACTTGGGCCGCACGGACCACGCTGATGCCGGGCTCGTAGAGGAAGCGCTGAGCCGCCTGGATGGTGGATTCGTCGTAGCCTCGGCGCCGCAGTTCGTCGGCCCGCTCGCGGGCGATGATGGAGGTGCCCTCAATGGGAAACCCCCGCACAATCAGCACGCGGTCGTCGGGGCGAGCACCGGCAGGTGTGATGAGGCCCTCGGGTGGAACGGTGCCCAGCATGTGGCCGGACACGATGGGGCGGTCCAGCCCGTAGGTGATTTCCGTGTGTCCGCCGACGAGAAGCACGTTCAGCGACCGGCAGGCGGCGTCCAGTTGGGCGAAAATGTCTTCCACCAGTTTGGCCGTGGTGCGGCCTTCCGGGAGCAGCAGAGTGGCCAGAAACCAGCGAGGCGTTGCCCCCAGGCAGGCCACATCGTTGGCGTTGACGTGAACCGCGTACCAGCCGATCTCGTCGGTCGCGAAGGTGATGGGGTCGCTCTTCGCCACGAGCAAGTCGCCGCTGGTGGTGACCACAGCCGCGTCAACGCCAACTCCTGGACCGACGAGTACACTTTCGTCCGTGCGGGCGTAACGGCTGAGCAAGTCGTTCAGCAAATCGAGTGGAAGCTTGCCGGTGGACAGGCTGCTCATGGTTTTTCCTCCCCTCGAGTTCAATCGGCGTTGTGGCGAAGAGAAAGTCAGGCTATAATGGAAATGCGTTTATGGAAAGCCACCAGCGGCCAGGAGGCCGGGACGGTGTCTATGGGGTACCGTTCCACAATGGCTAAAAAACAGAGACGGCCCACTGTCGGACGGATTTCGTGTCCTCACTTGGGCACGCCAGCGGGCCCGTGGGGATGCTGGGACCGTCCCCACGGCACACACCGCTGCTGGGCCACTGGCGTCTCCCGGCCGGTGTTGCGCGGCCATCAGGCCCGCTTTTGCCTGAACGTCTCGTGGGGGCGCTGCCCGCGCTTGCAATCTCGTCGGCGGCCAGCTCTTCGCCAGCTTGCCGCACCTGTTTCCCCAGCCAATTATACGTTGCTCCCGCCGATGGGCGAACTGGCGCCCCTGGTGGTCCGCCAGCGGTCTGCTTCGCCGGCGCTGTGGGCAGCTACCCTGGGACCGCTGGTGGCCGCGGTGACCGTCTTCTCCCTGTTGACGTGGCAGACGCTGCGCGGGGAAGCACTGACCCAACTCGAAGCGGCCGGCTTGGTGGAAACGGTCGCGCCGCCACAGGCGCTGGCGTCGGCCGGCACAGCCGACGTGGCACAGGAGAACCGGCCGGAGCCGCCGCGCGCCGAGGTCGCCGCGCCCGATTCGCCGGACGAGCCGGGCCAACCGCCGTCATCCGGCGCCACGCCAGCGCCCTTCGTCCCCGTGCGGGTTCCCGAGACACCAGCCCCCGCACCCACGTTGGAGCCGACGCCTGTTGTCACGCCCGGCCCCTTTCCGCCGGCCGCCACCACGCCACCTACCCAGATTCTCATCCCCGCCATTCAAGTGGACGCTCCCGTGGTCTCCGTGGGCTTCTACTACGTGCGGGAGGGGCCATACCTGGTGCGCTACTACGAGGTGGCCGAGTACGCAGCGGGCTGGCACGAGGACAGCGCCCTGCCCGGCGCGCCCGGCAACACAGTCATTGCGGGACACAACAACGTGAAAGGCGAGGTCTTCCGCGACCTCTACAAGCTGGAACCCGGCGACATGGTCTACTTGAACGCCGACGGCCGCTGGTACCCCTACCGCGTGGTCCAGAAGCTCCTCTTGCGCGAGGTGGGCGTGCCCCCCGAACAGCAGTTCGAGAACGCCCGCTGGATCGCGCCCACCAACGACGTGCGGCTCACTTTGGTGAGCTGTTGGCCCTACGAAACCAACACGCACCGCGTAATCGTGGTGGCTGTGCCCGATGGAACCCAATAATTTGGCGCCGAACCGAACCGCACATCTTGACGTGGGACGAGTGGAAGCCATTCTGTTCGACCTGGACGGCACGCTCATGGCGCTCCGGGGTGGAGAGCGCGGAGGACGACTGGCGGAGTGGCTGGCCGCCCTGTTGCCGGAAGAGGAGGCCCGACGGCTGGTCCGCCGTCTCTTCGTGGTGACCGAAACGCCTTCCAACTACGTGTTGGCCGTGTTAGACCGCGTAGGGCTCGACAGTTGGCTGCGCCCCCTGGCCGACTGGGGGCGGCGGGCCAAGGGGATTGGCACCCTCGACACGCTGGTGCCCATTGAGGGCGTTCCCGAGTTGATTGCTCGCCTGGCTCCCCACTACCGCTTGGGCGTGTTGACCAACCGCGCCCGCCGGGAAACGTACACTTTCTTGGAGCGATACGGCCTGCGGACCTTCTTTGGTGCCGTCACCACGCGCCAGGACACGTGGCGCTTCAAGCCCCACCCTCAGGCGGTGCGCCGCACGGCAGCCCTGTTGAGCATAGCGCCGGAGCGCGTCCTGGTGGTGGGCGACATGCCCGTTGACATGCTGGCCGCCCGGCGGGCTGGAGCGCAAGGCGTGGGGGTGCTCACCGGATTCGCCACGGAAGAAGAGCTGTGGAGCGCGGGCGCCTGCGCTGTGGTGCCCAGCGCAATTCACCTCCCCGAACTCCTCGAGCTCCCATGAGTTCCCTCACGCCGACTTCGGATGGCGCGTTACGAGTGGCCTTCGTGGCGCCCTTTGGCCTGGCCCCCAAGGGCACCGTCTCGGTGCGCGCCCTGCCCCTGGCCCGCGCCCTGGCCGCCAGGGGCCACCAGGTGACCGTGTTCGTTCCCCCCTGGAACGACCGCACCCGCAGCGGCCAGGTGTGGGAGGAGGCCGAGGCTGGCGTGCGCGTGGTCAACTTGCGGCTTCCCCCTCATCCGGCCCTCGACCCGCCCCTGCTGGCGGCTGCCCTCGTGCGTGAAGTGGGCAAAGCGGACCCCCACGTGGTTCACGCCTTCAAACCCAAGGCGTACAGCGGCTTGGTCGCGGCGGTTTGGTGGTGGCTGAGCCGCCTGGGGCGCCGGAGAGCGCGCGTGGTTGTGGACGCGGACGATTGGGAAGGGCGGGGCGGCTGGAACGAGTTGGAGCCCTACCCGGCACCGCTCAAGTGGGCCTTTGCTCGCCAGGAGCACTACGGGTTGACCCACGCTCACGGCGTCACGGTGGCCAGTCGGGCGCTGGAAACGCTGGTGTGGAGCCTGGGCGTGCCGCCCGAGCGCGTTTGCTACGTGCCCAACGGGCCGGGACTCTCGCTGCAAGCCCGCCCCTCGCCGGAACGGGTGGTGGCCCTGCGGGCGGAGATGGGGCTTGAGGGGCGCCCGGTCGTGCTCCTCTACACCCGTTTCTTCGAGTTCGACGTGGCCCGCTTGGCCCGGGTGTGGGGGCGCGTGGTCGCCGCGTGTCCCGACGCCCGGCTGCTGGTGGTGGGACGGGGACTGTTCGGGGAAGAAGTCCGTTTCGCGGAGGAGGTGCGCCGGATGGGGCTCGGCGAGACGCTTGTGCAAGCTGGCTGGGTGCCAGCCATGGAGGTGGCGGACCACCTGGCGCTGGCCCACGTGGCCCTC